>DATEMK010000001.1:0-5719 GCA_035275625.1 Bacteroidia bacterium
TGGTTTTAAATATTAATGTAAATATAATTCATTTTGGTGAAAATGCAAATTAAATAGGTGAATGATATGTATTTATAGGTGAACTATTCATAATCACTTGTAAATGGGTACTATATACCAGTTTTCGGAAAAAAGCACTGGTTTTCAGGCACTTAAAAAGTGCTTATTTTTTCTTACCCTTCGGTTTTGGCTTGGGATTGCCTGAAACCGAAGCCCTCAATACATCTTCAAATGAACCATGTATTTTTAAGGTTTTTTCCTTTTTAGCTTTCTTCTTTTTCACAGATGTAAAATTAATAAAAAAGGCGCAACTGGTTAGGATTGCGCTTTGTCTTTGCTTTAGGTTTGGGTTTGCGTATTTTTTTACGCCACCATTTTTTATAAAACTTTTTACGATCGGGGCGGAACGTTGGGTGAATTTATCAAATCTTGATACTTCAAACGTCCCGCCACTTGCGATAAAACAGTGTTGAACCTTTCGGATTCATCACTCTTACGTGTATTATAACGAAAAGCAAATTCAGAACAGTAACGATGTAAGTGTTTGGGGCTTACAAAATGATAAATTCCTATAACTCCGCGCTGCAATAATGAAAACGCGCCTTCAATAGAGTTTGTATGGTAAATACCACGTGCATATTCTCCATGCGCATGATGTACACTGTGATGCTCAAAATGTCCTTTAAGACTCTTATAAGCAGGAAGACTATCGGTAATAACAACCGAACCTTGTTTTACATAATGCTTCAATTTGCCTATTAAAACTTTTCGATTTACTTCTTTAAGATGGATGAATTTTATTTTACCGTCTCTCTGTAAAATTCCTAAAACTGGTTGTTTGGTATCAATCCCATCAATTTTATACTGATCTCTCTGCCATTTGTGTTTATTTTTCAGAACTCCACCAATGTAAACCTCATCGGCTTCCACAACACCAGATAACATTTTAGGCTGTTTGTCTGCAAGCATTAAACGAATGCGATGCAACATAAACCAAGCGGTTTTTTGCGTCACTCCGATGTCCCTGTGAAGCTGTAACGAACTTATTCCTTTTTTATGTGAACTTGCCAAGTAGATAGCCAAAAACCATTTCTGTAAAGGCACTTTAGTATTTTCAAATATTGTTCCTACGGTTGCTGTGAATTTTTGACGGCATTTCTTTTCAGCACATTCATACGTTTTGCCGTCCTTTAATTTGTAAGGCTCTGTGGTACTTCCGCAATGGGGACAAGTAGGGTTACCATTCCACCTTAATTGTTCCAAGTGTTTTCGACAAGAATCATTATCAGGGAATGCAGTGTAAATGTCGTGTAGGTTTTTAAATTCTTTGAACATTGTTTTGAGTTTGAAACTTGAAACTGATTAGGTAAAAAAAATATTATTTGTTAGGTATGCGTGGAAATTTTACGGTATCAATAAACTTTACTCCATCAATGACCACTGGTTGCATTTTCTTTTCTTTTATGAGTTTATAAATATATGACGTTGTTACTTTCATTTTATCAGAGTAGCTTTTAATCGTAAGAAGAACTTCTGTTCTGATTGTCATAAGGCAAAGATAGTACAAAGTTTCAAACTTGCAACTAAAACTTGAAAATAAATTATATTTGATTATGAAGTGTTTATGAAATGTCGGGTGCTTTTTCTTCTATTTCTTCAATTATTGTATCGAAATAGCTCTTTATCTCTGCGCTTTTTGGGGTTTCAGAAATATAATTAAGTTCCACACATGAAATAAATTCATCAACAAATTTTTCTAAAGCATTATTATTACTTCCTGCACTGACATTAATATTTAATGGTTCAAAAATTACTTCTCTCAATGTGCCATTTATTCTCAATGTGTATGTGACGGGTTTGTGTAGCCAAATAATATAATTATCGTTTTCGATTTTTTGAATTTCACGTTGAATTTGATTTGAGTAATCAATAAATAAATTACCCTGTTTTAAATCTTTTTTGCTTAAAGATTCGAGTTTTGTGTTTGCTGTAACCTCCATTGTTACGGTAGCAAAGATTGCTTCTAATTGCTCCGGCAAAGGCTCTTTTTGTATTGGAGGCACTAACTTTTTTCTATTCTGGTAATTTATTTTTGGGTATTTTTTACTTTCATTTGTATCTCTATTAATTAGAGATAAATTATACTCAGGACTATTTATTATTTTAATTAATGGATCAAATATTTTTTTTCTTGCAGCGTCATTATATTTTTTTGTTATGTCCGTTATGACATCTTTATTATTAAGGTTTAATGACAGAGATAATATTTCGCTCTTATATTTTTCAGGCAGTGTATTTCTAAAGTCAAAATACTCGCCTTTCATTTTTTCCTGTTTTAACACAGTATCATAGCCAACAGTAATTTGAAAACTGCCATTTTTATGTGTATTTAAAATTCTGGGTTCTGAACTTAAAATTATTTTGGTAATAGTTTTGGATAAAGATTTATCGTCTTGAAAATCCTTACTAAAATTATTATAAAATTCCACACCCACATAGCCTTTATAAGAGTCATCTATTTTTTGCAAAAACTGCGCTCCGTTACCTAAACTAACAGTACCATTATATCTTGTATTTGATGGTAATATGCTATTGTTAGGGATAATTTCCAAAGCCATAGAGTGGTCATCATTTAATATTTCAAGATAATAATCCGTATCAATGGTATTGAAAATTTCTTGGAGATAATCTGGCTTGTCCTCCAAAAAATAACTTTCGACATCAGGAAAATATTTTTGGGGAATATCATAACCAGGAAGAAATTGAAAATTTGAATAATTAAGTTTCCGATCAATGTCAACAGTATAAAAAGTTTCCGGCTCTTTATTTTTAATCAACTGAAATAAAGTTAATTTTCTGTGAACGTAATCATATAATTGCTTTACGGTCACTTCAAAACATAGCCACCTATTATTATTTTCATCACCTTCAACCCAATAATAAATAGCGTGTCGGTTCCCATATTGATAATGGACTAAAAGAGGCTCTCCATCAAAATCTATTAAATCAGATTTATACTGGTATCCCTCAAAGCGCCATTTTGTAAACGGATATGAAATAAATGTTTCCACTATTTTAGTTCTGCAACCACTTTAAACTTGTTAATTAATGTCACACCCTCAAATTCATGTAGGGTAAAATGTCCATCGCTTCTTGGCTTGGCATAAATTCCGTCAGTTGATTCAATAACCCCTTCAGCAATATGAGTGTACTTAACATTTGATTTATTCGGATTTCCCCTGTATTTTTTATATGCTTTATCTTTTGTTGAATACATAGACAACCCACACGCTTTACAAATTTTATGTGCAGGGTCTGTTGCTTTGGGATTCCATCCCAACTGAATATACGTTTTGAAATTATCAGTCGTTATAGGGTTATTGACATAACGAAACGCAGTTCTTTTTAATGAACTGGCTTCATTTGGCGGACAATCCACAGGCGCATGAGCCTTATGGTCTGCCTCGTATTTGAATTTAGGAACTACTTTTTTGGGTTCAGCTTTTCCGGCTTCCATGAGATAAGGGTGACAAAGGAAAGCAATAAAAAGATACCCGCCAAAAGCAATTTTTTTGATGTTGTTTTCTACAATATTTCTGAACGTTTGCGGCATTTGCTCGCAAAGGTAATCTTTGATTGTGACATTGTCAAGACTCTTGATCGTAATACTATCAAAAACTTTTCAACAATGATAAAAAGAAATTTTTACCTTTGTAAGAACTGAAAAAATAAAGCTATGAGTACTTTAAATGAGTTATTAGAGAAGAAAGAAAAATACAAGCATTTGCTTGGAAAAGAAGTTAAGAGCGATAAGGATTTATCACCAAATCTTGTAATCGGTGTTGCAATACTTCCTAAAGGAGATGTGACGCAATCCAATCCAAACGAAGATATGTTTGATGAAACTAAAGACAATGATGTTTGTATAATTATGCAAAAAGGTCATTTGGCGGGTATTGGATTAAAGACAACGGTTGAAGACTTTGAAAAAGATTATACAATTCTTTAAAAATCCTTTTCCGAAAAGTAGTATATAGTTACCTTGTAAATGATTTTAATAATACTATTATTTACGTATGTGATTATTAATCAGGATAGTTTAACCTGCGTTTTTTGTTTAGAAATCCAACTGATTCCAATATTTAACTCCTGAAAAAATTTACTGATGACAAAATTCTCAGTCAGAAAATCTAAACATCCTGATCCCAAAAGGAGATTGGATTAAAACAAAAGGGCTGGTTCATCTTTTTGTGCTTCTTAGTGACTTTGTGGCTTTGTGGCAAAATTAATTTTTAAAATAGAGCCACAAAGGCACTAAGACACAAAGTTTCACTACGCTTTTCAAAATAAACATAACCCAAAATTTAAATTGACCCACTACCAAAACTTCAGTGATGCAAATTGAGTTTTTTATTCAACAATAGTTTTCTTAAGATGGCACATTTTTTTTGTAATTGAATTAATCTCCTCTTCCATTTAACATTTAAAATTATTACCTTTCGAAAATATGAAAATCGCTTTTATTGCTACATACAGGCCTGAAGAGTGTGGTATTGCCACGTTTACAGAGAATCTGCTGAACTCCATTAAGGTTCATCTTCCCGTTAATAACAGTCTGAAAGACAAAATAAGTGTCATCGCTGTCCAAAAAGGGGATGATCTTGAATATCCGCCTGAAGTTAATTTCAGTATCCGGCAGGATGTACCTGAAGATTATACGAAGGCAGCAGGCTTTATCAATTCAAATGATTTCGATATCTGCATCATTCAGCACGAATATGGGATTTTCGGTGGCGACTCCGGGATTGATATTCTTTCCCTTGTCAGCAGGTTAAAAGTACCGTTTATCGTAACAGCCCACACCATTCTTAAAAAGCCTTCTGTCCTGCAAAAATCAATCATGCAGGCGCTGGCGGCTAAAGGAGAGAAAATTGTGGTGATGACCAATAAAGCGCGCCAGTTTCTGCGCGATATTTATGAGATTGCTGCTGATAAAATTTCCATTATTGAGCATGGAGTTCCGCAAAAAATGC
Source organism: Bacteroidia bacterium (assembly GCA_035275625.1). Classification (GTDB taxonomy): domain Bacteria; phylum Bacteroidota; class Bacteroidia; order AKYH767-A; family OLB10; genus DATEMK01. Next base: position 5,034 of record DATEMK010000001.1, read on the forward strand.
CTGTTAATAAAGAAGATGTGCTGAAATCTTTTAATCTCACGGGAAAAAAGCTGCTTATGACATTCGGTTTGCTCGGGCGGAATAAGGGTATTGAAACCGTGATCCGTGCACTGCCGAAAGTGGCGGAGAAATATCCATCGGTAGTATATCTTGTACAGGGGAATACCCACCCCAATGTGTTGCGTTCGGAGGGCGACTCCTATCGCGAATCGCTTATTCAACTCGCGGAAGAGCTTGGTGTGTCAAACCATGTCCAGTTTCGAAAAGGATTTATGACGGAAGAAAATTTATTTGAGCTGCTCCACTCTGTTGATGTGTATATTACTCCTTATAACAACGAAGAGCAGATAACCAGCGGCACGCTTTCGTATGCTATCGGTGCAGGGGCTGCCGTCCTTTCCACTCCTTACTGGCATGCGCAGGAATTGCTTGCCGATAACCGCGGGTGGCTTTTTAATTTCAGGGATCATGATCAGCTTTCTGACATGCTCCTCACGCTTCTCGGTGATCATGCTGCTGCAGGGATGCTCCGTACCAACGCACTCAGTTACGCGCATCACCTGCGCTGGAAGAATGCCGGCAGGCGTTATAAAAAGCTCATAGAAAATATTCTTGAAAAAAACCAGGCTTCCGTGCCTGCACCCGCCTTTATCGAACCGGGCCTCAGGCACATTATTAAGCTCACT
>DATEMK010000002.1:0-2005 GCA_035275625.1 Bacteroidia bacterium
CGTTTTTCCTGTTAATCTTTTCTTAATTTTTAAGTCTCTACTTTTGAACGGCTTAACTTTTAATGACGAAAACAGTCATTAATATATTCAAAGCGTCCGATTTCTTTATCCGGGTATTTATTTTACATTTATATGAGACAGTTTTTTGTACTGATTTTTTCTTTGTTCATTATTCCTAATTCTTTCGCGCAATTTCCCGGTCAGCCGCAGGGCAGCAATCGCGGAAACAACAGCGAAAGGCAAATGATTGCAGGACATTTTTATGGTAAAGTGGCGGATGAAAAAACCGGGAAGGGAATTGAATTCGCTGCCGTTCAATTAATGCAAACAAAGAGGGACAGTCTTTCCGATTCAACCAGGGAAGTAATGGTCTCCGGACAGCTTACGCAGGCAAACGGTGATTTCAGCCTTGAAAATATTCCTGCATTTGGAAATTACACCTTGAAAATTTCAGCTTTAGGTTATGCTCCTTATGAGCAAAAAGTTTCATTCGGTTTAAAACCCGGGCAGGGCGGAATGCAGAGAACAATGGGTGCGATGGATAAAGATTTGGGAAATATTAAGCTCAGCATTTCAGCCGTAAATCTCCAGGGTGTAACCATTGAGGAAACCATTCCCGTCTATGAAATGAAAATTGACAGGAAAGTTTACAATGTTGAAAAAAATCCTGTCAATGCAGGAGGAACTGCTGAAGATGTTTTGAAAAATGTTCCGTCTGTAAATGTGGATATTGACGGAAATGTTTCATTGCGCAATGCTGCCCCGCAAATTTTTGTTGACGGGCGACCCACAACTCTTTCCATTGACCAGATTCCGGCTGATGCCATACAAAGTATTGAAGTAATTACAAATCCTTCTGCCAAATATGATGCAAGCGGTGGCGGTGGCGGCATTTTAAATATCGTAATGAAAAGAAACAGGCGCCTGGGTTATAATGGAAACGTGCGTGCAGGTGTTGATTCACGGGGCCGCATCAACCTGGGCGCGGATCTGAATATGCGCGAAGGGAAAATAAATTATTTCATCAGCGGAAACCTGAACCAGCGCAATTCAAAATCAACAAACGAAACAGACCGCACTTATTTTGGAGGCTTTCCGCGGATTGATCTTTCACAGCAAAGCATTTCACAAACAAAAGGATATTTCGGGTTCGGTAGAGCCGGGGTGGATTATTTTATGGATAACAGGAATACGCTTACCGTTTCAGGAATGTATAACAGAGGCGTGTTCAAACCTGAAGATGAGATTACAACCATTACAGATTCCATATTCAACAGCGGGAATACAACAACATCATCCATGAGAATAAATAACAGCGAACGCAACATTAAAAATGCGGGCGGAACGCTTTCCTTCAAGCACATTTACCCCAAAGAAGGAAAAGAACTGACGGCCGATGTAAATTATAACCGGAGCGAAGTTGCAAGCACGGGAAAATTTCAAACTCAAAACTATGATTCGGAAAATAACCCGTCAGGGACTCCAAGTATTCAACAGCAAAATACAAACAGCAGGACCAATTTTATTACTGCGCAAACCGATTATGCAAACCCGGTCACAGACAAGCTAAAAATAGAAACCGGTGTTCGCGCAGCCATCCGTAATTATATCAGCGCCACTCAAAATTTTCTTTTTAATTACCTGAGCAGTGAATATGATTTTGTTCCGGCTGAAATCAGTGATTATAAATTTACCGACCAGGTGTATGCAGGATATTTTACGCTGTCCAACCAATTTAAAAAATTCGGATACCAGGTGGGCGTTCGCGGAGAAAGCTCTTTTTATACCGGAAGCCTCACCACTATACCCCTTGATTTTAAACACTCCTACCCTATCAGTATTTTTCCAAGTGCGTTTCTGAGCTATAAGCTGAATGATAAAAACGAAATGCAATTAAATTATTCAAGGCGCGTCAACCGCCCTTCATTTTTTCAACTGCTTCCCTATACTGATTATTCCGATTCGCTTAACCTGAGCCGCGGTAATCCAGGTTTGAAACCGGAGT
>DATEMK010000003.1:0-4803 GCA_035275625.1 Bacteroidia bacterium
TTTCTTGCCCGTATTTGTACATTTTAAACTTACTTTGCTGTAAATACAATGACAAACAGCAATCCTCCCCCGTTTTCCTGGCAGGACTGGTATGATGCAGTTGGCGGGCGTACCATCAGCATTGATGAAGTGAATCAATACCTTAAAGATATTTATGAAGGCCAGTATGAGCGCTTTGAAGGGCGGGCAGCCGCACACCGGCATTATTTTGCATCGCCTGCCGAAGCTGCACGGGAAATAAAAAACAAAGCAATGCAGTTTGGAGCTGACATTGCCGGGATTTGCGAAATAGAACCGTCAGATGTTTACCGCGGCAAGACGGTTACTGAAAAATATGCCATTGCTGTAGGGCAGCGGATGCGATGGCGCGAGTTCCAGGTGGTGCCTTCACGTGAATCAGCTATTGAATGTTTGCGTGTTTACTATACGCTTGGTGAAACGGTGATACGGCTTGCCGACTACATCCGTTCGCTGGGCTATGATTGTAAAATTGAACATCCCATAGGTGACAGCGACCTGCTGCATATTCCGATAGGGTTGAAGGCGGGCTTCGGTGAGTTAGGAAGACATGGAAGCATTATTCACCCGAAGCTGGGTCCGTTGTTCCGCATGGGAAGCGTGATCACTTCGATGGAAATGGAAATTGATCACCCTGTTGATGCGGGAATTGCCGCTTTTTGCGACACGTGTAAAGCCTGCCGCATCTATTGCCCGGCTAAAGCAATTCCTGATCAACGCAGTGCAAACGCAGGTAAGGATCATCTCGGCTACGACCGTTATATTGTTGATACAGGCAAGTGTTTCCCTTATTTCGCCAAACACAACTACTGCTCTATCTGCCTGCCGGTTTGCGTTTACAATCACAAAGAATGGGCGCGTGATTTTGATGGCTTTCAGACAAAATTGTTTCCCGAAGTTATCATGGAGAATCCTCCTCCGCCTGCTGACTCAGTTGATGAAAGCAGGAAACACAGGTATGGCAAGTTGGGAAGAGAATAACGCTGTGATGCACATTTCCGGACATTCTCTGCAAAAATCATATTATAGTGCTATTGTACGGGAAGCAGATTGCTGTTAATTTTGTTGCTTATAAAACATACTGATAACACAGAAAAAATATCTCTTATGAAGACCACTTGTATTCTTTTGACTTTATGCATTCTCTTTTCAGCTCACAGGGTGAATGGACAGACTCTAACAGTGAATTGCATCGCTTATGAAAACGCCTGCGGTTTTACGGGGCCGCCAAATGGATTAGTAATTGCCAGTGTAACTCCGGGGAGTTCGCCTTATACGTATCAATGGTCAACAGGAACTGTACATGTTACAAATTTTGAAAATGATACTCTTTTCGGAGTGCCTGGTGGTAATTATACTGTTACTGTTACAGACGCAACTGCAGTTACGGGAACAAGTTCAACTACTGTGTGGGACAATGGAAATACTTTGGATTATGGTTTTGGTCTTGTATCTGATGCTATAACACCTCCATGCCCCGGAACTTCAACCGGGAGGATGATTCTTGCAACTTACGCAAATTGTACACCGGGACCGTTTACTTTTTTTTTGCAGAATACAACATCAGGGCAAACCTGGGGACCTCACACAGTCGGGTGTAATCTCCCCACCCAAATGTGTACGGCTATGGATACATTCACTAATCTTCCGGCAGGAAATTATGTTTCTGTTCTTACCAATGCACAGGGATGCACCGGTTCATTGTCTGTAACTCTTCCTGAAGCTACGGCTCCTGCTTCCAACCTTTCGGTAACCTCATCTCCTGCATGCGGAAGCAACCCGGTCGGGAAGGTAATTGCGCATTTCAACTGGCCAAACGGAGTTCCGCCAGAATTCTCCTACACCAATTCATTTAATAATGGCGGTTCCGTTTTTATTTATTTTTCATATAACTTCCAATTAGCGCTTTATACTTCCACCGGTACATTTATTTCAAGCCAGAGCTATACCGACACGATTTTTTCAAATGTTGCCCCGGGCAATTATGAAGTTCGCGCGCAATTTTCAAGTCCTGGCGGTACGCAATGCTATGTTGTGCGCCCGGTTTCTGTAGCGGCCGGCACGCTGCCGTCTGCCACTATAACTCCGGCCGGATCCCTCACATTTTGCCAGGGTGGAAGTGTACTTTTAAATGTACCATCGGGTGCAAACAAAACATACCAATGGAAAAAAGGCGGAGCAGATATTTCCGGTGCCACTCTTTCGACCTATACAGCAGCAATTGGCGGCACGTATAAGGTTACTGTTACCAACACAGTAACAGGCTGTTCAAAAACAACATCCCCCGGAACTGTGGTAACGGTGAACCCTGCACCATCTGCCACCATTACACCACAGGGACCAACAACTTTTTGTGCAGGGGGCAGTGTGCTGTTAAAAGGAAATTCCGGAACAGGATTAACATATCAATGGAAAAAAGGGGGAATTAATATTGCCGGAGCAACTGCAAAAAACTATACAGCAACCATTGCAGGTGTTTATAAAATTAGAGTGACCAACAGTTACGGATGTAATAAATTATCAGCTGGAGTGACGGTGACCGTTCCGTGCAGGGAAGGGGCTGAAGAATTAATCTCTTCACCAGGGTTAAATGTTTCTGTGTTTCCAAACCCGGCAAATTCTGAAATAAATATTTTATTTTCTTCAGATGACAATTTTGAAATTGAAATAGTAAACATCCTCGGAGAAAGAATAATCAAAGTAAAAAATCAGAACAGGATAGATATTTCGAATCTCACAGGCGGTATTTATTTTATAAAAGTGTTCAGCCGAAATACTTTGGTAACAGAAAAATTTATGAAGCAATAATTTTGGTTTAATAAAAAAAAGGCGTGAGTAGCCTGCCGGCTGTTTTCCTGTTGAGCATGTAACTCAAATAAAAAAAGAGCGAAGACATGAATAGTCTTCGCTCTTTTTACATAAAAAAAATGATTTACCTTCTTCCGGCAGTTGTTGTCGTACTTTCTTCTTCTTCTTCTTCGCCTGCAGCCTCAATATTTATGCACGCTACTGCAACTTCAGTAAGTTTAACATCAGCGGCTTTTTCTTCCTCGAGCGTTTCTGCAAGAATGGATGCTGCATCGCTTAATCCAAGAGTTTCTGCAAACTGGCGGAGCGTTCCATAAGATGCGATTTCATAATGCTCCACTTTCTGACCTGCTGAAATTATTCCTGCATCGCGCATAGCGCCTTTTTCACAGTCCTGCATGATTTCTTCCGCTTCTTTTATAAGCCCTTCCATGGCCTCACATTTTTTAGCTGCTGCTTTTTTCCCGATTGCCTCAAATACCTGTTCGGCACGGGCCACATGGCCTTCTGTTTCAGTAAGGTGATTTTCCAATGCTTCAATCAAATCTTCTGATGTTGCATTTTTCATCATCTTAGGGATAGCTTTGAGCAACGCTTTTTCCGCCCAGTAAATATCCTTTAACTCATCTTCAAATAATTGCATGAGCTGAGAGGATTGGATTCCGCTTTTGCTGCCGGTTTCTTTTGCATGCGCCCCATTGGAGCGTCCGTTTGATTTTGATTTTGTACTCTTCATTTTAATTTTATTTTTAAATGGTTTGTTATTGTTGATTTTTAAAACTAAATGTTTCCTGAATAAATTTCTTCGCCTTTATTGGCGCGCCACCTGTCCTCAAAATATTTAGCATCATCTTCATTACGGGGACGAACTCCCATAACGATATGCCCTTTTTTAACAGCTGATTCATATAACCGGGCGCGTTCTTCAGGAATACCGTGGCCTACAAGGGCGCCAATTATTCCGCCTGTAATGCCGCCTGCTCCGGCTCCTGCCAAACCAGCAGCAATGGGTCCGGCAACAATTAAACCAAGCCCCGGTATGACCAGGCTGGTTCCGATTGCGGCAACAACTCCTGCAATAGCGCCAACAGCTCCGCCAATAGCGGATCCTTTTCCGGCACCTTCGGCAGCTTTAGTTCCTATTTCAGTTTCTTTAACATCGCCTGAAAAATGTTTTTTGCGTGTTTCATCTGACATAACTAAATTAATGTCATCCTTGGTATAACCTCTTTCGTGAAGCGTGTTGTAAGCATTTTCCGTGCTCTCACGGTCGCGAAACATTCCTGTTAACATTCTGCCACGGTCTGTGGTCATGTTTTCCTGCATTTGATCCTGATTTTTTTCCATCTTGTTTTTATTTATTTATTGTTAGAATTATATTTATTGAATTACGGACATAAGCCGTTTTTTTTTGTTAACTATTTCTTATTCTTAGTGCTGTCAGGAACGAGATACATATCTTTATTCCTGTCTGATTTCACCACTTTACCAGTCAGATCCACGTACTCCCCGTCTTTAATCATCAGCTTTGTGCCATCTTTTCTTATGATGGTTCCATCGCTCATCAGTATTGATCCATCGCTGAAAGTCATTTCTTTATCCATCGTGGTCATCCTGCCGTTTTTTGACATCATGATTTTTCCATTTTGCATTCTATAACCGTCAGGCTGTGATTTTCTCACTGGCTGATGACTCATTAAACTGTCACGGTTATTTTGCACGTTTGGATCCTGGCTGTTCATGTCATGCCCGCTCCTGGTGGTGTTGGGATTGTTACCATCCTGGTTTGTTTTATTAATAATGTCATGCTGATTCATCCTGTTGCCTGATGAATCGGATTGAGCGAAAGCGCTTATGCTTATTGCAACTGCGGCCACTGCTAAAAATATTTTTTTCATTTTGTTTTTTAATTTTGCTTTAATAATGTGTTTTAAAAATTGTTTTAATAATTTAATTTAATTGGTGAGTAAAAAACGG
>DATEMK010000004.1:0-6393 GCA_035275625.1 Bacteroidia bacterium
TATTTATGCTGCACGCTGAACGTTCACTGCATTTAAACCCTTTTTACCCTGGGCAACATCGAAAGTGACTTCATCACCATCGCGAATTTCGTCTTTTAATCCTGTTGAGTGGACAAAGATGTCCTGCCCGGTTTCATTGTCGCAAATAAATCCAAATCCTTTGGAGTGATTGAAAAATTTTACTTTACCTTTTTTCATAATATTGTTATGTTTTAATAATTAATCCGCAAATGTAGAAAATTAACACTTGCAAAAAGAAAGAGAGAGAAAATAAAGGATGGAGGGAAACAATACCAGATAGGTTAACGCCCGAGATGCTTCATAAACCTGTAGTGTGAAGCGATGGCTGACGTTAAGGTCGGATAACAAATATAGGGTACATTAAACCGTTCGCAGGCTTCCTGTAATAATTTGCTGATGGCCGGGTAGTGGACATGGCTCACCTTGGGAAAAAGATGGTGTTCAACCTGGAAATTCAATCCTCCTGTGAACCAGGAAACAATTTTATTCTTTGTTGCAAAATTAGCCGTTGTTTTCATCTGGTGAATTGCCCACTCCTGCTCCACTTTAAGCTCTTTATTATTGGCATCAACAAAATGAGTGTCTTCCACCACATGAGCAAGCTGGAAAACAATGGCAAGCGTAAAACCTTTTACCAGGTGCATGGCGGTAAATCCCAGCGCCCAAGGAAGAACCCCGACAAAATAAACCGGCAATGCTATGTAAACAAATATGTAAAACAGTTTGCTGAGCCAGAAAATCACATGTTCCTGCGTTTCCATTTTATTGATAGGCGTACCGGTAATTTTCCTGCTGAAATATTTTATGAAGTCCGTCAGGAAAATCCAGAGAAATGAAGAAAGCCCATAAACAATAAAAAAGTAAATGTGCTGATACTTGTGAATGCGCATATATTTCTGGGATTCACATTGGCGGATGATCGGCCATTTGGCAATATCGTCATCCACTCCGTCCACGTTCGGATAGGTATGATGGATAATGTTGTGCTTCAATTTCCAGATAAAAGAATTCCCGCCAAGGCAATTCAGTGAAAGCCCCATTGTATAATTAATCCATTTTTTTGAAGAATAGCTTCCGTGGCAGGCATCATGCATTACATTAAAGCCGATGCCGGCAAGAATAAAGCCGAATAAGCCGCAAAGGAAAAGGCTGATTGCAGGATGAATATTAAAAAAAACAACTGTGATATAAATAGCGATGGCTGCGGGAATGAGGACAAGCGCTTTTAAATACAGTTTAAAATTTCCGGTTGTCGGAATATTGTTCCTGCTGAAATACTGTTCAACGCTTTTTTTAACCGAATCGTAAAACTGGCTGTTTTTATTATTGAAGGTTACTTTGGACAAAGGGTTTATTTTTTAACAAAGGTAATTATTTTTTATTTATGAGTCAGATTCCCTTGAGAAAGACTTTAAAATTTATCAACAGGAAGGTCAATGTTAATCTAATACTTTAACAGCTTTTTGTAAAAAATGTTACCGTTGATTTTGCTTTCACATTTAACAAAATACACCCCGGGAGTGAAATTTTGCAAATTGATAATCATAGTGTTCTGATTTGTTTCCTTTCCGGAAAATTTTGTCTCTTTTCCTGCAAAATCAAAAATGGAAATGCTCCACCTGCCAGGAAAATTACCGGGTAAATTAATCATGCAAAAATCATGAACCGGATCTGGAAACAAAGAAATATCTGCCTGTGATAATTCAGGAACATAATTAAAAACAGGGTCGTTTGCGAAAACCGGAACACTGATAAAACTCTGACCCGGAACATCCGTATTAAATGTAAGCCAGCCATGAATGGAATCAGGAACAGTTGTGAAAAAATTTATATCTAAACCTGCTGATTCGCCCGGTGGCAATGTGACATTGCTTCCACCCGTCTGAAAGCTGAGCATTCCGGGGTGAGACAGCGTAAAATTGCTGAGCTGAACATTTACATTTCCATTGTTCACGATTACAAAATGAAAAATGTTATTCACACTTTGCGCGACATAACCATAAATAATGGTGTCCTGCGGCAAATCAATGGAAGAAACAACAGGTGCGACTGAAGTACTTGAAATAGATGTTATGCGATCAATAAATTGCGGGTAATCCACAAAGGCATTCCTGTTGTTCTGCATTCCATAGATGTCATTATTCCGTTTACGCTCCACCTGCGTGAGAGCAAAATTTTTATGCCACGTTCTTAAAATAGTTTCCTGTGAAGTAAAAAAGCTGCTGTAATTCGCATACCGCAAAACAAAATACATCATCGCCCTGGCGGTTGCTCCCTTTTGCTGGTCGCGCGGTTCAAAGATGCTGCCGTTTGATTTTGACCCTCCCTGTGTCCAGGTTGGATTTGTTACCACTCCGAACGGATTATCCGCGCGTTCATTATTCGAGGCATCATCCGTAGGAAATAAATGATGCAAATCAGATTTCATCGGTTCAACGCTGTTAAAAATAGATTGAGGGAAAGTGTGTTCTGTATTGAAAGAAAAATTTGCCTGGCAGTCACTGCGGTCAATGTATCCTACAGCAAGAGTTCCGGTGTAAATGCTTTCAATTGTATTTTGCGAAGCGCCCTGCCCGTTTACAGCCTGGTTATCTATCACCATAAACATCGAATCCCTTGCAGGGCTATAAGTAAGGTTGACGTAGTTTGAAGTCATGATATTGTGCAAAGACGTTTTGAGCGTTTCTTCCGAAAGATTTTCTGTCAGATTATAGTAAGTATTGGAATATTTTCCCTGCCCGAGAAGATCCACATTCACATAACCACGCAACCCGTTATTCTCAATTACCATTTCTGAATTGTGAAAGATATTATGCAGCGGAGAAAATTTTATCCAGATGATATTTGACGCACCGTCAGGAATACTGAACCCGGAGGAATTTGCAGAAAAAGCAGGGGCGCCATAAGTAGTATAAAATTTTATTCCTGTTACATCCACCGTCTTACCCATGTTATTGTAAATGGTAATCTGCAGGCTGTCAGGAGCATTTTCAAAAGTATTTCCGAAATTTAATTGTGAAGAACTTACAGTGAGAGTCTGGGCAAAAACGTTTATTGAAAAAAAAATATTCAATAAAAAAATTAACTTGAGACTTAAAAATTGAATGAACCTTCTTTTCTTTTCATTTATATCCTTTTCTGATATCATTCTGCAAAGATAGGCTTCCCGGAACTTATCTCCTGTTAACCCATGTTAACTTTATTTTCAATCAATATTTCTGACGGAAATTATTTTCTTTTCATTTATTTCAAATGCAACAAGGTTTCCTAATTCTTCCACATGATTGTGTACACAACCTCCGTCAATATTTATAACATCTTCATAGACATACGATAAAATAAATTGCAACGGCACAGGTGTATGGCCATGAATTAAAATTTTTCCCTTCAGCTTTTCTTTTTGCACAGAAAAGTCCCTGATCCACAGCATGGCTTGCTTATCTGCAAAAGGATCCGGTAATGAAAAGTTCAAACCGGCATGAACAAAAATACATTTCTCCGTTTCAATAAAATATTCAGTGCTTTTGAAAAAATCCAGGTACACTGCATCAAGATCATTTATTGAACTAATGCCAAAACTCCTGAGTGTCGTATTGCCTCCGTTTAAAATCCATTGTTTAAGTTTCTGGCTACTCTCCGCAGACTCAAGAAGCATTTGTTCATGATTACCCCTCAGCGTGTAAATCCTGTAATTTTCTTTTCTCAATTCAAAAATAAAATCAATTACACCTTTGCTGTCATTTCCCCTGTCAATATAATCTCCCACACAATAGATTTCATCAGATTTAGTGATCTGTATTTTTTCAGTAAGTAATTTTCTGAAAGTTTTACTGCAGCCGTGAATATCACCGATTGCGAAAATCCTGGACATCTCCTTAAAAGTTTAATTTCTAAATTATCATCAAAGTAATGAAAAAATAACGTTTTCACCGGTAAGGCTTCAAAGTCAAAGGTGTCCGAAAAACTTATATTCCGCCCCTGACGGGACTTTCAAAGCAAATCGTCTTTTTTGTTTACCACCAATATTAAATCCCTATGGGATTGTATAATGTGCCGTAGGCACAAAATATTGGTAGAAATAATTTGATTGGCAATTCAAAAGTCCCGTCAGGGACGGAATATGCCAATGGCTTCAAAGTCCGGGATTAATAGATTTTTCAGACTGAAAGTGGTTTACTTTTTTAGCTTTGCACCTGTAATTATGAAAAGACGTTTTCCCGCCCTGGCGTCAGTCCTGTTGCTTGCCCTGAAATTGTGCTGTGCACAGCAGGATAAAATAATTATGCATGAAATTCAGGAAGAAAAACAAATTGTTACGGGCGCTGAGCAAACAGAGCAATATCTTCCATTGATAAAAAATAAAACTGTTGCCATTGTTGCCAACCAAACTTCTTTAATACAAAAAACACATCTTGTTGACTCTCTCATTTCACTTAAAATAAAAATAAAATGTGTGTTTGCACCTGAACATGGTTTTCGCGGAGAAGCCGGAGCCGGTGAGGAGATCAAGAGTGCTTTGGATGTTAAGACGGGGGTTCCTTTAATTTCCCTGTATGGAAATCATTTAAAGCCTTCAAAAGATGATTTGAAAAGTGTGGATTGGGTAATTTTTGACATCCAGGACGTGGGCGCGCGTTTTTACACATATATCTCTACCCTCCAATATGTGATGGAAGCATGCGCAGAAAATAATATTCCGCTTCTTGTTCTCGATCGTCCTAATCCGAATGGATATTATATTGATGGACCTGTGCTGGAAAAAAAATACTCCTCTTTTGTTGGAATGAATCCCATTCCCATCGTACACGGACTAACGATTGGAGAGTATGCTCAAATGCTCCTTGGTGAAAAATGGCTGAAAGATTCCTTGCCATGCACGATTAAAATAATCAGGTGTATTAATTATGATCACAGCAGTTTTTACAGCCTGCCTGTAAAACCTTCTCCTAATTTGCCGGACATGACTTCGGTTTATCTTTATCCTTCCCTTTGTTTATTTGAAGGAACAATTATTTCCGTGGGGCGGGGAACGCCTTATCCATTCCAGGTGATAGGTTATCCCGGTTTTAAAGACGGAGATTTCTCTTTTGCACCTGTCAGTATTCCGGGAATTGCAAAAAATCCGCCTTATGAAAATAAAGTATGCCGCGGATTTGATCTTCGGGAATTCGGTGAAGAATATGTAAAAAATTACAAGGGCCTTTATCTTTTCTGGTTGAAAGCATTTTTTGATTCGGCTCCGGATAAAACAAAATTCTTCACTGATTTTTTTAACAAGCTTGCAGGTACCGATCAGCTGCAGCGACAAATTAAAGATGGCTGGAGCGAAGAAAAAATAAAAGAATCATGGCAACCTGCTTTAAAGAAATATAAACAGACCAGGAAAAAATATTTGATGTACAAGGATTTTGAATAAAAAAAGGAACCTGCTTTTTATTAATCTTTTTTTCTAATTTTTTGAAACCGGTGAAACAGAGGGAAATTTTGCCGTTGCCGCTGCGATTTCACGGGCCGTGGCATGAAAGTGGATTCATATTCAATTAACATTCGACTGTGAAGAAATAATAGGCTAATACTGAAGAAATGAAAAGACGGCACCTCCGTTTGTCCCTAAATTTGCAGTATCTTTTCGTTGATATTATGAAAATGTTTTCTCAAAAAGTTACGAACTCTTTATTACTGTTTTTATTTTTTCTGCTGCATCAATCACATGCTGTGTTATCTCAAAGCCGTTTCTTTTTTTCAGCGGGAGGAGGAGTTGTTTATTATAACGGTGATTTACGTGATAAAAGGCTGCTGCCTCCGGCAAAATTTTTTCATCTGATGGGAGATGTCAATGTGGGATATAATATTAACAAACACTTTGACCTTACGCTTAACTATTATAAAGGAAAAGTTGACTGCGCGGATTCGCTTGCCAATGAAGAAGACAATATAATTCGCAATCAGCATTTCCGTTCGAAGATTGATGAAGTGAACTTAATGCTGCGTTTTAAATTGTTTCGCATTGACAACAAGGTTTCTTTCAATCCATACATAATGGCAGGCTTCGGATACCTGGCATTTAATCCGCAGGGATATTATAACGGAACATGGTATGACCTGCACCCGCTGGGCACTGAAGGGCAATATGTTTTAAACAGTGAAGAAAATTATCCGAAGCCTTACCAGCTGCATACGTTTACAGTTCCTGTCGGCTTTGGAATAATGTACAGCATCAATCAAAAATGGAAAATCAAAGCTGAGTTTATTCAGCATTTCTCCTTCACAGATTACCTGGATGACACCAGCACAAAATACCCGGATAGTATGGAATTAAGTGCCATGCCCAATGGATATTATGCAACTATATTTTCAAGCAGGCGGCTGGAT
>DATEMK010000005.1:0-3633 GCA_035275625.1 Bacteroidia bacterium
TGGAAAAGGAGTATGACAAAAACCCCGGCACACTTGACCGCATGATAATTGGCTGGCTAAACACCAAAGCAGCTGAAAAAGGTTTTCAGACTTTTGTTAATTAACCTGTAGAAAATATTTTATCGTTTCCAAAATTCCCTTTCTGAATTATTTCACTTTTGCACCACTATTCGTAAATTCGTAATTATTCGTAATTCGTAGATAATATGAGCAGCTGGAACAAATGGCTTTTTGGCGGACTTGGCTGGGCAGTAGGCGGACCCATCGGTGCAATCATTGGCTTTGCTCTCGGTTCACTGACCGAAAATGAACAGTTAAAACTGAAAGGCGGTACTCAAAGAGGAACCTTGCCCGGTGATTTCGGAAGCGCATTGCTCATTCTTTGCGGTGCGTTGATGAAAGCAGATAACCAGGTAAAAAAATCAGAGCTTGAGTACGTAAAAACATTTTTCACCAGGCAGTTCGGGGCAGAATATACCCGCGAACGAATGCTTCTTTTCAGAGAACTTTTAAAGCAGGATTATTCTGTCAGCGAAGTTTGTTTGCAGATCAAAAACAATTTGGATTATTCATCAAGGCTTGAATTGATTCATTTATTATTTGGTCTGGCGCGAGCAGACGGAGATCTCCATGCCGCTGAAATTTCTTTTATCGAACATATTTCAGGATTGCTCGAAATTAAGCTGCCGGATTTTGTTTCTATCAAAGCTATGTTTGTGAAAGACAAGCTTGCTGCATATAAAATTCTTGAGATTGACGTTACTGTTTCCGATGAAGAACTAAAAAAAGCATACCGCAGAATGGCTGTAAAATATCATCCCGACAAAGTTCATCACCTCGGGCCCGATTTCAGAAAAGATGCCGAAGAAAAATTTAAGAAGATCAACGAAGCGTACGAGATTATTAAAAAGGAGAGAGGAATTAATTAAAAGGAAATGACCAATGATCAATGATCAATGTTCAATGTTCAACAAAGCGTCTTGAAAATTGGAATTTGTAATTTGAAAATTTTATAATAAGTGAACCTCCTCGACATCATCATCTCCATTCCCCTCCTCTGGGGCGCTTACCGCGGATTTAAAAGGGGATTTATTTTTGAAATTTTTATGCTCATCGGTTTGATATTGGGTTTATATATTGCTTTTAAATTTTCAAGTCTTCTTAATGGATGGGTTAGTAAAATCGTTTCTGCCGACAGTGCGGTGATTCCTTATCTTTCTTTCATCATAGTTTTTGCAGCCATACTCCTCATCTTAATTTTATTTGCCAAATTATTAGAAAACGTTTTGAAAGCTGTTTCGTTAAATGTATTGAATCAGGTTGCAGGTGCTCTTCTTGGAATTATAAAATTTGCTTTGGTAGTAAGTGTTATCCTATGGTCATTCAAAGCACTTGAGCCGCATTGGAATTTTATCAATGCATCCACTAAAAAACAATCTGTGCTTTACGAACCTGTTTTAAAAACAGCTTCTTTTCTCACTCCCGCTTTGCAGGATATTAAAGAGGAGTTTAAGGAGAAAGTGGGGAAATAAACTTTCGTAAAAAACTGCGCGAAAACTCGAAAGTTATTTTTAATAACAATCCGCCTCTTCTCCTTTTCCATTATAAAAATTAATATCAAGAGTTCCATTAGGATAACAAAAAGTATGAATGATATCAGAAATTTCAGAAATATTTCCGGAATACTTCCTAAGAACACTTGAATCGCGAATAGTAAGAGAAGATCGGTCAATACTTCCGTCAGCATTTACAATAAAAACGCCATAATTTCCAGGTTCCATTACAAATTGACTGCAGCCATGTGAATCAAGCGAATCAAAAAATGATAACATTTTATTGTAATTAGAATTATCATAAGAAATATCCCCCCAAAGAGCATCTACCGGAATTCTATTTGATTCCATTATTCCTAAATAGAATTTTACCGTTGATGAATTACTCCCCACAATTTTGAACTTCGAGTCCGAAACAATCAATATTAAATGATTGGTCGAATTGTTGTTTGAAATATTCAAATTGTAGTTTCCATTGGGAAGATATCCTAAATCGACATTAGCCACTGCAGAAGGGGCATCGCTATTCCCCGGCTCAATACAATGATCATAGGAAGTATAATACGCATCAAAAAAAACGATAGTAATATTATCATATTCTATTTTTAACTCATACTTTATTCCTACGTTGGTACAACCAAAGTTTCCGCCAGAACAGTTTAAAATCAAAGTGCTTCCATTAGCGGTAAGTTTTTGAAACATTTGAACCGTAATCACATCCACCCCTTCGCCTATTTTATCTTTTTTGCATCCCGAAATAAAGATAAAACCTAATAGAGTTATAATAATTTTATAAAAATAGTTTTTCATTAATTCTACGTACTTACAAGAGTTTCCTGTTTTTCCCAGTGATCTTGACGCGTTGTTTTATCAAATCAAAGTAAATTTAATTCTTCACTCCACCAACAAACCCCGCTCTTGCGGGATTCTTGTTTAAGTTGTTGAAACCCCTTCGGAGATTTTTGTTCATTAGTTAGTGCTTTAAGGTCATTCCTGTAAATCAACCATTTTCTTAACTCTATTCTTAAAAAAAGTCGTTTTGGCAAATTCCTCCTTGCTTAGTCAGGTTTCTGCCTTACCTCAATTCTCTATCGCCTTAATTCCCGGCAATTCCTTCCCTTCAAAATATTCTAATAATGCTCCGCCACCTGTTGAAACATAACTCACTTTATCTGCCATTTTAAATTGGTTGATTGCAGCCGCAGAATCACCGCCCCCGATTAAAGAAAAAGCTCCTTTTGCAGTAGCTTCAGCAATAGCTTCCGCAACACATTGAGTTCCGCTGGCAAACTTTGGCATTTCAAAAACACCCATCGGGCCATTCCACAAAATGGTTTTGGATTGATTTATTATTTTATCAAATTCATCACAGGCTAAAGGGCCAATATCCATTCCCATCCAACCCTCCTTTATATTATCGCTGTTTGATAATGCCTTATTTGCATCCTTATCAAATTTATCTCCGATCACAGAATCATGAGGCAAAAGAAATTTTACTCCCGTTTGCTTTGCTTTTTCAAGAATTGATTTTGCAAGGTCAAGCTTGTCTTCTTCGCAAAGTGACGCACCTATTTTTCCACCCATCGCTTTGAAAAATGTATAAGCCATTCCTCCCCCGACAAGGAGATAATCTACCTTTTTCATAAGCTGTTCAATGATCAATATTTTGTCCGAAACTTTTGCTCCGCCCATGATGGCAGTAAATGGCTTCTCAGGATTATGCATTATTTTTTCCGCATTCTTAATTTCATTTGCCATCACGTAACCGAACATTTTTGCATTTGGAAAAAACTTTGCAATCACAGCCGTGCTTGCGTGTGCGCGATGTGCGGTGCCGAATGCATCGTTCACAAACACATCTCCATGTTTGGATAATTTCTCTGCAAATGCTGCATCACCTTTTTCTTCTTCTTTATAAAAACGAAGGTTTTCCAATAACAACACATTACCTGACTGGAGATTTTTTGACATGAAAAGAGCAGCATCACCCACGCAATCATCGGCAAACATTACGTTTTTTCCAAGAAACTGCGAAACAGTTTTAACTGTATGCTTCAGCGTAAATTTTTTCACATCAATG
>DATEMK010000006.1:0-3669 GCA_035275625.1 Bacteroidia bacterium
TGGGCAGTGCGAATGTTTTGATCAATAATCCTGAGAAGAGTGCTGTCCACTTCATTCACATCAATGAACAAGCGTGCATCAGCAATACCGCGATTTTTAAGACGCTCATAAAATTCAGATTTACGGTGTTGCGAAGCTGAAAAATAAACCGATAAAGAAAGAAATAAAAGAATTGCCGCAACAATAAAGCTGAATTGCAATGAAAGCTTGCTGCGGACATTCATCAGTTATTTAATTTTCATTACGTAACCCATTCCAACAACTGTGTGGATCAGCTTAGGCTCAAAGTTTTTGTCAATTTCATTGCGAAGAAAATTAATATATACATCAATCACATTGGTTCCGCTGTCAAAATTAATCTCCCAAACTTTTTCTGCAATCTGCGCTCTTGAAAGAACTTTTCCTTTATTGCGAATAAGAAATTCTAGGAGTTGGAATTCTTTTGCAGTGAGCTCAATTTTTTTTTCTGCACGGGTAACCGTCTTCGCATCAAGATTTATTTTAAGGTCAGCAATAGTTAAAATATTTTCCTGCTGCATGCCTCCGGCCCTTTTCAGAAGCGCCTTTATGCGTGCAAGGAGTTCTTTAAATTCGAAAGGTTTGATGAGGTAATCATCAGCACCTGCTTCAAATCCTGAAAGCTTGTCTTCTGTAGTTCCCAGAGCAGTAAGCATAAGAATGGGAATGTTAGGAGTATAATATCTTATTTCCTTGCAAACGTTTAACCCATTAAGTTCAGGAAGATTAATGTCGAGCAGAATAAGTTCAAATTTTTCTTTTTTTGCTTTATTCTTACCTGTTAAACCATCAGGGGCAATTTCAGTTATGTATCCATACTCTTCTAAACCTTTACTAATAAAGGATGCAACTTTTTGCTCGTCTTCAATGATGAGTATTTTTTGTTGTTCCATCATGCAAAATAATACTTTTTTTAAAATTGCTGCAACATTTGTAATAAGAAATCTGAATGCAAATGAATAATGAAAAAAAAATGAGAGTTACTTTTTAAGTTGGTTTATTGTTTTTTCCCTTTCAAAAATGAGGAGCAGATCAAGGCTTTCTAAAAATTTTCTGAGCATTGATTGTTCCATTTCGAAGCTGCAAAGAGGGTCGGCTATTGCAATTGTATGATATTTGGCAGGACCTGATTTTATTTCGGGCAGCCAATTGTTGTTCTGTAAATAAATTCTTAAATTTTGTTTTTGTTCAGCAATTATTTCCAGTTCATCATTTTTGAGTTTATATGAATTTATTGAAATGGAACGGATGATGGCTAATGCGTCACCGTGTTCTTTCCAATCGTTTAAAATTTTTATTATTTTATCCTTACGTTCTGAAATTTTAATTTTTGCTATTTGTTCCATTTATTTGTTTGAGTTTAGTAAATTCAAGTATTAAAAGAATTTATTTGTTTGAAAAAAATTAATTTTAGTGTTACATAATTCAGAGGTATGATTGAATCCAGAGTTTGTTGTCTTTAGTGGTTTCGCGCTGGTGACAGCGGGTGCAGATGCGGGATTTTATGTAGGGTAGTTTTTGTCCGATGCTATCTACATTATGGGTATAGTCTTTGAAAAGCCATTTGTGCCCGAAGAGTTTGCAGCGTATGTTTTTTTTCATTGCAGGAAAAATGGAAAGGAAGTAAAAAGGGATAAAATTATTTTGGAAAAGCTGAGGTCGCGAGTTGATTCGAACAACTGTAGCAAGTCTTGCGGACTTGTGCCTGGCCACTTGGCTACACGACCGTTGTTTTTAATGTAATGAGAGGATGTTAGTTTCGGGTTTAGCATAATTTGTTTTTCCATAACCGTAGCCGATGATAAAAACGGAAATGAGTAGTGAAGTCATTTTATTTTTTTAATTGAAAATAATTAAGCAAGCAAGCCTGCTGCCATGCAGGGTGCTTACTTAATCCAAAATGAAAAAATTTACTCGCATTATTTTAATATAAATGTTTTTGAACCTGCAAGAATGGTGTCGTTATAAATGCGGACAGTGTACTCTCCGGCAGAAAGTTTTTGATTGATGTCCAGCACAATGTTTTCCTGTGTATCGGAACCGTTGTACAGAATTGCTTTATGAGCGATGATGCTCGGAGCGGTGCCGAGTTTAACAGAAATTTGCTTTTCGCCTTTTTCAGCAAAGGCGTTTTCGATTAATGTGAAACCGATAAAGATGCTGCTGATTTTTGCTGCTTTATCAGAGGGATCAACAGCGAACTTTGAACTGAGTTTGGATGTTAGAATGGAAATATTGTAAGCATGTAGGTTTTTTGATTTTTGAAGAAGGTCATCAATATTAAAAGGAAGAGCGTTTAATTCGGTTTCTGCATCTTTGCGGAGTTGTTTTTCCCAATTGAGAGTACGTTCTAGTTCTTCAATTGTCTGGCGGAGTCTTGAATTTTCTGTCCTGAGCGAGGCGACTTGCTTTTGAAGAGTCCAGTGAGACGTTTTTTCACCGGGCACTTGCTGAGACCGGTCATTGGTTTTATTTTGTTCAGCAGGCTTGGTTTGGACTAAGATGTTGGCTAATGCAGCGGATGCGGTGAAAAGCAGAATAACAACGGCAGCAATGAGTTTTGCTTTTTTGTTTTTCCCTTTGGGAATTTGTTCGTTATCCATTTCGTAAATCATAAATTAAAATAATGATTATTGAAGCGGTAAAATTGTAATGAAAAAGAATACGGTAGATTAAAATGGGATTAAAAATTAAGATTGTTCTTAACTTTACTCTCCTGTAAAAATAGAGAATGGAAACAGGAAAGAAAAAAATGCCGGCTTACATTCAGATTGCTGCTGAGGACATCCTGCTGTAAACCGACAATATAAAAAACAATGTTACTTATCTTAATTTCACATGACAATAGGCTACATGCATGTTTTTATTAGTCATTTCAATAATATAATCACCGGCTTTTAATTTTGCTTTCGGCTTGTAGGTCATTTCAACTTTTTTAGAAAGTTTTAAACCTGTTGCTTCGTTAGTGCTTGCACTAAGCGCAGCATCAGGGTTTTCAAATACAATAAAAGCAATGCCATCATTAGCGCCTGAAAGTTTGGTCCCATCTGGTTTGGTAATATTAAATTTAATATCTGCTTCAATGCCCTGTGGCATGTCAAAGCTTACTTTTATCTGACGGGTGCGTCTAGCAACAACGGTAAGTTTTTCATTTCTCCTCGTTGCCTTTAAATGGAAATTATCGGCCGTTACTGAGCGAAGCAATTCCACATTAGCAGCAAGTTCCTTGTTATCTTCTTGGAATGAAGAAATGGTAGAGTTAAGTGAATTAATTTCGGACTGCATTCTTTTCTTATCCGCAGAAGCCATGTTTTGCGTGTTCATTACTGTTTGCTTCATATCAGCAAGCTGCTGTCGAAGAGATTTAACAGCTGAATTTTCCCTTTTTAGATTTTTAATCTCTGCAAGGTTTTTTGTTTCCTGGAACTTAACAGAATTCAGAATGTTTTGCAGGTTCTGATTATCGCCCTTTAAATCGTTTACATTGTCCTTATAGGCATGAAGTTCTTTGTTGAGAAGCGTTTTCTCAATCAGCAGCTGATCCATATTGAGCTTTTGATTGGATAAATCGCTGTTCAATGTGCGGTTAGAGAAATAGAAGACTCCCGTTCCGATTAATGACAGTAAGAGAAGTGCAATACCACAAACAAG
>DATEMK010000007.1:0-14624 GCA_035275625.1 Bacteroidia bacterium
ATACGGAGTGCTCATCAATTCCTACAGGGCCGCAAATAATATTTTGATTCAGAGTAACGGCAGTTGTTATAATTTGCGCGGTTACATATAACGAAGTTCCGGCCGAAACCGATGATCCGCTGACGGAATCAAATGGAGTATAAGTATCAGAAATAAAAGTCGGGCTGCTTTGATAGCAAGTTGTATTTAAAACCCGGTCGCTTTTTAGTAAATAAATATCGCCATTCGCTGCACCAAAGCTTTCTGTTCTGCCGGTAATAACAAAGCCGGAATCCACAGTAACAGCTAAAGAATTGGCAATACTGTTGCCGATAGAATCGCCAAATATTTTTCTGTTCAGCAACGCTCCGCTTGTATCAGCCCGTATCATAAGTCCTTTACTGTTGCCGGCTGCATTGCCGCATAAAATATACAGCCCGAAAAGGTTTTCAACTACTGAATTACCTTTTTCAAAGCTTCCTGTTCCATAAGTAGTGAGCCACTTTGAATTTCCTGAAGCATCCAGTTTTAGTAAACAGGCATCCCATCCGCCTGCGCCAAAACTTTCAGTTAATCCTGTAACTAAAAGCTCGGCTGTGCTCAGGTGTTTTATTCCGTTAGCATATTCTGAATTTATGCCGCCATACTTTTTTTGCCATACGGGGAAACCGCCTGTATCCGCCTGTACAACATATATATCGTACGTTGAAGATCCGGAATCCCGGCATGACCCTGCAAATGCAACACCGCCACCGGCAGTGGCTGATACCGATTTAAAATAGCTGATGCTGTCCGTATAGTATGCTTTAATCCATTTTGAATTCCCATTCAGATCAAACTTCGCAGCATAAGCAGATTGAGTGGTGGGCTGAAAGTTAGAAATTGTACTTCCGGCTAACACTACATATGAATCGGTGGTTAATGAAATATCCCATGCATCTTCGGATTGAAAACCTCCTGCAGTTTTAGCCCATTGAACAAGACCCGTGGAGGATATTCTGATGATGAGCATATCTGAATACGAAGTATCAATACTATACCCATAAGAATAACCGGCAAGCATGAAATTACCATTAGCCAGTTCAACACATGAAGTACCGTAATCATTAAGTACAGATCCATACGCACGCGCCCATTGGATGTTTAATAAGGAATCATATTTTATAAACAAAAGGTCCGACTGGCCTGCGCCAAAACTTTGCGTAGAGCCAATGGATGCGAATCCGCCATCGGAAGTAGCAATGACTTTGGCGGCTTCATCCGATGCAGATCCACCAATAGTTTTTTGCATTAATGGCTGGCTGAAGCACAAGCCGGTCCATAATCCTGTAAGTATGAACAAGGATATTTTTTTCATAATTTAATTATTCTTTAAGCAGAAGTGGAGTTCTTACAATAAAAACCATGTTGGAATTTCAACATGGTTTTCCTTTAACATTTCTTCTAAAAAGCAAAGTTGTTATTTTGTTTTGTAAACAATTTTACGGACCTGGAATTTATCATTTATCCACATCTTAAAAAGATACATTTCATCTGCAAGAAAATTTTTCGTGTTTAAATGATGTGAACGGGTTCCGCCATCGTGCATTCCAAGATCCTGTGAATAAGCCAGCGCTCCCGTTGTGGTAAAGATTTCAATTTTAAGATTACCCGAATCAGGAGATTTAACAATGAGGTTGTCATCATAAAACTGGAATGCAAAAGGGACAGAAGACGGATCAAAAATTCCTACATTCACCGAAGGCATAACTTTAAAAATCCAGAAATCCTCATAGCCAAAACCCATGCTTACATCTAAATCATTAGAATGAGTTACCCCGCCAAGAACAAAGCTGTTATTGGGTTCAAAAAGAATATCATTTCCCTGCTCCAGTTCGCTGCCGCCATAGCATTCATTAAAAACAACATTATTCAGCGAATCAAACTTAATAAACCAGAAATCATATCCCGAATTGGGATGAACGGTAAGGCTCAGGTCTCCATCCTGCGATTGGGCATTTCCAAGAGCAACCCAGCCTCCGTCAAGCGTTTCATAAGCCCTGTAAATGTTATCGTCTTTAGTTCCGCCCATAGCCCGGCTCCACAAAAGAGTTCCCATGCTGTCAACTTTTACCACCCAACCTTCCCGGTTTCCGTGTGCACCAATCACATCACCATCGTTTGATTCGGAATAACCGCAAAAAAGAAATCCGCCATCCATGGTAGGTGTAAGACCGTAGCCTTTGTCATCACAACATCCGCCATATTGTTTACTCCACAACTGATTGCCGTTTGCATCAAGGCGTGTGAGCAAAAAATCACTGTCACCATGATTGCCGGAAAGAAGTGAATCGTTAGTAATCGAATCGTTAGAATAAGAATTACCGAAAAAAATAAAACCATCATCATCGAGCTCATAAATAATTCTGCAGCGGTCGTATTTGGTGCCGCCATAGTGTTTAGACCAGATGATATTTAAAGCGGTATCTGTTTTGAAAATCCATGAATCGTAGTTTCCATAGCCTCCGGGAACATCAAAATTATTTGAATTGGACCATACGGCAAATATGTAATTGCTGTCGCGCAATTGTTTTACACATCTGCCGCCTTCTTCTTTGGTACCACCAAGAGTTTTTATCCATTTTTTGTTTCCCTGTGCATCATATTTTGCAATGATTGCATCACTGTTTCCGCGGTTGATTACAATATCACTGTCCACTGAATGTGTGCTCCCCAGTACAACAAAATCCCCGTTAAAATCTTCAATGCAATATCTTGCTTTATCATAAGCAGATCCGCCAAAGGTGCGAAGCCATTGCAGCTGGCCAACTGAATCGGTTTTAATGATGCACGCATCTTCCGCCCCTAATGACGTTCCGAGAAATGTACCATCATTAGATGAATCCTGCCCGGTCAGCATAAAGCCACCGTCAGCACACTTTAAGGTATGAAATAAATGGTCATACCCGATTCCGCCAAAAACACTTTGCCACACGATAGAATCAGGAGCCTGGGCGCGGCATTGCAGAGTTATAGCTGCGGTTAAACAAAAGATCAGAAGTAGAGATTTTTTCATTTGATTATTTTTTAAAGAATAATAGGGGTTATTATTTTGTTAAATTGGTTTTAGTTTTTTACAATTTTTATTGTGCGGGATGTATTATTATTATGCAGGTTCAAAAAATATAATCCATTTGAAAACCTGCTGATGTCAAGGTTTATGCGCAGCTTATCTTTTGATGCATGGGCTTCTGCCTGAAGAATTTTTCTGCCTGAAATATCATTCATAGTTATTGTAAAATGTTCATTCTCCTCCGCAATCGCAAATAAAGTAAAATGCCCGTGTGTGGGATTGGGGATTACATTTATCCCGTTATTTCCTGCATCGAATTCAGGTACATCGGTGCTGCTGTCGAGGTTGCCAATCCAAATCCCTCTTCCAAACGTGTAAATAAACAGCTTGCGGTCGCTTCTGCGCAAACGCATCTGGAATACTGAAATCAGGGGAACATCGGTTTCGCGAACCCATGTGGTGCCTGCATCTGCTGTTGACCAAAGTCCGTAATCAGTTCCGATAAATAGTACAGAATCCGGGTGATCGGGATCCATTTCTATCCAGTAAATATTGTTTGCCGGATCAAGATTGCTGCTGATATCTGTCCATATGGGAGATGCTGTATTAGCATTTGTTACTTCCCAGACTTTAGAAATCGGGTCATCATCCTGAACAGTTACATAAAGGGTTGCATCGTCAAGCGGATGAACTGCAACACAGGTTATTTTTCCGCCAGCAGCAACCGGTGCCGGAACCGAAGCTGAAAGATCAACCTCCTGGCCTGCCACTGCATTGTACGCATCATCAATGCGAATAAAAAATCCGTTGTTTCCGGCTGAATAAATTACAGGCTGTATATCGTTTGAAATTCCGAGCGAATAAGGATGATCATTGCCTCCCGCAAATGAGTTGCTGATTTTAGTCCAGTTATTCCCGCCATTAACAGTCCGCCATATATGGTCGCGGGTGGGAAAATAAAGCTGGTTGCCGTCAAGATAGTTCATCTCAAGCATGTTCTCGTGCCACACATCATCATCCACATCACCATCTGCGTTGGTATCAAGTTCATTCAGGATGTGAGCATAGACAGGCAATGGGTCGAGCGTGTTAACGCTTCTGAATAATTCACCGAAATCTCCGGATATATAAGAAGTGTCAGGAGCCTGCTGATTTACATGCAGCGACTTGCCGTCAGAACCATAGCTCGGTATGCGGACAAAAACAGAGTCCCCGTTTGAATTTTTGCAGAAGACATTGTCCTGTGTGCTGATTAAAAAATTATTCCCGGTTGGAAAATAAGTGCCGTTCCAGATCTGCAGCGTATTGAACGAATAATTTAAATCCACATCATCCAGCGGAAATTGAGTGAGGTCAAAACTGTTAATCCCCTGGTCGGTTCCGTTATAGAGAAGGTTGTTGTTGAACTTGCTGAACACTAACACATGCTGGTCGAACCGCTGGTAGAGTATATGTGTGTAGGTTTGCCCGCCATCGGTGCTGTAATAGGCATAAGCTCCTGCGGGAACAAAAAAGTCAGGATCATCCGGCTTTACGGCAATTGCTAAAATAAAATCTCCGAAAGGGAAATAAGCGCCCACGTCAGGATTGTTAATGGAAAACCACGATACGCCTCCATCGGTTGATTTGTAGGCTCCCTCCAGCCCATTGTTATTTGACTGAACCGAATCAGCGAACAGGGCATACATGACCAGCGGAAAGCTGTCGCAATACGCCATTTCGATCCGGCTGAAATTATTAACAGGCGTGCCGGTTGATTTGGTAAAAGTGCCTGAGTCGCCAGTGGGGGAGTAATAGATGCCGTCATAGCTGGCAGTGAACATTACTTTTCCGTCAGTAAAACATTCTATATCGGTTATTTTTTCTCCGTTGTCAAAAATAGTCTGCCAGGAAGTTCCGCCATCATTGGAACGGTATAAGCCGTTAAAGGTGGTGCCCACATAAATTGTGTTCGGGTCAACAAGTGAGTGTTTCAGGGCATTGATAAGCTCAAACGAAGTATTATCCGTTCCCGGAATTTGTGAAAACGTAAGCCCGTGATCAGTTGATTTGTAAATGCCGTTTCCTTTGTCTTCTATTTTGCGGTTCTTATGCTCACCTGTTCCGTAATAAATAATGTCAGGGTTAAAAGGGTTTTGATCAATGCAGGTGAGGTTGTTGCCGATGGTCTGGTCATTGATGGGCGACCATGACAGCCCCGCATCTGTGCTTTTCCACAAACCTCCCGTAGTAACGCCTGCGAACAGTAAATTGGGATCTGTCATATCCGGAAGGATGGCGCGGGTTCGCCCTGAAAGGTTATAAGGCCCGAAAAAGCTGAGGTCATTAAAAGCGGAAGCCTGGGCGGAGCCTGTTTTTAGTTCTTCAGCCGGTGCGTAACGGGAAGAGCCTGTTTTAGAATATTGTCTCTGAAATTCTTCCACATCCTGCAGGAAAGAATAATCTTTTTCCTTTTTTATTTCTTCTGCACCGTATTCACGTTCTCTTTTTTCTTCCTGCGAATAAGAATTTTTTGAAAAAAACAGAAAAGAAAAAAATAGGATAACAATTGCTGTAAATTTTCTGTTCATTGTGAAATGGCTTTGGGGAACCGGTTTTAACGGGTACAATGATAAGAAAAAAAATTGATTTTCAGGGAATGAAAATCATATTTTATGAACTAATAACCGGGGAAAATATGGATGAAACTTTTTGCTCAGTTCTTATTCTTTCAGCACTTTCGTGTTCTTCACACTCCGCCCCGATGGCTATCGGGGTTTCTGACCTCATACATATAAATAAAACCCGCTCTCGCGGGGTTTAATTGTTTTACGGAAGTATTGTAAATAATTATACCTTCGATGTAAATTTCAAACCCATGAAAAAAATTTTCTTTATATTTTGTTTTATAATTATTGCCTTAAAAACCTGTTACGCGCAGCAGGTAATTGAATGGCAGAAAAATTTTGGCGGTACAGGTGATGATTTGTTTTATGACATTCAGCAAACCGTAGACAGCGGGTTTATTGCAGCAGGCTTTACGTATTCAAATGATGGCAATGTATCAGGCAATAATGGCAGCAGGGATGCTTGGGTAGTAAAAGTGAGCAGCAGCGGGAACCTGCAATGGCAGAAATGCCTTGGCGGAACGGATGATGATTGGGCATTTACAGCTATACAAACTGCAGAAGGCGGATATATTATGGCAGGAGTTGCCCGGTCGGATGATGGCGATGTATCAGGCATTCATGGCGTGGGTATCAGTGATGAGTGGGTGGTAAAATTAAACAACAGCGGAAATATCGAATGGCAGAAATGCCTTGGCGGAACAGGTTATGATGGTGCCTCAGCCATTTTGCAAATTGCAGATGGCGGATATATTGTTGCCGGATCAGCCGGGTCCAACAATGGTGATATAACGGGCTTTCATGGTGGGCTTATGGATTCATGGATAGTAAAATTAGACAGCAGCGGAACTATACAATGGCAAAAATGCCTGGGCGGAACAAATGAGGAGTATGCTACCTCCATTCAACCGACCGATGATGGCGGATACATTCTTACATCCCCGTCCAGTTCGGATGATGGCGATGTGTCGGGCAATCATGGCTTTAATGATTATTGGGTGGTAAAATTGGACAGCAGCGCTAATATACAATGGCAGAAATGCCTGGGCGGAACAAGCAGCGATGGGGCATATTCCGCTCAGCAAACTACAGATGGAGGATATATTGTCAGCGGACTTGCATTGTCTGATGACGGTGATTTAACCGGTAACCAGGGAAGTGATGATGCATGGATAGTAAAATTAGACAGCAGCGGAACTATACAATGGCAAAAATCTATTGCCGGGTCAGGACAGGATGATGCTGATCGCATTCGTCAAACAGCAGACGGGGGATATATTTTCGGGGGTATTTCATCTTCCAACGATGTTGATGTAACAGGCAATCATGGTGGTGGAGGTGATGCATGGATAGTGAAATTAGACAGCAGCGGGAATATGCAATGGCAGAAATGCATGGGCGGCACAGATTACGACTGGGCTTATTCGCTGCAGATAACAACAGATGGCGGATATGTATTGGGAGGAATGGCTTCGTCCGATGAAGGCGATGTAAACGGCAATCATGGTCATGCCGACAGCTGGATAATAAAGCTTACCGGGAACTATAATCTGATTACAGGTAAATTATTTATTGATGGCAACAGCAACCAGGTGCAGGATGTGAATGAGCCCACAGTTAATAATCACCGGATGAATGAATTAATTTCAGGAAGGTTTAATTATTCACAGCAGAATGGATTATATGCTGTTTCAGTTCTCGATTCGGGAAATTTTACAATTGCTCCGTCTGCATTAAGTTATTATAACCCCGTTCCTCCCAACTACAATTTAAATTTTTCAGCTATTCAACAGGAAGATTCATTAAACGATTTTGCATTTCAATCAGCGGGAATTTATAATGATTTGTGTGTTCAGATAAATCCGGTGAGCGCTTTCAGCCCGGGATTTTATGCCACTTATATGATCACCTATGAAAATGTGGGTACCACGACACTCACCCCCACCGTTATTTTCTTTCCTGACGCGGATGTGTCCTATGTTAACGCATCCGTAACTCCGTCTTCCATTACAACCGATTCAATTGCCTGGAATTTCGGTCCGCTCGATCCTTATCAAACAGGAAATATTTTAGTAACGGTAGCAGTAAATACAGCAACTGCCATTGGAACATTAATCAATTCAAGTGTGGAAATTGATCCGATTTTGGGAGATGCAAATACCGAGTGCAATACGAATGTTTATGATGTGTATGTAACAGCTTCTTATGACCCTAACGCCATCCTCGTTGACCGCGATACAGTTTTAACCACAGAATTATCATCACCGCCTTATCTGAATTATATCGTTTATTTTCAAAACACCGGAAATGCTCCGGCAGTAAATGTAAAAGTGCTCAATAACATTTCGGGTAAACTTGATATGAACAGTTTTGAATTTATTGCATCATCACATCCCGTTAATATTAATTATAAATCATACTCCCGTTTAATGGAATTTAATTTTGATAACATTCTTTTAGCAGACAGCAATGCGAATGAACCGGCAAGCCATGGATTTATACACTATAGAATCAAACCCCGGTCAAATCTCGTGGCAGGAAACATAATTTATAACCGGGCAGCAATTTATTTTGATTTTAATCAGCCGGTGCTTACGGATTATGCAACTACCGAAATAGTGTTGCCTGTTGGAATAAGCGGTTACTCACCAACCAACCAGGAGTTTTCAGTTTTCCCCAACCCGGCAAACGGGGAAATAAAAATTAACAATGAAGAATTGAAAATTAAAGAAATTACTATAGTGGATGTGGAAGGAAGAAAAGTATTGCAACAAAAAATCAGTAAGCAACAAACCATAATAAATATCAAATCTCTTCTTTCCGGAATATATATTTTGGAAATCGAATCCGGAAATAATCCTTACAGGTTAAAATTGGTGAAACAATAACTTTGAACTATAACTATAAGAACTAAACAAAAACAGCAGCAATGATTTTATGCAGGTTGTTCAATCGCACTTCGTTTTTGCAAATGGTAGAAAAAATAAAGCCCCGCCAACAGAATTAAAGGAAACAACAAATTCCCGGTGACGGGAGAAGCATTAAAAAGAAGGCTCAATAAATTGTTTTCATTAAATTTTCCTTTAAAAAATTCAGGGATGAGGATGTTGAACACCGGGTTTTTCTCTTCCGTGGGCAGCGAATAAACCACCGTGCTTTTTGCCATCCATGCAAACAACAGGCCGATGGAAGTAAAAAAATAAAACAGCGCTTTTTTTCCGGGGGGCTGATGGCTCATCCGCGTGCACCCTTCAAACAGGAGCAAAACAGCGATTGCCGAAAGATACCGCGGTCCGTAACACCATCCGCCATACCAGGCGACATTGGTGCAGATGGCAAGAAAGTAAATGATGCATGGAAGGATAAAGTAATCTTTAAGAACAGCGCTGTTGCGGAAATTTTTAAAACGAAAAAAGATAAAAAGCAAAGCAATCAATGCAGGAGCAAAAAATAAGATACCCCTGTAAATTCCGATAGAAAGCTGAAAGAGCGCCTCACCACGCGGAAGCTTGCTGAAGCCGAGGTTCTCAGCACCGGCTGGAAAGTTTTGCTGATGGTTGTATAAAAAATCGAAAGCGTTACCGGTGATTTTATAATTGTAAAACAGCAGAAAAATACCGAAGGGAATTCCTGCTGAAATAAAAAGCAAAACAGGTTTTAATTTTTTCTTATTGACCAGGATTTGAATTGCCCAAATCGCAGCAATAATAAAAACGGGATATTCACACAGCACAGCCATTCCTGAAACCAAGCCTGCCAGAAAATAATTTTCTTTTTTCCGGATTAAAATGTATGCAGCAAGCACAAGAAAGGAAGTGAGCGCGTGAGCAAAAAAAGTTCCTGAATAAATAAATACAAATGAACCGATGAAAGGCAGCGAACATAAAAAAACATTTTCCGGTTTTGGATCTTTCTGTTGCATGAAAAAGAAGGTAAGCAGGATAATTAATGCAAAGGGTAATGACCCTGCAAGAAAATTTCCGGCTGTGTAAATGAGATCGTTTCCTTTTGTAAAGCCTATCTTTTGTAAAAAATAATAAAAAGGCATTGTGATTATTGCCGGAAGCGGAGCCTTGTCAGAATAATAATGCCCGTTTACATAGGCAATGTCAATGCTTTGCTCATGGTATTTATCCACGTTGAGCGAACCATCATCCACCACAGCTTTTACAAAGACAGCGCGTGAAACGGTATTGCCGTTGGTCCAGTAATCGTAATGATAAACAGAAAGTAAAAGAATAAAAACGGAAAATAAGATGTTGAAGGGTTTTTGCATCCGAGTGTTTTTTTATGCCGTTGACCTGTGTTTTTTCACCGTTCACGGACTTTTAAAACGCAATGTTAAGTAGAAAATAGCTGTGCGTATTTAATTACAGAGTAGTAGTGGATTAAAAAATATTAGCTTTGAAAAAAAATAAACAAATGAAACTCAAAGTTATTATCCATCCGGATGAAAAAAAAGGCTTTTGGGCTGAACTGCCTTCTTTACCCGGCTGCTTTACCCAGGCAAGTACGATGGAAGAGCTTATTCCAAACATATATGAAGCTGTTGAAGGTTATTTGAAGGTGAGGGAAAAAGTAAAAATAAAACCTTCAAAAAAAGACAACTTTAAAATTGTTGATCTTGTTGTATGAAAACCATTAGCTGAAAACGCTTATGTTCCATTTTAGAAAAGAAGGGGTGGGTATTAAAAAAAATTAATGGAAGCCGCCATATTTATTATAAGCGGGGAGTGGAACAGATTTTAGTAGTTCCGGTTCATAAGAATGATGATTTAAAAATAGGCTTGCTTAAAAGCATTATGAAAATTGCACGGTTAAAAGAGAGTGATTTGTAATTGAAAGAAAGTCAACGGCAACTTTTATCATTCCGTAAAAATTTGATAAATTATTTTTTTTTGTTCCACCTGATCACTTTCATCCGGTCGTTGTTATTCCCTACAAGAATGAGGCTGCCATGCTGCGTTGAAATCATTTTCATATCGCGTGCATAAGTGTCCACAAAAAAACCGCTTAGCGTTGCAGGAATATTTTTGAAATGACCTTTGCCATCGCTTTTTAAAAAAATTCCGATGGAAGCATCATAACGTCCGGTTTCAACTTCAGGCGAATAGTCATTTCCGGCAAGGAGCAGGTCAGCGTTTCCGTCACCGTCAAAGTCATTCACAAGAATGGAATTAACAGTGGAGAATTGTGTTTCCAGCGGAAGCGGGGTGATTTTGAATTTTCCGTTGCCGAGATTTTCTATGTAGGATGAAGCAAACGTATGAGCACGCAAAATAAGCGCGCTGTCAACAACTGCTTTCGGGAAAACATCATAAATGGTTGCATCGGCATAATCGCGGTAACGCAGAAATTTTTTCTTCAGTCCGCGAACCTGGTCGGTCATCATATCACGGCTGTGGATAGGGTAACTTGTACCTTGTATATAATAACACATGATCGCATCCAGCGTTCCGCTGTTATCAAAATCTTTTGCATACACACAGGCGGGTTCGTTTTCTTTTGCTTTGATTCTGGAGTTGAGCCCGCGGTTGCCGACTGCATAATCCATGTCACCGTCATGATCAAAATCACCTGCTGCAATATAATTCCACCAGCCATTGCTGCTGTCAAGCCCTGAACCCTTTGTAATATTTTTCAGCTTCCCGTTTTCATTTTTGAAAACAGAAACAGGCATCCATTGCCCGGCAATAATTAAATCCGGGTAACCATCATTGTTATAATCCGTCCACAGAGCATTGCAAACCAAACCGGGATACATAAGTTCTTTACAGATTTCTTCTGTAACATCTGTAAATTTTCCTTTGTCATTTCGCAAAATGTAGCTGCGCGGACTTTCAGGATATTTTAAGGGAACAATTCTTCCTCCAACAAATAAATCCATGTCACCGTCTTTATCAAAATCATTTGGTGCAACACACATAGAACTTGTGCGAATTTCCGGCAGGGTATCTTTAGCTCTTGAAAAATTTCCTTTTCCATCATTCACATAAAGACGATGCTGATACTCCGGTGAATTTTCATCCCATTCATTTCCCCCGCTTGCAACATACAAATCAAGATCATCATCACCGTCCGCATCAAAAAAGGTTGCCCCTGCATCTTCATACATTTTATCTGATTCAAAAGCAGGATTCGCTTGTTTTGAAAATGTGCTGTTGCTTTTCTGAATGTACAGGGCTCCTGCCTGCCCGGTTGCCCCCCCGATAAAAAAATCTTTGAGCTTATCGCCATTCACATCGCCTGTTGCAAGGCATGGACCTGGCTCAGAAAATTTTTGCGGAAGCAGCGGTTCTTTTTTGAAATCAATAAAATCATTTTCCCGGTGAACAAAATCAATTCCTGAACTTTGTGTTGCATCAGCAAATAATTTTTCGGATGCAACCGGTTTTTCTTTTTTGAATGGCTGAGCGTTTTTCTTTTCCACCAATACCTGTTGATTTGCCGGAAGGTTTTCAAGAATTTGCCGGAATCCTCCATGCCACATGATTTCAGCTTTCTGAATGATGGTGTCTTTACCGATTCCAAAATAAATCCTGTTTTCAACGGAAGAGAAAAATCCCTGCGTGGGCTGATAGGTAATAACCTGTTCGCCTTCAGCAGTTGAAATTTTTACAGTAGTTCCGATGCGCTGCGTATTTTTTGAATCCCCTTTTAACTTAAACTGTATATAATTATTTTTTGAAAGTTCCCGCGAATTGCTTTTGTAAATCATAGCAGGCTGATCAGTGTTGTTGATGATAATTTCAAGATCACCGTCATTATCAAGGTCGGCATATACAGCACCGTTAGAATAAGTGAGATCAGTAAACCCCCACTCATCAGAAACTTTTGAAAAAGTTAAATCACGGTTATTTTTAAGCGCATAGTTTTTTACAGGAGATTCAGGAAGTGAATTCAACAGGTCATACATGTGTTTGAAAATGCCAATGCCTCCCATCTTATTAATGGAGTCAAGATAATAATGGATGAAATCAAGATTGGTGAGGTCCCTGCGATAACCGTTGGCGATAAAAAGATCTTTCCATCCGTCATTGTCAAGATCGGCAAACAACGGTCCCCAGCTCCAGTCCGTATTGCTTACTCCTGCCATTTCTCCGATTTCGCTGAACGTGCCGTTACCGTTATTTAACTGCAACTGGTTGCGCATGTACTGGTAATAGCCGCCATTATTCTTTGCAATATTAAAATCATCATACCCTAAAGAACCTTTCAGAATTTTCTGGCGATGATTATCTTCAGCCATCATATCCACAATCATTACATCCGGCAAACCGTCATTGTTATAATCGGCAATGCACGAACCCATGCTGGAGTTAGGACAATGCTTCATATATTTTTTCAGCGATTCGGTAAATGTTCCGTTGCCATTGTTGATGTACAAATAATCCGGCTGCAAATAATCATTCGTTACATACAAATCCCAATAACCATCATTATTGAAATCCTCAACCGCAACATCAAACCCGAAAGCATTTGAACTGCTTACCCCGGCCTTTATGGTCACGTCAGTATAAGTTCCGTTACCGTTATTGCGATAAAGCCGGTCGCTGACAAAAGTTTTTTGCGTATCAGCTTTAAGCAATAAGGTGTTTGCATTTGTGTAATCTATCGGCTGGTTGACAAGGAACATATCGAGGTCGCCATCATTGTCACAATCAAAAAATGCAACCTGGTTAGAATAACTTTTATCATCAAGCCCGTATTCTTTTGCCCGTTCAGTAAATGTCTGGTTGCCATTGTTAATATACAAAAGGTTTGCACGTTGTTCAGGAGGAAATTTTCCGGTGCGGCAAACATAAATATCAAGCCATCCGTCTGCATTAACATCTGCCATGCACACACCCGTTGAAACGGCTTCGCGTTTAAAGATCATAGCTTTTTCTGAAATGTCTTCAAACTGCATGTTGCCTTTATTGAGATAAAGCTTGTTGTCAAGATTGCCAGCTGTGAAAAATAAATCCGGTAAACCGTCATTATTAATATCGCCTACCCCCACACCGCAACCGTTAAAGCGGTATTCATAAGTCATCATCACTTCATCGTTATCCACCATTTTATTTATAAAATTTACTCCCGTAACACTAGGAGAAACCAGGGTAAATAATTTCGGTGCTTCCTGTTTTTCAGTTGATTTTTCTTTTTCCTGTGGAGTGTTGCAGGAACAAAAGGAAAACAAAAGAATAAACGCAATGGCGAAAATGTTTTTACATGAGGGTTCCTTTTCCATAAAAATTCCGATGCAAAATAAAAAAATAATTCAAACCCGCCTTTCAAAATCGAATTAAGTTATTTTTACAACCTTGAACTTACCCGAAGGGATGTCTTCGGCATAAACCTTAAACGCTCAACTGGTCCCGTAGTTCAACGGATACCCGCCCGAACGTACCGTTCGGTACGGGCGGTGAATACCTGCCTGGCGGCAGGCAGGGAAGTTTCCTGAACTTTGATTGTATGAAAAATTATTACGTAATAAAAAAACTTGGTCCCGTAGTTCAACGGATAGAATAGGAGTTTCCTAAACTCTAGATGGCAGTTCGATTCTGCCCGGGACTACAAAAAGTAATGATGTTTACATACGCAATTAAAAGTGACGTTGATGGTCGAATTTATGTTGGAATGACCAGTGATATTACCAAACGTTTCGGAGAGCATAATTCAGGAAAAACAAAATCAACCAAAGGATATGTGCCCTGGAAGCTTATTTATACAAAAGCACATTTGACAAGATTGGATGCAAGAAGGCACGAAAAATATTTGAAAGGTGGAAGTGGAAAAGAGTTCCTTAAATCAATAATTCCGTAGTTCAACGCACAGAATACCTGACTGCCGGCAGGCAGGGGAGTTTCCTAAACCAAGGGTGTCCGAAAACCGATTTTCACCTCTGATAAATAAAATATATTTCGTCCCTGACGGGACTTCTAAATGATCAATCAAACTATTATTACCAATATTTTGTGCCTACGGCACTATGTAGCTAATCC
>DATEMK010000008.1:0-10061 GCA_035275625.1 Bacteroidia bacterium
AAGAAAAGTTTGACAAAAAATATGAGCAACGATTTGAAGTTACAAGCTTTATTCGCCCCGTGAATCCGCAGCATCTGCAAATGTTTTTTAGATGCGCTTCTTCACGTGGAGCTATCGGGGATGAATTGGCAGATAATTCGATGATAAAAAAATACGTGGAAACACTTTTAGATAAAGATGAATTTGTCATTTACATAATTCCAACCTGGGAAATAATACACTTGTTTGACGGTACTATTGAACACACATGGATGCCGCTTGATAAATTTCTCTCTCAAAATGCATTGGAATTATAATGAAAGCAATGAACGTTAAAAATAATTCTTTGTTTTTTGCAACATTTATTTTGTTGATAGCCATAGCTTTTATTCAATGCTATAAAACGACAAGCGATTTGTATTGGGCGTTTGACCCCGATTTTGACAGGGATATTGCTTTTGTGCAGGGAACATTGGATGGTAATTTTGGAAAAGACCCCAATTATATAGGAGAATATTTATGGTACAATCCTCTTTTATTTTCCATTGAAACCGTAATTGTAAAAATCACCCATCTGCCTGTCAATATTATTGTTGCCCGTGCGGGTGCCTATTTAAATTTATTGTGTCCGATTTTCTTTTTCATAATGATGTCCGTGCTTTTTGAAATCAAAGTAGCATTAGCAGCTTTGCTTTCTTACTTGTTTTTAGCTTCTGGTAATATTTTAAGCTGGGGTGCTGCAACTTATTCACCTTGGCTGTATCCTGGCTCATCAATGCAATTTCTATTTTATTTGAATATTATTTTTTGTTATAAAGCATTCTCAACGCAAAAATATTTCTGGTTTGCTGTTCTTGGAGCTTGTATTGGTATAAGCTTTCTTGGTCACACGGCACCCGCCCTTCTTACTATTCTGATAATGATTTCTATCCAGCTTGGTAATTTTAAGAGAGCATTAAAGGAAAAGGATTTTAAATTATTAAAAAAATATTTTCTTCAGAGCATCATCGTAATTGTTCCTTTTATTATTGCAAGCAGTCCGTTGTTATATTTTATAGTCGGAAAATATCATTTGCACCTGGTTAATCGCGTTGCTTTTGAATATACTGATGAACTTTTTGTCTGGTATAATTTTCCAAAACTTCTGATAGAAAATATTTCTATCGCTCTTTTAATTTCGATTATTGGATTTGTCTGGTTTTATAAAAATATTCATAATGATTTTATTCGAAAAATAATTTTTAACTGGTTCTTTTTATCCATTGCGCTGTATATCTATTCTACTCTTATTATCATTATTCATAAATTAGTTGGAATTAGTTTGCCAGGCACAGTTCCGGCATTTCATTTTTTCTTTTATCTCAAAGCATTGCAATCAGTATTTTTTGGATTGGGGTTTGTATTAATAGTTGATAAGGTTATTATCATTCTTTCTGAGATTATTTATTCTTCCAGGAAAATTAAAATATCCGCTCTTTCAAACGGTTTATTTATTTTTTTAATTTTACTCATTACAATGATTTATTGGCCCGTATATACTCACCGGGCAGATTTTAAATTTTTACGTGAGCATGCTATTTTAAGAGCAAATGATAAAGAAAAGGCAGAGATTTATCATTTCATTGTAAATAACATTACTTCCGATAAAGTCATTCTTTGTGAGCCTGAAGCCTCTATTTTTCCCGTTATGGCAACGGGAAGAAAAATGGTTTCAATTAACTCGACTTTTTCCAATCCCTACCTGGATTTTGGAAAGCGTGAAACTGACCGGATGAATATGCTTTCATTTTTTAAGACCGGGCAGCCGAATGATGCAAAAAAATTATTTGAAAAATACAGTGTTAATTTTATTCTGTTATCAAATCCAAATTATCAACAAAATTCGCCAATAAATAATAAAATTATTTTTAAAAATAATGCTTACACCATATTAACAATAAACACTTAAAAAATTTATGTACCACGATAACGATTTTGCCATAATAATTCCGATGGCTAACGAAGAAAAAGATTTTCATCCATTCATTGATGTATTAAAAAAAGTTCTTGACCGCCTGGAATCCGGCACGGTTTATTTTGTAGTTGACAAAGTATCAAAAGATAGAACGCACCTGCTTTGTAACGAACTCGCTGCGAAAGATACACGCTTCAAAACAATTTGGGCACCCGAAAATAAAAATGTGGTTGATGCTTACATTCGGGGATACCGCGAAGCATTGGACAATAACCATGACATCATTATTGAAATGGATGCGGGACTTTCCCATGACCCACGTGCTATTCCCATGTTTCTGCGAACGCTTGGTGAAGGTAATGAATGCGCCTTCGGCAGTAGGTTTATAAATGGCGGTTCAATCTGGCAATCTACATGGTTCCGTTGGTTTCTTTCCAAATGCGGAACGTGGCTTTCAAACATTTTATTGGGAACAAAATTGCACGACATGACATCCGGTTATCAGGGTTTTCATGCGAATGTGGTTAAAGAGTTTGTCAATTATCCTCTCCTCTCAAAAGCACATTTTTATCAAACCGAGTTGCGCTATTTGCTTAGAAAAAAGCGTTACCGTGAGATTCCAATACATTATCGCGCACCCTCAAAAAGCGTTTCGCAAAAAGCGATAAAAAATTCAATAAATGTTTTACTGCATTATTTTATACGCAGAATTACATTTAATCCGGCAATGCTTCACGATGAAAACTCAATATTATGAAGGAGAGAAAAGCATTAGTAATAACTTCCATTTTTGCCCCCAATGATGCACTGAAACAATTTGCAGAAGGATGTGCAGAAAGAAAAATTCATTTCATTGTTGTAGGTGATTCAAAATCTCCGCAAGACTTTAACCTTAAAGGATGTGATTTTTTTTCAATTGGCCGTCAGAGAAATTTGCCTTTTTCCATAAGTAAAATACTTCCCGAAAAAAAATATTCAAGAAAAAACATCGGTTACCTTATTGCCATTTCAAACAATCATAATGTTATTGTTGAAACCGATGATGATAATTTTCCGCTTACACCTTTTTGGAAAAAAACAGAGATAAATTATTCTGCATATCACATTGAAAATCGGGGATGGGTAAATGTTTATGCCTATTTCATTCAGCAAAAAGTATGGCCCCGTGCATTTCCTTTGGAACATGTAAACGATGAAGTACCAGCCATGTCAGAATTTAAATTTAAGGAAATTCTTTGTCCGGTTCAACAGGGGCTTGCTGATGAAAATCCGGATGTGGATGCTATTTTTCGTTTGGTAAAAATGCTTCCTGTTAAATTTAAGAAGTCACCCAGCATTGCATTGGGAAATAATACATGGTGTCCATTTAACAGTCAAAATACAAAGTGGTTCAAGCCTGCCTTCCCGCTTTTATACCTTCCTACTTATTGCAGTTTTCGCATGACAGATATATGGCGCAGCTTCATTGCTCAAAGAATATTCTGGACAAATGGTTGGTCATTACTATTTCATAAGCCAACCGTTTATCAATTGCGCAATGAACATAATATTCTTCGGGATTTTAAAGAAGAAATTCCGGGTTACTTAAATAATAATTTATTTGTTCAAACTCTTGAAAAGCTGGAATTAAAAACAGGAGAAAAAAATATTTATGATAATCTATTGAAATGCTACGAAGCAATAATAAAGTTAGAATTGATTGAAGAAAAAGAAATGGAATTGCTTGAAGCCTGGTGTAACGATATGAAGTTAGTTTTAAATAATTAAAAAATAAACAAAATGAAAAAAACCACGCACGCTGTTGTTGTAGCAACCTTATTCTCTTTTTTCATCATTTGTAATTATGAATCTGTCAGTGCTCAAACACAGGAAAGAAAAATCCCATCCGCTTCTGTAAAGACTTTAGATGGTAAAACAGTTGATACAAAAAACCTTTCCAACAATGGCAAACCCATTTTAATTTCGGTATGGGAAACAACTTGCAAACCATGCATAATGGAACTTGATGCCATTGCAGAAAACTATTCAGATTGGCAGAAAGAAACCGGAGTAAAAGTTGTTGCAATTTCAATTGACAACACAAGAACTGCATCGCAGGTTCCGGTTATAGTAAATTCTAAAGACTGGCAATATGAAATTTATTCTGACATAAATCAGGATTTTAAAAGAGCTATGAGTTTCAGCTATTGTCCTTTTAATTTTTTAGTTGATAATAATGGGAATATTGTCTGGCAAAGCAACTCTTACGCTCCGGGTGATGAAAATGTCATCTATGAATTATTAAAAAAACTGAGTAAAAATGAAAAATTGAATTGAAAAAGTTTGATACATAAATGAATTAAAAAAATAGAGCAGTCATAAGTATTAACAAATAAATTAAACAATAAAAAAAATCAAAATGAAAAAACAAGTAACAGCGATTCTAATCGCAATCAGCATGTCCATTTTTATGTCATGCAGCACCGGCAACAAAGAATCAGAAAATCAAACTTCAACCGCAGACACTTCAATGAAAATGGAAGAGCAGACCGAATCCACTTCTCATGAAGCTAATAACGAAGCAAAAGAAAGTCATGAAGTTGACAAGCCGGGTGATGGTCCTCATAATGGTATTATCGAAGAAGCCGGAGAAAAAAATCACATAGAAATGACCATTAAAGAAAAAAATGTTGCCTTTTTTCCTCTGGATGATTTGACAAATCCTGTGGATATAAATGGATGGACAGGCAAAGCGGTTTTCCAATACAAGGACGGAAGCTCAAAAACCATTGAACTGATGATGATGGATGGTGCGCTTACTGCCATGGATGCTAACTCGGACAAATCATTTAAGTCAATTGCAACCCTCATGATGAATGGTACAACGATTTCAGCACAATTCAGCAGCGAAGGAAGCATGGGGCACCATGAAGAGGAAGGAGAACATCATCATGAAAAGGAAGAAGAACATCACCACGATGATAACAAGAAAAAATAAATTCTTTATTAGTTGATGTAGTGGGTTTGCAAATAGTTTTCACTGCTTTGTCAACTTAAAAAGTATAACATTTATGCGAAAGGGAATATTAGGAGTATTACTTTTTTTCAGTGGTTATAACGGAATGGGGCAAACAACTGTTACGTTCGATTCATTGTTATCAACAGCCTTTCGCAATCATCCTGCCATATTGCAATCCCAGCAGGAGATTTTACAGGCGGAGCAACTGAAAAAAAATAGTTTCAATCTTCCCAATCCTGAATTCGGCATTGAAACACCATCGCATGATTTTGGCTGGAGCGTTTCTCAGAGCATTGAATTTCCGCTTGTGTATGTGAATCAATCAAAGCTTAACAGCAAAAATGTGGAGCTGATGAAAACACGGGGCGATATCAGCAAATCGGAATTAACAACTGCTGTGCGCAACGGCTATCTTCAATTGCAATTTGCATTGGCACAAAACAATGAATTTAAATTGCAGGATAGCTTGTTTCATGCTTTGTCTGATGCAAATGATGCGCGATATGCAGCAGGACAAATTGGCTTGCTCGAAAAATTAAACTCTGATAACGCTTATCAAAACAAACACAATAACTTTTTGCAGGCGCAAACTGATTTTCAAAATGCACAGCAACAACTGCATATACTGACAGGAGTAGAAATTTCTCAGCTTATTCCTGCTGATTCACTAATAAAAATAAATGTAACTCCTGCATTGCTTCAGGATTCTGCACTGACAGCTTTAAGCCCGGTTATGCGATTAGCCATGCAAAACAGTAGTGTGGCATTACAAAACTGGAAGCTTGAAAAATCAAAACTGTTTCCTGGTTTTTTTGGAACTTATTTTAATGATAATGGGAGGCACGAACAAATTACTCCTTCACGCCTTGATTTGGGAATTTCAATTCCGCTTTGGTTCTGGTCGTATTCAGGAAAAATAAAAGCTGCCAAATATCAATGGAAGTCTGCTAATTATCAATGGATGCAAACAGAATTATCCCTCAATGCACAGTGGCAGGATACAGAAGCGGAATATAAAAAAGCTTTTTCATCACTTCAATATTTTGAAAGCAGCGCCATGCCACAGGCAAAAACCATTATTGATGCAGCAACCCGCAGTTACAAAGCCGGTGAAATAAGCTATGTGGAATTGTTGCAAAACTTGAATACCGCATTTGAGACGCGCCTTAATTATCTCAGTGTATTAAAAAATTACAACCAATCAGTAATTCGACTTCTTAAACTGTTAGGACAATGAAAAAAATAATAATCAATATTATCAGCTCGCTTCTTTTCATACCTTCATTCCTATTGGCGCATGAGGAACCTACTGAGCAACATCAGACAACAGCTAAAAATTATTTTACTGTCGCAGCGGGAAGTGATGTTTTCGAACTGGTATTGCGTTACAAACATATTGAGCCTGGCAAATCAACCGGCTTAACAGTCTTCCTTTCTGATTTTGAAACCAACAGCGCAATTGACTCAGCAGAAATTTCTGTTTCTTCATCCGAAGATGCGAATTTAAAATTTACTGTTTCCCAAAAAGAAAAAGGTCAGTATGATGTGGATGCCACATTTCCGGAAAAAAAAAGGTACTCTCTTGTCTTTACCGTTAGAGCAGGAAATAAAAACGACTTGATTTTAATTTCTCCTATTGATGTGGGAAAAGAATTGCCATCGGCTGCTGATGAAAAAAATGAAACTCAGAAATCTTCCTTTCAATGGTGGTGGCTGCTCGTTGCATTTGGAGGCGGATGTTTATTGGTTTATTTTTTTCTGCATGGAAAGATTAAAAAATTATCACGAGAGGGAAAAATTGCAATCGTTTTACTATGTTCAATTATTAGCATTCCCTCAAATTTTAATAACCCTGTTTATGCACATGACGAACCTGTGGTTAGTTCCAAAGGCGGATTGTCGGATGAGTTTGAAATAGGAAAGGAATCACAGTTTCTTTTTAATGTACTCACTGCAAAACCTGTTTTCAGCAATTACACTTCTCAATTGCAATTGAATGGTGTGGTTAAACCCGCAACAAATGGTTTTGCGCAAATTGTTTCTCCTCACAACGGAAAAATTATTTCACTCAATATTTCCATCGGGCAGCATGTTAGCAAAGGACAAACGCTCGTAACGATTGAGCAGACACAATCATCAGCAGAGCAAATTTCCCTCACTACAGAAAAAGCAAATGCAAAGGCAGAATATGAAACGGCAAAAAAGGATTACGACCGTTTACAAACACTTAAAGACATTGTATCGCAAAAGGATTTGCAGAACGCAGAGATAAGGTATAACAATGCTGCTGCAAATAAAAAATCTTATGAGCAGCTCAGTGGCAGTCTGAGCCTGA
The DNA here is from genome assembly GCA_035275625.1 of Bacteroidia bacterium. Lineage (GTDB taxonomy): Bacteria > Bacteroidota > Bacteroidia > AKYH767-A > OLB10 > DATEMK01. The sequence continues at coordinate 7,267 of DATEMK010000008.1, forward strand.
CGTACGCACTGCACTCGCCTATTGATGGGGTAGTTGATAATTTTAATCTCACCGTGGGTCAGCAGGTAGAGCAAAGCGAAACGTTAATGAATGTTTATAATACTAAAACATTGAATGTAGAAGTTACTTTGTTCGCCTCCGATATTACAAAAATTTCAAGCAATGCTGTGTTTAGTATTCAGTCTGCGGACGAGAATGCCAATACAGCTTCTGCCAAGATGATTTCTGTCAATCAATCATTTAATCCCATCAATCAATCTTCAACACTCGTTTTAAAAATTGAAAACAATTCAGGTTTTCTGCCGGGACAAGCTGTACACATTCACATGATGAAAAAATCTTCATCGCCTGTAATGGTCATTCCTGGTTCAGCAATCGCCTATATAAATGGAAAGTCCGGAGTATTTGTTCATCACCAACCGGAAGAGTTCAAAATTATTTATTTGGAGACAGGAAATCAAAACATGAATGGTACAGAAATTCTCAAAGGATTATCAGAAGATGACCGTGTAATCGTAAACGGAACGTATGAAGTAAAATCAATTTTTCAAAATCAATAAAATAGCCGTCATAAACATAAAAATTATTTAAAAATAAAAAACATTATTAAAACCAAATTTCACGATAAACAATTAAATAAATATCATTATGAAGAAAACTACATTTAAATTACTAAGTATTTGCACGGTCGCATTCATAATGTGCACAATGCAAATCAATGCACAATCTCAAAATTCATATTGTGGCACTATGCAGCATATGGGATATTTAAAAACCCAGCGACCAAATCTGGTGAAAAATCTGGAACAGGCTGAAATATTAATGCAGCAATGGATTGCTGCCAATCCAAATTTCAGAACTTCCGGATTAACAGATACAATACCCGTAGTTGTGCATGTGGTTTGGAAAACAGCAGCTCAAAATATTTCCGACCTGCAGGTTCAAAACACCATATTGGCTTTGAACCAGGATTATGGACGAACTGCTCCTGATACCGCAAATACTCCCGCAGTCTGGAAACCGATTGCGGCAAGTACAGGTATCCAGTTTTGCCTTGCAGTGCGCGACCCCTTGGGTGCCCCAACAAATGGCATAGAAAGAAGGCAAACAACAGCGGGACCCTTTACCACTGATGACATGGTTAAATCTTATCTGACCGGGGGTTTATATGCATGGGACGTTACAAAATATTTCAACATTTGGATTTGCGATTTAGCAGGTGGATTAGGAGGGTACGGTGAATTTCCTACTGCAGTTCCCAGCAACACATTCGGCAATGTTACCGATTATACATTGGTTGGTTTAACGGGATGGGTTCCTTCACATGAAAGCGGACATTGTTTTAATCTCCGGCATATTTGGGGTGATGACAACGGAGCATGTACAGGAAGTGATTTGGTTGCGGATACTCCTAATCAGGCTGATGCAACCAATTCACCCTGTCCTGCATTTCCGGAGCTGGATGCTTGTCAGACAGCATCTCCGGGAATCATGTTTATGAATTACATGGATTACGGAAGTTCTGCCTGCAAAAATATTTTTACCCAGGGACAGCAAGCGCGTGTGCAAGCCGCCCTGCATAATCTTGCTTATTCCTCACTATTAACTTCTGATGGTTGCATCCCGGTTGTGTTGCAGCAAACCGATGCAGGAAGTCCGGCAGTATTATCCCCATCAGGTTTGGTATGTGACACTACAATTATCCCTATAGTTCGAATTCGCAATTGGGGAACAGATACATTAACTTCTGTTACCATTAATTACCAGCTTGACGCAAACCCTTTACAAACATACTCATGGAATGGACAATTAGCATCCCTTGCAACTGATGATGTAACATTGCCGCTACAGTCATTCGGTGGAGGTAATCACACATTTATTTGTTATACCACAAACCCTAATGGTCTCGCTGATGGGAATGCGGCCAACGATACTTCTAACAGCACATTCAATGTTGTTCCTTCAGGTCAGCCAACACCATTCAGTTACGGGTTTGAACCTGTAACTTTTCCACCGACAGGATGGGACCTTGACAACCAGGATGGTTCTGTGTCATGGGCGCGTACAACAGGCGCAGCAAAAACCGGCATAGCTTCCATGTGGTTCAACAGCATTAACTATCCGTGCAATGGTTGTATTGATATTATCACATTGCCGAATCTGAACCTCACATCCATTGCTTCTCCGCAAATGACATTTCAGGTTGCTTACCGGATGCTGTCTGACCCAGGTCAGTTTCCAAACTGGTCTGATACATTACGAGTGGACATTTCAACGGACTGTGGTATAACATGGACAAATTTATACTTTAAATATAGCACGAATCTTACCACCATTGTTCCTACTTTCTCAACAACACCATTCGTGCCAACCCAGAATGACTGGAGGCTTGAAACTATTGACCTTACACCGTATGCTTCTAATGATAATGTATTGTTCCGGTTTAAAGTTTCTTCTGACTATGAAAACAATATGTATGTGGATGATATAAATATTCTCGCTGCAACAGGAATCAGTGAAATAAAAAATAATGATTCTTTTTCTGTTTATCCCAATCCTGCATCAGACATTTTAAATATTAAAATGAATTCATCACCACGGGAAAATTCTATAATTAACATTTTCAATATGCTCGGAAATAAAATTTTTGAAAGGGAAATTAAGGCAAACAATAATCATATTCAGTTAAATCTTTCTGATTTAGTCAATGGAGTTTATTCTTTGAATTTAAAATCTGATTCTGAAAATAAGACTGTAAAATTGATTATAAAAAAATAAAAGTGAATATCACCAAT
>DATEMK010000009.1:0-11079 GCA_035275625.1 Bacteroidia bacterium
GCAACTCCCCCTTCAAAACCTGTTTGCCTATAGTATCAAAAATCCTGTAATCTTTATATACGCAGGTGTTAGTAAAGTGTACCACATCAGTAACCAGGTTTGAAAAGACGGGAGCCTTGCCAGGCCCGGCATTTTCAATTCCGACAGATGCGGGGCAATTTGGAGTGCCATTAAGATAATGATACCCCGCTATAAAAGAAGGTAATGTGTATTCATTAAATCCGGATATTACAATTGCTAACGAATCAAAATCAGCCGCCATCCCGGCTAAGTCAGGGAAATTAATCCGCCCAAGATCAAAATTTGAATTACAGACTAAATATATTTTATTATCAGGTGCAAGCTGCATTCCCTTCATGATACTGTTATAACTGGATTGAAACAATGTAAACCGCGATGCAATAACGGAATTACAATTACCCCCGCCTGCTGTAACATCAAATTGATAAACACGCTTCTCATTGGTCCCGCCTGCAACTCCTCCATAAAGTTTTGTTCCATCCGGAGAAAATTCTACTCCGTAAATCCTTTTACCCAATGCACTGTCAATCACCATGTGGCATGCATTGCTTAACAGCCCGGTATTTGAATCAAAGTCGAATAAATCAATGATGGCAGGATCAAAGTTGCTGATGGCAAGAGCAAGCTTTGTCCCTTGCGGATTAAATTTCATTTGTCCCTGTGCAGCCTCATGCTCCCAGTTTCCGTTACCAAGCAGCCCGTGAACAGTGCCGGTACCTGAAATTACAGTATCTGTAATACCTCCGGAAGTCAGGTGCCATGCATAAAATTTATCCGAAAACATTTTATGACCCATTATCCAATAACCGCTTCCTGCCGCATCCAGGCAGGCTGCTAATTTTTCAGTGGCGCTGTCGAGCAGCAAAATATTTTTCTGACCGGCAATTATATCTCCCTTTCCTCCATCAAGACAAATATTAACAATGTTATAACGGTATCCGTGGTGCGGAGGAGAAGTATAATGTTGAAACATATCGCTGGTAAAAAGATAAAAAATGCTGTCGTTTCCCGGAAGCGGAACAATAAGGCTTGATTGTGTGGAAGATACTCCTCCCATCAATCCCAGCCCGTTTGGCATCGGGTTATGAAAACGGTTCCAGATAGTTTGTCCCCCTGTATAAAATAACAGGTTGCCAAAATTATCTGATATGCATGAAGTCCCCTCCTGTTCAATTCCGCCAGCATCAACACCTGTCCATCCATCATAAAGAAGTGAAGGCGTTCCGCCTGAAAAATCAAGCCCTGACGTTACTCCGAAATACCAGATATTTCCCTGCTTCTGCGAATTTGCTGCAAAAGGGATCAGTGCGATTAAAAAGAACAGAATTTTTTTCATGGCAATTTTTATTTTTACCTGAACTGTAAAGATAATCTTTTCGTATAGAAAAAATATTATAGCAATTACGTTGCATCCGCGGCCCGCGTGCATATACATCACACCAGGCAAAGACCGGAAGGGGACGATAAAGTACGGGGAACGGTTCAGCCGTGAAAGCGGTTAAAAGAAATTTTCAATGGCAATAATATATTCGTTTTCTAACCCGGCCTGCCTTTTACCGTTTTTATAAAGCATAACAGTCACCTGTACTTTTTCCTTTTCTACTGTTAGAATTTCCACCTCTAAACGCAAAGTCCTCCAAAAAAAGAATGAACTCTTTTTAGCTCTTAAAAAATAAAATTTTTCTTTGCTCTCTTTTACTTTAAATCCCTTATCAGAACAAAATATATGCAGTTTTTGATAAACCTCATTTACTCCATTATATAATAAGCAGGTGTTTTTGTACATATATGCATCAAAAATAAAGATTAACAGGTAAACTTTTAAATCCCTGTTGGCGTTGTTCTCACCAACAAATGTAGTATTTATTTTTTATCCGTTGAATGTTATTTGCGAGAGGAACATCCCTGGCAGCATGCGGGTTTCAAAGAGCATCTGTAATATGCTTTGCAATTATGTTAAATTCATCCAGTGAAGTTGCGCTGGTTATTTTATTCACCTTCATATTAAAAACGCGCATACCTTTTCTTACCATGATGAAATAAAAATTCCTTCCGTCACTGTGAAAATAAGCTTCATCCCCTAAGTCGTGAAGTACTTTAATGCCGTGATTTTCGTTGGCGGTTTTAATGAATGAATACTTTTTCCTGGCGTCTGAAACATTGCTATAGTGTTCGGCTAAAAAATATAAAGCGCCAGTTTTTCCGCTTATAGTATCTTCAGCGTTTGCTTTGTAGGCGCATTGGTAAGTAAAAATATTGTGATCCCGCCCGGATGAACTGTCAGCCAAATGTGCAGGCTGTCCCAATATTTTCTCAGCATCGGGTAAGGTTAATAATTTATCAGGGGTTACTGGTTTAGAATCCTGGTTCGCTATAGAAGAGCCTGTATTTGCCGGACTTTGAATTTGCGGATCTTTATTTTCAACTGATTTTGTCGTTTGGACACAGGCAAAAACTAAAAAGCAAACCGAGATTAAAAGGAAAGATTTCTTCATGCTTATTTTAAGTTTTATCACTATAAATTTACGAAAATTTATAATTCTTTTACGAACCTCCCTCTTGTAATTTCATTGTTGCCTCTTACTTCATAAAAGTAAACTCCTTCACTCCAGGTGGAAACATCTATTATGGTCTCCGGTTGATTTAATGTTTGTTTATAAATTTCTTTTCCCAGGACATCTCTGAAAAGGAGCTGAGAATGGAGCGTTGATAAGGGAACGTTTTGAATGTGGATGGTTACCTTACTATGTGAGGGATTTGGATATATAGATACATTATTATTTGAATTCATTTCATTGACAGAAGATGAGGTTTCTAATTTCATCACCGAAACTTTATTTGAATCATCAGTATCATAATACTCAACGTAGACAGTGTTCATATCATCAATGACAATATTCGGAAAATTAATTGTTCCGGATGAAAATCCTGTATTGCCTGCCGTTACCCAGGAGGAACCGTTATACTTCATAACCGTAGCTTTATAATTATAGGCTCCATCCGGAAATACAACATAAGGAGTATTATTTCCATCAATGGCAATATTATTCAGATAGTCAACATTAGTATTAAGATTTTGCCCTCCCACATACACCCAACCGGAACCATTATACATCTGAACATTAGGCGAAAACGGGTTGTACCCTTCATTATAACATACATAAGGAACCGTTCCTGTATTATCAAAAGTAATATGACAATATTGAACCTGGGCAACAGAAAATGTATTATTACCCACATGTACCCAGTTGGTTCCATCAAACATCATCACGCTTGCAGCGAAACCGTTAGCCTGATCCTGGTATGCTATATACGGAACACTGTTATTATTCAGAGCCATCGTCATTTGACCTGTTCCGCCAGCCGTAAAACCCGGAGTTCCTATATTAACCCAGTTTGTTCCATTGAATTTTTTAACAACAGCTTTCCCTGAATAGAACGCATCAACATACGACACATAAGCCGTATCATAACTATCAAATTTGAACGTGCAATTATTTACCACTCCATCCGAAAAACCTGCCGTTCCAACGTATACCCAATTCGTTCCGTTAAATTTCATGACAGAAGCGTGAGATGAATTTCCCGCATCGCCAAACGCCACATAAGGAGTGTTATTGGTATCAATCGCAACAGACATATCGTATCCCTGGCCAGCGGTAAAGCCCGGATTTCCAACAGGCACCCATGACGCTCCATTAAAAGTCATAACGGTTAACCTGCCTGAAACGGATGCATCAGAGTAAGCAACGTAAGGCGTACCGTTATAGTCCAATGCAATGGACGTTAAAGAATACCCGGAAACCGGTGCCGAAAATCCCTGGACTCCCACCACCTGCCACGTTTGTGCAGATGCGTTAAGGACATTCCTTGATAAAATAATTGTCAGAAGTAAAATTATTTTTTTCATTTTGCAGCTATAGTGATGTTATTCGTAAGTGTCAGTTCAAATTTGGCATCGGTTCACTAAGAAATTTTTCAATCATGGAGATAGTGCCTGCAATAAAATCAGCATCCTGCGGTGTTGTTATCTCTCCTATGTATTCTCCGTGAGAGCCCGGAAGAATTGCAAGCCGTGCGCGGGGGAGCAGGCGATACATTTCCACAGCATGCTCAGGGCTGACGACATCTGCATTGCCGGCTATTATAAACGCAGGCGCGTTAATAGCTTTTATATCTTCTTCTTTTATGTCTTTAAAAGACTGCATCCTTGCAACATCTCTTTTATACATGGTATAGAGAGCATCTTTATCAGGGTTTATCTTTAAGTAAGCATCTTTTAACGGTTGCGGCATTTGCTCAAATGTTGTATGCGCCATCATATCCCAGAACCATGGATAGGAACCATCCTTTTTAAACATAGTAGATGCCACTATAATTTTATTGACCAGCTCCGGGTGGCGGATAGCCATTTCAAGCGCAGTGCTGGCGCCATTGCTGAAGCCGAAGATGTCGGCTTTGCCGGTGTGGAGTTGTTTCAGCAGCTCTGCAACATCATCGGCATCCTGCTCAAAGCTCAGCGGCCTGTCAATATCAGCAGTGTGCCCGTGGGCCTGCAATTCGACTGCAATAACTTTATGATTTTCTGCCAATGCATGCAGTACCCGTCCAAATGTGGTTTGGATGGTAGAACCTCCACCATGGATTAAAACCAGGGGGGCTCCCGCGCCATATATTTCATAATACATTTTCAGCCCGTTTACTTGGGCGTAACCGCTGCTGCTGTCTTGTTTTACTTCTTTAGTTTCAGTGGATGTCATAGTCGTTTTATTGTCTTGTAAATTGTTACAGCCTGAAATTGTCAAAGTGGCAAGTGAGATTAAAATTATTCTGCGTATCATTTGTCAAAGTTAATTTCTTTCTGCCAGGTGAAGTCAGGGCTGTGGGGTTTTATTTACATTGCTCTTTGAATTGAGTTCTGAATTCTTCCCTGACAGGATTCTTTTCTAACTTCTCACATTCTGCAAAATACTTTTTTGCTTTTTCACAATCGCCTGAATACAAGGACCCCATTATTAGTTTATACACAGTACTGCTGTTTTTGGAATCCAGCTGATATGACTTTTCCAGGTAAGAAACCGCACTTGCCAGGTTTTCTTTTTTAGCCGGATTTTCACTATACATGGAAAGGTACACAGCGCCCATACCTGTGATCAAATTTGCATTAACAGAATCAACTTTCATTCCCAGCTTATACATTCTTAAAGCTTCATTGTAAGCATGCAATCTAAAATAAACTCCGCCAAAACCCCAAAACACATTTGTATTTGTTGAATCTAAAGACCACGCCTGGTTGAACCTTGTCATGGCAGTTTTCAATTTGTTTTGATGCAAATAATTAAATCCAAGTTTTATTAAATGCTCAGAGCCCGCCCTCTTTGTCCCTTCCTGCTCAAGAACAGTTTTTAAAAATTTTTCTTCATCCCTGAACTGCTCCTTCGTGTTTTGCCGGTGACCATACATAGGAATCATACGGATATCCGTTTGAGACTCCTTTACCCATTTCTTGTAAGCTCTCCGGTATTGACCGAATGTTAATGAGCAGCAGAACAAAAAAATCATACAAGTGATAAAGCTTCTCATTAGCAGACAATTTTTAAATTGTCGGTAAAATTATCAAACTATAAATTTTATTAACCCTGAAAGTTGAGTTGTCCAACAGCCGCCTGTGTCATCGGTTGTTGTTTGTTTTGTGTTCAATCTCATCAAGTATTTCTGTCCATGCCCTTTGTTTGGCTGCTGCTGCTTCCGCGTGTACAATATTCTTATGATTGAGCGCTAAAGTACATTTTCCGTTGTCACCATATATATAGATTTCCACGAGGGTTTTTATTTCCTCGGGCCTTTGAAACCCGTCAACGTTCCATTCCATGATTATTTCCTTATCTGTGATTTTAATGAACCGTCCATGAATAGTTCCCCTACCGTTGAAGGCCAGGCAAAATAATCCATTAGTTTTAAAGTCAGCTTGAATATCATCCGCACCGGTCAGTTTAAATATTGTAGTGTCTTTGAAGAAATTTAAAATTGTTTGTGTTTCCGCGTTATAAGTTCTTTCAAGGAATACTGTATGTGTTTTATTACTGGTCATATTTGCCTCTTATGCGGATAGTAATAAAGAGGGAAGCTATTTGCTTATTTTAATTCTTTCGGCATATATGTTGTCGGACTGCATTGTGCAAATTTTGTTCTCGCTGTCAAAGAAATCTTGTAGTCTTTGATAAACAAATTTAGCAATCTGTTAAATTCAGTTTGTTTCTCTTGTGAAAGTTGGTCTTCGGGTTTCACGTTCTTAGTTTGAAAGTTGTATAGAAAATAATCAATCGTTCCATCTGTATTAAAATAAATTCTGTTAAAACCCCTGGTTGGTTTTTCCCACTTAAAATTGTTTGCAGTTAAAAACTTTCCAAAATCTTGCAGTAATTTCATATAAGCTTCTCCCAATGCCTGTTGTTCGGTTTCTGATTTAAAAACCGATTGTGAAGTGTCCACATGGATGGCACTTGTATAAATGCTATCAAGATGCGAAATTGATATTCCCTGCTTGCCTGCATCTTCAATAGTTGACGCCAAATGCTGTCCGTTAACAATTGAAATCATAAAAACTAACAAAAGTGTTAAAATAATTTGTTTGGCAGTCATGTTGTTTCTGGTTTTTGTTGATTAGAATTTCAAAATTACGAATTAACAGTGCCAACACAGTCCATCCTATCCAATAGAGGTTTTTTTTAATTCATAAGGCAAATATTTTCAATTCTTTAAAGTTTCTTCTGACCTGGTTTTATAAAAATCCCCCTGCTCTTTGTTTTCCATCAAATAATATACATCACTAATGTTTTTGTAAAATTTTGTTAACTCTTTATGTCCTTCTCCTCGTTGTATAATTTTATTTTTCAATGCTTTTTCAAAATACTCCAACGATAACTTATAGTCCTTTTTTTCTCTGTAAGTATTTCCCAGGTTTGTATATGACTGAATAACCTCCACACTTGCTTCCCCAAAAAGTTTTTCCCGGATTTTCATTGCTTTTAAATGAGCGTCAACAGATTTATCGAAATCCTTCGCGTTCAGGTATACATTTCCAATATTTCCGTAGCTTGTTGCGACTTGAGCATCATTCTCTCCAAGCTGCCGCAACCGCATTGACAGCGATTTGTTATGGTATATTAAAGATTGATCGTAATTTTCTTCAGCGTTATAAACTACTCCTAAGCTGATGTAAGTGGTTGCAATTACCAGGTTGTTTGTGTCAAGTGAAGAAAGTCCCGCTGATAATGCCTTCTCTAAATAAGTTTTGGCTTTTTCATATTTGTCCTGCCGGGTAAGAATAATTCCGATTTGATTATATGAGTTTATAAATTTTTCAATGTTGCCGAGCGCCTGAAATCCGACAGATGCTTTTTCATAATAAATTATTGCACTGTCCGGATTTGTGTTTTTCTTAAAATCGTCAGCCAGCTTCATGTACTCATCAGCCACTGAACCACTTTGTCCGCTTACGTTGCTGATTGAAACCAATAGAAGCAAAGTACATGCAGTAATATTTTTAGCCGTTGTCATAATTTATTACAGTATTACCAGTTAATTAATACCGAAAGATAAATTATTTTTTTACTACCGGAACCTACATGAGTTGGTAGGTGAGGTGAAGAGAAGCTGTGTCGTTTATTTTCCTGTCAAACTTTCAATCAAAGCTTCAATATCCTTTCCATAAATATCAATGCTGTCCTTATATCTATCTGTATCTTCATCCACCGCTTTGTAAATTAAGTTGTAACTTTTTATTCGCAAGTCACAGTATTGCAGAAGTTTTTTATTTCTGTCGTGAATTTCGTCCGGAAGATTTAATTTCTCAAGGCCGTTAAGCAATTTTGTGTTTTCATTCCAATAATAAATTCCCCTGTCTTTAATTTCCGAAAGTAATTTATCCTTTGGAGTGTTTTCCGGCATATTGTAAACTTCAAGCGCCATTGCCTCCATTGAAACAAAAGATTTTATTTTCTCATCGTATTGTCCAATGTCGTTCGGGATTTTCTTGTAAGCAATGAAAGAAGTTGAGAGAACTAAAACTGTAAGAACTCCAATGATAGAATATTTCAAATTTGTTGCTTCGGGTTTTTTCAAACTTGGAACATAAGCGTACCCAATAACAAGTCCTCCGATTAAACCTCCAATGTGTGCTGCATTATCAATGCCTCCTTTCAGTCCGTTGATTAAATTGTAGCCAACAAAAACCGCAATACTTGTCAGCAAAGCTTGCCGTGCTGATTTCTCAATGAGATTTGTTGTCAGCATTGCAAGGAATACTCCATACATGCCGAAGATTGCTCCTGATGCACCGGCACTGATAGTCAGGTCGTGCCACCACAAACTTGCTATGCTTGCTGTGATACCGGTGAGAAAATAAGCTGCTGTAAATCTTGTCCTGCCTAAATGCGGCTCTAAAAGCAAACCTATATAAAGCAAAGCATACATATTCATTAACAGATGCAGGAGACCAATATGCAGAAAACAATTTGTGATTAGCCGCCACCCTTCTCCTTCCAATGTTACAGGCCGGAAATTTGCCCCCCACTTTATTAAACTTTCGTTGTCGGGAAGCATAAAATTTACTCCCGAAATAACCATCAAAATAAAAATTGCAATATTCAGATTGATCAAAACCGGAGTTATGAAATAACCTTGTGCCGGTTTGAAGATTGCAAAAAAGCCGGTAAGTTTTTCTTTTGTTGCCGGTGGCGGCTGACTTAAAACATCTTGTTCCCCGGAAACCAAACCTGGTTTCATTTCCTCATACTTTTGTGAAAGTTCTTCGGGAGTAAAAGAGTTTTTTAATTCGCTGATTGCTGCAACCAGGTTTTCAATGTTCTTTTTGTTCTTTCCCCAGTCCGCCATTTGATTGCCGGTACATTCGCTTTTCAGGTTTGCGTTGTTGCCGTCAATTTTTACTTTGACTTCCTCACTCCAGGAACTCATTGAGAATTTTGTATAAGCAATGAAACCGGTTTCACTTGTGTAGCTGACATTCCAATCCAGTTTCTTCGCCCCTTCAATTGCCAACACAAGAAATTGTTCTCGCGTCAGGTCATCAAGAGGTAAGTCCTGAATGTGTTTAGGTGAAAGTCCGAAAGCCATATATTTTTTTTGGGGGGTTAGTTTATCAAAGTTAATTTACTCACTCTTTTTTATTTTTTTTACGCTTTGCTAAGTTCTTGCAGGCAGGTTCGCACACGCTTTGTTCAATGCTACTTCTCAAAGTCAAGATTCACTGGTTCTTTGTCAGGCGTATAATTATCCTTTACATCTTTTGTTGCAGGAACGGTATTGTCAACAACTTCAAAGTTTAAGTTATCAAACCAAATTTGTCCTGTTCCAACAAGTAATGCACCGTAAGCAATTTTAGAAGAGTTGAGGGGAACATCTAAAACAATTTCATATTTTTTCCAATCGGTTGTTCCTTTAATTGGCCTGTCATACATATTGTCAAATGAAAGCGGTTTCTGTGAATTTGCCTGGTCAACACGCAACCATAGTCCGGCTTTATCATCAACAGCTTTTGACTTTACATAACCACTCATACGGATTTTTTTTCCAAGATATTTGCCAGGCAAACAACTTTGCATTAAAGTTCCGAAGCCGTCAATTTTTTCGTCAATGGATTTAATTGTGGCTGCGTTCTTACCATCTTCTCCAGCGCCTTTATCAACGCCCATGTCATAGCTTTTGGGTTTGCTTCCCGCTTTGAACCAACCTGCGGGCAAGTCAAAGGAGAAAAGTATTGCAGTCAGTGTAATGATTAACACGCTTGTCAGAATTCTTTTTGCTGTTTTCATTGTTATTTTATTTTTTGTTGTCAGTTTCAAATTAGCATTTATTATTCTTTCACAACCTTACCTTTCTTAATCACACCGTTTTTATCCCGCAATTCGTAAAGATAAATAGCTTTTGAAAGTTGTGTTGTATTTACAGTAACGGAGGAAATAAACTTCTGTTGCAATAATTTTCTTGATGTAATATCAAACAGGTTCATCTCCATGATTTCGTTTCTTCCTGCTGTAATATTTATTTTATCTGAAAATGGATTGGGGAATAAATTACATTCATTACCGAAATTGGTTTCACTCATTCCGGTCAATGAATCGCACGGTGCTACCAGGATATCATCAATAAAATAAAAGGCAACATAATTTAAATCACCGCCTGTCGGTGCTCCCCAGCCGGTATAGCTGCCGGTGGTGCCCGATGTATCTCTGAAATTGCCAATTATAATATATTTTTCGCCACCCGTTGCTGTATAAGCGCCCGATATTTGAGTCCAGCCATTCGGGTTATTTAAATTATTAGTTGACGGATTTTCAAGCTGGGGCAGGTAATTTAAATTACATGGATTGGCAGGGAGACATGTATCATTAATTTGTACGTGTGAAAAGAGCATTCCCATATTATTACATACATAATAACATGAATCGCAGGGGCTCACATACCAGCTGATGCAATAATTGACTCCTGCAATTAATGAATCTGTTAATTCACATTGTATGTATTCCCTGTAATTTATTTGATGTGTAGTTTGCTGTTGTATATGAAATGTAACGATGCCTGTATACGCATCGCCTGTGCGGGCACTTTCATATCCGCATAAATTTTGTGGAACATCAATATTGAGGTTGATACTGCAGGCGTTAAAATAATCAGGCGTTGTGGAAAATAATGGAATATTCCAGCCAATGGCCCTGGGAATATCTCCGAAATAGAAAGGACATGAGCTAAACTGCTCAAAGCCCGGATTAGGCACAAGATTAAATTGTGCCTCGCATACTCTGCAAGTGAAAAACATTATGATTAAGCAATACAGTTTATTCATAGCGAAAAAATTATAAAAAAAGAAGAGTTTAAATTCACCACTGTAAATCTACAAAACTGTTCTTTAATACGTGCCGGAAGAAATAAAAAAACCCCGTCTGCCAATGGCGGACGGGTTAAAAAATTAAAACTAAATTTTATTAATTATTTACCGTGCCCTGAGGCGCTGACTCAGGAGCAGGTGCCGGAATATTA
>DATEMK010000010.1:0-2912 GCA_035275625.1 Bacteroidia bacterium
ACCAATTGAAGTATTGAGCTTAGATAATGAAGCAATTCTCAGATATTTTGAAAAAATTGAAGAAGAAGGAGAAGACCATATTTATGAAGCAAAATTAACTTTAGTTGGAGAAGGCAGTTCCGGTAAAACTTCTTTGCAAAGAAGATTGTTAAATGAAAAAGCTGCCTTACCTCGAAAAGATAAACGAACAAGAGGAATTAAAATTAAAAATTGGCAATTCAAAAAACAACGCGGCACAAAACATATTGTTCATATATGGGATTTTGGTGGTCAAGATGTTTATTATCCAGTACATCGTTTTTTTATCACTGAGAATTCTGTGTTTGTCCTTCTTGCATCTACCAGACAGTCACACCACAACTTTGATTATTGGATTCCTACTATTTATCAGTTTGGCGGCAAAAGTCCTATCATATTAGGTCAAACTTGCCATGAAGGAAATAAAATTCGCTGGAATGATTTAGGAGTTTATATTAGCAATACAAATTTTAATATTATAAAAACGCAAATATTACCATACTATGAAATTAATTTACCAAATAAAAATGAAGGATTAAAAAAAATTAAGCAAACGATAATCAACCAAATCACAAATTTGAAACATTATGGCAAAGGGGTTCCTAAATCATGGATACCTGTAAGAAATGTTTTGGAAGAGGAAAGAAAAAAAACATCATGCATTTCATTTGAAAAATTTAAAGAAATATGTAAGAATTCAAATCTCGAAAGATTTACCAAACTCACAGATATCACAGATTGTTGTCGGTTTCTGCATGATATAGGTGTTGTTTTATGGTATTCGACAATTGATGAATTAAAAAACTGGGTGATATTACAACCGGAATGGGCGATGAATGCAGTATATAAAATAATTGATGATGAGGAAATCCAAAAACGAAGAGGAAATATATTGAATAGAGATTTTAGCAGGCTCTGGCAAGAATCATCATACGAAGACAAGCATCCTATTCTGAAAAAAATGTTAGAGATATTTAAAATTGCTTTTCCTAAGAGACATAAACAGGAAGATTATATTATTCCTGCACGGCTGCTTTCCATGCCTATTGAAAAAAGGTGGCGGGACAATGAACCTTATTTGCGACTTGAATATTATTATGAATTTATGCCTAGAGGAATGGTGAATCAAATGAGTGCCGAATTAAGCAGGTATATTGCCTCGGATAACGAAGTGTGGAATAATGCTGTAAATTTTATTTATGAAAACAAAATTGCAGAGTGTCAAGTAGAAGAGGATTTTTATAACCGCAAAATAAACATCAGAGCAAAGGGAAAAGATGCCCGCGGATTAATAATATTGATCATGGAAGCGTTAAAAAACATAACTGATGGCTATAAAGGAGTGAAACCGGAAATAAATGTGCCATGCACATGTTATAAATGTAAAAATAGTAGTAGACCCACATCATTTTTATATGATGATTTATTAAGATGGTCAGAAAAGGAGGTAAATGCAATTGCATTTTGCAATGAAGGGCGAATAGGTTTGTCCATTCGCGAATTATTGCATAACCTAGGTTTATCAAATCCTTTAAATGAAAAAGATAGTAGCCTTCCTGAATCTCTAAAACTATTTGTTTCATATTCAAAACACGATGAAGATTACCTTCAAGATTTCCAAGATCACCTAGTAACCTTAAAAGAACAAGGCTTGGTTACTTTTGATTGTCGGGATATTGAATTTGGGAAAGAATGGGATGAGGAAATAAAACGGAAAATAGATGAGTGTAATATTATTGTTTGTTTAATAAGTGTAAAATTTTTGAATACTGAATATATAAAAAAAATAGAAGTTCAAAAGGCAATTGATCAAAATAAAATTATTGTTCCAATTATCATAAAAGCATGTGATTGGGAATCTTCATCTTTAGGAAGATATCAAGCCGCACAAAAAGGAAGAATAGTTTCTTTGGATAACAACCAGTTATTAATCGGAAAAATAAAAGGAAATTCTGAAGAAGAAAAAGCAGCTTTCTGGACAGCAATAATTAAAGAATTCAGAAAAAAATTATTTTGAGTCTCACCGCCCTGCAGGCTAACGAATTTTCTTGCTGTTTTTTTTATAAACTCCGGAGTTTTCCTACCATATTTCCCATACTTTTACCAACCCTTATTTTCAAAAATGCTCTCCCCCGTAACCAAAAGAAACATCTCGAGGATAATTCCTTTTGGTATGATTTGGCTCCTCTTCAGCATTGTTTATACACTGCTTGAAAAAGGAATTCTTGGCAGCCTTACCTCCTATCCTTCTTCGGGAAATCCTTACAATTTCAGAAGCCACATTTTTATGATCCCTGTCAGCGCTTTTATAACGGGATTATTCATCGGGAGCGCTGAAATATTTTATTTCAATAAGCTGTTCATTCAAAAAAGCTTCACAAAAAAAATTATTTATAAAACGATCCTCTATTTTGCAATTATCATGGTTTTTATGCTGTCGGTTACCATGCTTGATAATTCCATTGAGCTGCATGCTCCTGTATTTAGCAAAGAGGTATGGGACCATGCAGGGCTGTTCGTTTTCAGCTATTCCTTTTGGGGTGTGGCGATTTTTATCGCTTCTATAATTCTCGTGTCGCTGTTTTACATGGAAGTGAGTGAAAACCTCGGGGTGGCTGTCCTCCAAAATTTCTTTACGGGAAAATACCATACACCAAAAGAAGAAGAAAGGATTTTTATGTTCCTCGATATGAAATCTTCCACCACAATAGCTGAAAACCTCGGCCATGTGAAATATTACGAAATGCTTAATAAGTACTATGCAGATTTATCGGGGCCAATTGTTAATTACGCAGGGGAGATTTATCAATACGTGGGTGATGAAGTGATCGTATCATGGAAGCTGAAAAACGGACTGCAGAACAATAGCTGCATCCGGTGTTTTTTTGCCATGA
>DATEMK010000011.1:0-3444 GCA_035275625.1 Bacteroidia bacterium
ATGGCTTCAGGATGGTTGCGTTCATCAAGAGAGATTGTAAATTTTATTTCTGAGGTTTTCATAACAGGAGTTTAAAATCTGAAGTTTAAAGTTTTTTAAAGCTTTAATTATTTTTTAGGCTTATAATTTGAATTATTTAAAATTTTCTGAGCATCATTTTCTTTTAATAACTGTTCAAGATTAACATCTGCATTATTGTTCATATATGCTTTTACTATCTGCCAGCCTATCCATGCACCGATTTTCGCGGGTGACTCTTTCGGAAGGCCATTGGTGGTGGGCCCGTCATTTATATACTTTATGTATTCCTGGACAACTGTGCTGTACAGCAATTTTTGTTCAATAAAAAATGCCCAGATATTTGATTCGTTTTTTATGCACCATTCTAATTGTTCTTTTGTGTAACCCGTTTTGATGGTGTCAGGCATTTGGGGGGCCAAAGCTTCCCTATAATATAAAAGCTTTCCATAGTAAATCATCTGGCTTAACAATTCGGACTTTATAGAATCCGGATCGTATTGACTTTGAAACCAGCCTTTGATGCAATCACTCACAATATAATTTTTTGTAAACCTGCGCGACATATATTTTGGAATATTTATGGATGCATAAATGTCTGCGTTATTTTCTCCGAGATACATATCGAGCCCTATCCCCAAAATACTATCTGCGGTGATGACCTGGTAATTAAATGCAGAAATGTACGTTACAATTTCCGGAACAGGCTTGCCGGGAAAATGATAGGAATAATGTTTAAATGCATTTAATAAATTTTCCTGGAGATCTTTCAAATCTGAATAGAGTGAATCTGTTTTCCGGTGAATTTCTTTTACATCGCTGTCAGAAATAAATTGTGTTAAATCCCTCGCTGTTAATACATCATCATCATCATCATAAATGCGGATTATCCGGGAGCAATAAAGATCGAAAAATGCTCCGTACTTCTGTCTCATTTGTTTTACCTCTCCCGTGGTAATTGTGTCACCAAATAAAAAAAGCTCTTTATCAAAACGAATGAAAGGCTGGCTGATGTTGACTTTGGAAACATCCGCATCCATTTTTCTTTCATGGCCGCATGAAGTAATTAACAAAACGATTGTGAAAAGAAGTAAATAAGAACTTGTTTTTTTCATTTGAAAATTGTTTAACATTGCAACATCAAAACTAAAAAATATGAAGAAGATAATTTTGTCAATGGTAATTTGCTGCGTAACATTCAGTAATTTATTTTCACAGGAAGATTCAAAAAAATTTCATTTTGGATTAGGAGTGACGCCAAGCCTTGCCTGGCTGCATCCCGGATCTGATAATTTAGCAGGAGATGGTTCTAAAATTGGATTTAATTACGGATTGATAACTGAATTTGGTTTCACTGATAATTACGCTTTTGCAACTGGTTTAACTGTTGACCACAAAGGTGGAAAATTAAGATCAAAGGAAGAAGGCATTTTTGCCCGGCCCGATGATACTACTCTAATTATTGGTTTCGCAAATTATGATTATAATATTCGATATATTGAAATTCCGGCAACCTTAAAAATGAAAACTAACCCGATAGGATACATCCGGTATTATGGCCAATTCGGTGTAGCTCCCGGATTTCTTATTGGAGCAAAAGGGAAAGAAAAATATGATGATGTACTTTTGCTTGATAACGAAGATGCAAAAGACCGCATAAATAATTTTAATATTTCCCTCGTTATAGGATTGGGAATTGAATACAACCTTTCCGGCAATACTAATCTTTTATTAGGCGCTGTTTATAAAAATGGTTTTTCCGATGTAATAAATGACGGGCTTAACCTTGAGGGCAAGGCCAATGCAAACACCATCGGCTTAAACGTGGGAATTTTATTCTGAAAAATAATTAACCAGGAGTTCCGTGTCCCGTCCGCCTTAGGCGGACGGGATTTTTATTTTCAATAACTTAGCACCTTTATTTTTTCAGAATGAAAATTGCACTTTCGCAGCTTAATTATCACATTGGAAATTTTGAGGATAACACTTCAAAAATTATTGATTCCATCAAAAAAGCAAAAAAAGAAAATGTTGGCCTGGTTATTTTTTCGGAGCTTGCTGTAAGCGGTTATCCTCCCCTTGATTTTTTAGAGTTTGAACATTTTGTAAAAAAATGCAATGCTTCAATTGAACTGATTGCCAGGGAATGTATTGGCATTGCAGCCATCGTGGGTTCTCCAAGTGATAACCCGGTATTGAAAGGAAAAAATCATTTTAACTCAGCATTTTTTTTACAGGACGGAAAAATTAAAAATGTAATTCACAAAACATTGCTTCCCACTTACGATGTGTTTGATGAGTACCGCTACTTTGAACCGAATAAAAAATTTGAGTGCATTGAATTAAACGGAACCACCATAGCACTTACCATTTGCGAAGACTTATGGAATGAAGAAGAAGACCCTCTTTATACTTTTTGCCCGATGGATGAATTGATAAAACATGCTCCGGAATTTATTATCAACATTGCAGCCTCCCCGTTTGATTACCAGCATGCGGAATTCCGTAAAGCAATTCTTAAAAGAAATGCACTGAAATATAACCTTCCCATATTGTATGTAAATCATGTGGGAGCACAAACTGAAATGTTATTTGATGGCGGAAGCCTGGTTATGAATAAAAAAGGCGATATAATTGAAGAACTGAAATTTTTTGAAGAAGACTTTTTGATATTCGATGCGCAATTTACAAACAACGATTTAGACAAATTTCAACCAAAAATTACAATCTCTAAATCAAAAATTGAAAAGATTTATTCTGCTTTGGTGATGGGTACCCGGGATTATTTCAGAAAGATGAATTTTAAACAGGCAACTTTAGGATTATCAGGAGGACTTGATTCTGCAGTAGTGCTTGTTCTTACAGCAGAAGCTTTGGGAAGAGAAAATGTTTTTCCTGTTTTGCTGCCCTCAGAATTTTCATCTGAACATTCCATCACCGATTCAATTAAGCTTGCAGAAAATCTTGGAGTAAAGCATGATACTATTTCTATTCGGAAAATTTATGATGAATTTATTTCTTCAACCCAACCATTTTTTAAAGATTTGCCTTTTAATGTTGCGGAGGAAAATATGCAGGCGCGTATCCGGGGAGCTTTGTTGATGGCGCTGGCAAATAAATTCGGGTATATTCTTTTGAATACTTCAAACAAAAGTGAGCTTGCAGTGGGATACGGAACCTTGTACGGAGATATGTGCGGGGGACTTTCAGTGATTGGCGATGTTTATAAAACAGATGTTTTTGAACTTGCACATTTCATAAATCAAAATAAAGAAATCATTCCTGAAAACATTATCGCCAAACCACCTTCTGCTGAATTACATCATGGACAAAAGGATACAGATTCACTTCCGCCTTATGATCTTCTTGACAAAATTCTTTTCCAATATATAGAAAAACATTTGGGCCCGCATGAAATCATCAATG
>DATEMK010000012.1:0-2758 GCA_035275625.1 Bacteroidia bacterium
TACACAAAATAGGTTAGGAATGATTAAAGGTACTGGTTCAATGAATTTTGCTGAATGGCACGTTAAAGACTTTATGATTAGGCACAGCAAGATTCTGGGAATAGGCGCAGAAGATGTTAATCTGCTAATAAAGGAAAGACAAGCTTATTTTGACCTATTATCTCGATAATCATGATTTTAGTCGGAGAAATTTTTAATTTAAGCAGCGGCACGAGTGTAATAACGGGAATTAAAAAAAAGCAGTTTCATTTTAAAATTCCCGTTTACATGGATGTATACGTCAATAATAATTTTTATTCTAAATTATTAATTGAAGGTTTGGTATTGGGAACTAAAAATCAGATTGATAATCCAATATTTGAAATTATAACCGTTAATGTTTCTACTATTTTGGATAAAAATATTTTTAACAATCAGAATAATATTATTTTAATTCCTTCTGTTTCTCCTGTCAAAGAAGAGTCTGTTTGAAGTAAAAAATAGTCCATATTGAAATTACTGTGGATAATCGCCCTTTTTTTTCAACTGTACAGGATTGCTTGTATTTATTGAGGAACATTTATTTATAGAAATCGCCCGCTATTGTGATTGTGGTTGATTCAATGAATGGCCTGTTAATATTAGATATTGGAATGAATGGCGCAACAACAAATTCGCGCAAAAAAAGGTTTGACACCGGATGGATTGCAAGGTAAAAAAACTGACTCATCCAGATTTCTGAATCACACTGATCAGCTTGAAACTGTCAAGTTAGAATTTATCATTTGGAAAATTGGAGTATATATAACGAGATAGATGATATACAGGAATCGTATCTGACAAACAAAAACTAAATGTGTTAATGTATTCTATAGAACAGACCTATAAAGTTAATTACAGAATGTGGGCTTCTGGAAGAATTACTTTTACTTTAAATGCTCTTTTAAACAGGATTTCAAACCTGGGAGATGAAATTGATGTTATAATGAATTAAAATGTCTGTTTAAAGCGATAATCAGGATTTTAGCCGGAGAAATTTTTAACTTGAGCAACGGGAAAAGTATAATCACCGGAATTAAAAAAAACAGTTTCATTTTGAAACTCCTGTTTACATGGATACATACGTCAATAATAATTTTTATTCTAAATCATTAATTGAAGGTTTGGTATTGGGAACTAAAAATCAGATTGATGATCCAATATTTGAAATTATAACCGTTAACGTTTCTGCTGATTTGGATAAAAGTATTTTTAATAATCAAAATAATATTATTTTAACTACTTCCATTTCTCCCGACAAAAATAAATCAGCCTGAAGCGAATGAATTAAATATTATGTATCATGACTATGGTTTTTGAGAATTTTAGTAAATGCGCAAGCACTGAATGAAGGAAAGGAGTTTATTACCTTTCTTATTAAAAGTTTTTTATATTTGTATTTTAAAATTTATCGTATGATTTAGCGTAATAAAAAAGCAACAACCTATGGAAATAAAAAATCATCGACTTGCTGATGCAGAATTCAAGCAAACTCCGAATATAGGAAACCCGTTAGTTCTGCCTTTACCTGATACAATTGTTATACATTATACTGCAGGCGGATCATTACAGTCCTCGGTTGCTACCTTATGTGATCCCAAGAGCAGCGCATCTGCACACGTTGTAGTAGGGCGTGATGGTAAAATTGTTCAGCTTGCAGACTTTAATGTAGTCACATGGCATGCAGGCAAAAGCACAATGCAAGATAATAACGGAAAAATAAGAAATGGCGTTAACCAATATTCAATTGGAATTGAAATTGACAATGCAGGTTTGCTTACCAAAAAAGAAGACGGGAGCTTTGTTTCATGGTTTGGAAAAGTTTACAACAGCGATGAAGTGGTTCAAGGCATTCACCGGAATGAATCTGTAGCACGGTATTGGCATGCGTATACCGAAAAACAAATTGAAACAGTTAACAGTATTTGCCAGGCACTAATAGCATTTTACCCGATTAAATACATTGCGGGGCATGAGGAAATTTCTCCCGGAAGAAAAACCGATCCGGGACCGGCATTTCCCTTGAGTAAACTTCGTGACAGGTTGCTTAAAGCGGAAAGAAAGCTTGATGAACCTGCACAAAATAATTTACCGATGCGTGGGATTGTACAGGCAACTTCACTCAACATCAGAACCCGGCCTGAATTGAATGCTGACCTGAAAGCAAAGCCCCTGACCCAGGGAACTCCCGTAAAAATTCTTGAAGAAAAGGATGGCTGGTACCGGGTAGAGGTAGTGGTAGAAGGATGGACAAGTGCGAAATTTATTGTAAAATCATAATCAGCAAACGTAAAAAAACCCTATGAAAAAGATGCCCATAATTATCGGTGCTCTTGTTGTGCTTGCTATATTACTTTTTCTCAATCACAGGAAAATAATAAGCTGGCAATTTTTGACAATGTTGACAGCAGTGCTTGCCGCCCCAATTAAGTTTCTTTCGAGCTGGCTGAAAGGAAGCGGTGAGCGGATGGCAGAAATAAAAACGAGTCATGAAACTGCAAGAGCGCAGGAAGCGTCATTTCGGGAACCGAAAGAAGCAGAACTGCAAAAAAATAAGGAAATTATAGATGCACAAAACAAAAAAATCGAAGAATTAAATTCTAAGATAAATACAGTGGAAGAAAAAAGAAATTCGGTGAAAGAACAGGTTGAAAATATGTCTGAACGTGAAAAAATCCAATTGGCCAATGAACTTTTTGGAAAATAAAAATAATATGATAAAGATTTTTTTATCTATCAG
>DATEMK010000013.1:0-18140 GCA_035275625.1 Bacteroidia bacterium
CTGAAAATATTTTTTTCCGATTCCGGGCTGAAATCAAGAATACTCTCAAATACACATTCTCTGAATAACAAAGGCACTTTTATTATTGAATGTGTATTGTCCTGGCCGCGTGAAATAAGAGAATCCATAAGACCTAAACTCACATCTTCGTTGAAAAAAAGATTTTCTATATAATGTCCTTTTTTTAACTCACTAATCCATACCGGAATTTGTTCCTTTTTTGCTTTAATCTCGGCAAATTGATCATACGCCTCACCCTGACATGAAGCTTTTATATTCAAAAAAAGAAATACGGAAACTAATACTAACATAAATGATTCAGGGTGAAGATGTTTTTGAGCTTTCATGTTTTCAAATAAATTGAGCCTTGCCGGCTTATTTAATTTCATTTATAATTTTTGTTAATCTCAATTGCAGGTTGCAAATCGCCCTTAGGGTCATTTACAACGAGGATGTATGCACTTAGTTTGGTGTTTTTCTTCAATGGAGTATGAAGATGGTTAGGCTGGTAAAATGCAAACAATCCCTCAAACATAATAACTTTATTTTATTTTAAAAACAATTTTTCATTTTTTTTCATTAAGAAAAGCCGGAAAAGCGGGAAATGTATTGCCGATTCAATACGGGGACACCGATAGGCTTGATTTAATTTTTGAATTACGCATGCTGCAATTAGAGTTTTTATTGTTGTTTAACTTTCTTTATTTTTAAAATATATGTTCGGGCGGGGTGAACTATTTTACAACGGGACCAGGGGACAAATAAAAACGCGGTGAAATTAATATACACTTTTCAATAAATGTATTGCGGGTTTTACGTAGTTTTTTTTAAAAACAGGTAAAAAAGCTAAAAAAACGACTTAATTGTTTAACCGGAAAGTTTCAGTCGGCTGAATTGTCGGTAATGATGCGGTTACGAAGGGCGTATTTAATTAATCCTACGATGGTGTGCACGTTGGCTTTTTGAAACATATTCTGGCGGTGCGTTTCAACAGTTCGTTCGGAAATATCAAGTTCCGTTGAAATGTTTTTATTAGTCATGTCCTTCCACATGAGCCGGAGGATTTCGTTTTCACGGTCAGAAAAAGGAGAATCACCCTGCGAAAGATTTTCAACTGCTTTGTCAATCAGGTACTGTGAAACTTCAGGAGTGAAATAATGCCTGCCGGTAAATATTTTTTCTACTGCTGTTTCAATTTCCTGGAGCGAGGTGTTTTTGAGCAGGTAACCATCAATGCCGCTTTCCACCATAGTGAGCACAGATGCGCAATCGTCATAGAGCGAGATACCGATGATTTTTACATCCGGGAACTGTTTTTTAATTTTAACGGTACACGCAGATCCATCCATCACAGGCATCCGGTAATCCATAAAAATAAGGTGATGGGGATATTCCTGCATGGCAGTGAGGGCTTCTTTTCCGTTCCATGCGTGGGTGATTTTGCCGATAAACTCAAGCTTCGCCAGAACGGACTCCAGCCCGTTATGATAGATCTCGTTATCATCAGTTATGATGACATCAATCTTTGATTTAAACGTAAAAGACATTGTTCTATGACACGAAGCGGGATGTTAAAAGCAAAGGGGGAGACAAATGTAATAATATTTAATTTGAAACTATAGCTTCAAATCAGTTTCTTTTGATTTAGATTAATTTTTATTTTTGACATGATGAAAACACTTCTCAATGGTTTTGCAGGGCTTTTCTATCCCCGGATTTGCCAGGCATGCGGAAACAGTTTGTTTAAAGGAGAGGAGATTATCTGCACTTTTTGCATGTATCATTTACCAAAAACAAATTATCATGAAGATGATGATAATCCTGTTATCAGGCGCTTTTGGGGGAAGGTGAATATAAGCGCTGCTTCATCTTGTTATTTTTTTAATAAAGGTCAAAAAGTACAAAAGCTGGTCCACCGGTTAAAATATAAAGGGCAAAAAGAAATCGGTTTAAAAATAGGTGAATTATACGGGCATGAACTGGCTAAAAACGGGATATTCTGCTCAGCCGATTTAATAGTACCGGTTCCGTTGCATAAATCACGGTTAAGAACAAGAGGATATAATCAAAGTGATTTTTTTGCAAAGGGGCTTTCTGCTGCAATGAACATTCCTGCTGAAACAACTTTGCTGGTCAGAAATAAAAAAACGGAAACTCAAACTAAGAAAAACCGGTTTTCAAGATGGCAAAATGTGAGCGAAGTTTTTTCGGTGATAGCAAAAAAAACTATTGAAGGCAAACATTTTCTCCTCGTGGATGATGTCATCACCACCGGTTCCACGCTTACCGCATGCGCAGAAGTTTTGCTCAGGCATAAAGACACCAAAGTGAGCATTGCTTCCATTGCTTATGCTTATCATTGAGGAATGATGTACAATGTACGATTCGAAATAAACAACTGAATCAGCGATTTACTCAAAATGACAGAAGAAATAATTATTCCGGAAAAAGATGCAGCAAAAAAAGAAAAGTATGAATCGCTCATTCCACAGGTAAAGGCTTTGGTGGAAGGTGAAAGTGATTTGATTGCCAATGTTGCCAATATGCTTGCTGCCTTAAAAGAAGGAATGGGTTTCTTATGGATGGGAGTTTATTTTGTTAAAGAAAATAAAAAAGGCGAAAAAGAATTAGTGCTCGGTCCGTTCCAGGGCCCGGTTGCCTGTTCACGAATTCAATATGGAAAAGGAGTGTGCGGAGCATGCTGGAAAGAAAAAAAAGTAATTATTGTCCCTGATGTGAATAAGTTTCCCGGGCATATTGCCTGCAGCTCGCTCTCGCGTTCTGAGATTGTTTTACCAATCATAAAAAACAATGAAGTAGCAATGGTGCTTGACGTGGACAGCGAACAGCTTTCAAACTTTGATGAAACCGACAGCAAATACCTTCAGCAAATCGTGAAATTAACGGAAGGAATGCTGAAATAATTTTTTCTGCCCTTTATTCTTTTCATATTTGCTTTTTAAATGAAAACTCATTGAATCAAAAATTCTTTCTAAGCCATTGTTTATGTTTTTGCAGGCAGCTTATTTTTACATCTGTGTTGTTTTTACTTTTTTCCTGTGCTAACCGGGTAATACCATCCGGAGGTGAGAAAGATGTGATCCCGCCCAAAATTATTTCTTCTTCACCGGAAAATTATTCTGTTAATTTTGATAAGAAAGAAATTGAAGTGGAATTTGACGAATTTATTCAATTGACTGATTTGAACAAGCAGCTTATTATTTCACCCCTCATAGACCCCTTACCGGAAATCACCACAAACAAAAAATCATTAAGAATAAAATTTGATAACCCGCTGAAGGAAAACACCACTTATACATTCAATTTCGGAAGCGCTATTGCCGATGTGCACGAAAAAAACATATTTGAAAATTTCCTTTTGGTTTTTTCAACAGGTGATTATCTTGATTCGCTCTCTGTTTCGGGAAAGGTGGTCAATGCAGAAAACCTGGTAACTGAAAAAGGGATTCTTGTTATGTTGTATAACGAAAACGAGGATTCGGTTCCTTATAAAAAGGTACCTGATTATTTTGCAAAAACAGATAGTTCGGGAAAATATGAAATTAATAATATCAGCAGCGGTTCGTTTAAAATTTTTGCGCTGAAAGACAAAAACAGCAATTACCTTTACGATACACCTGATGAAACAATCGCTTTTTCAGATTCACTGGTTGTAATGAGCGATTCAGCCAAAAAAGATTTGAAGCTTTTTACAAATCCGCCTGGTAAAATCAGGTTGAAAAATTCACTTACTGAAGAACGCGGCAGGCTGAGATTAAACTTTAATTCGCGCGCTGAAGATATTACAGTGAAAGCAATTTCAATCGAAAAAAAACCCTGGCAGCTCGAAGAATATTCCACAGGCAAAGATACCCTCATACTTTGGATGAGTGATACCACACTGGATTCAATGAAAGTAGCTTTGCTGCAAAATGAGCAGCCGTTTGACACGGCATTGTTTGTTTTGAAAAGAAACTCTTCGGGAAAAGGGCTCCCGGGAAAAACTTTTTTATTTAGTTCAAACGTATCTGCCGGAACTCTTGATCCGGGAAAAGAACCGATGCTGATGTTTACCCACCCTGTAGAACATACGGATGAAAGTAAAATTATTTTCAGGAAAGATTCAGTTATTTCTTCAGGAGTTAAAATCAATTTTTCTGATTCCGTAAAAAGAAACCTGGTAATGAAATATAACTGGAAAGAGAATGAGCATTATGAACTTATCTTTTTGCCGGGAGCATTTAAAGATATTTTTAATGTGGAAAATGATACGGCAAAATTTTCTTTCCGGCTTAAACCGGTAACGGAATTCGGAAGTGTTTTGCTGAAAATAAAAACAGATGAAAAAAGCGCGAATTACATTGTTCAGCTTGTGAATGATAAAGATCAGATGATTCGCGAAAAGAACATTACTTCATCCGGTGTTATTAATTTTGAATTTTTAATTCCCGGAACCTACCAGGTTAAAATAATTTATGATGACAACAAAAATAACAGGTGGGATGCCGGAAATTATCTAAAGAAAATTCAGCCTGAAAATGTAGTTTACTATAAAGAAAAAATAACCGTCCGCGCCAATTGGGACCTGGAGCAGGAATGGGATCTGAAAAAATAAATTTATTTGGCTTAAACCTCTGAAAAAATGTCTCAAGAAGAAAATGTTAACTCAAAAAAAGCCCCTGAACCTGTGGGTTTATATCCGCATGCAAAGCGGGTGGGTAATCTCCTGTTCCTTTCGGGGGTTGGTCCGCGCGAACGCGGGACAAAGAAAATTCCGGGCGTTGAATTGGATGATAACGGAAAAATAATTTCTTACGACATCGAAGCACAATGTCATTCTGTTTTCAGAAATGTAAAATACATTCTTGAGGACGCAGGCAGCAGCTGGGATAAAATTGCGGACGTAACTGTTTTTCTCACCAATATGAAAGACGATTTTCAAAAATATAATAAGCTCTGGGCAGAATATTTCAAAGAAAATCCTCCGTGCAGAACAACCATCGAAATTAATTGTTTACCAACACCAATTGCGATTGAACTCAAAGTAATTGCAACCATTTAATAAATTCTGATATTCCATTCAGTGCAACTTTTTTATATTCCAACGCCTCTTATAGTTAAGCCCAACGATAAACCGGTTCTATAGTCTCAAAAAATATTCATAACTTTCAAACCAAAATTTTATTTCTATGAACAAAAAGATTTACTTCACTTCATTATTGTTTGCACTAACTGTAAGCGCCTCGGCAGATTACTGGACCCAAAAAGCCGATTTACCGGGACAGGGGAGGGCTGATGGATGCGGGTTTTCAATCGGCACCAAAGGTTATATAGGCACCGGCTACGTTACCGGCTATACGAAAGACTGGTATGAATATGATCCTGCAACGAATGGCTGGATACAGAAAGCAGATTATGGTGGAGCTCCGAATGTTGAATCTGCATCTTTTTCTATTGACACATTGGGATACATACTGCCTGCACCGACAGGAAATGATTTCTGGCAATTTGACCCTGTTGCAAATACATGGACACAAAAAGCAATATTTCCCGGTCAGCAACGGCAGGCGGCTGTGACATTTGTTATAAACGGAATGGGATACATCTGCAGCGGGGCTTCATCGTCTTTGGGAGGTTCCATGAACGATTTGTGGGAATATGATCCGGTATTAAATGTTTGGACTGCAAAAGCAAACCTTCCGGGAGCCGCACGTCATTATGCTGCGGGGTTTGCAGTTGGCGATAAAGGATACATCGGAACAGGTTACAGCACCGTTACCGGTAGCAGTTTGTCAGATTTCTGGGAATGGGATCAATTGACAGACTCGTGGTTGCAAAAAGCAAATTTTCCCGGAGGAGCACGTTATGAAGACACTGGTTTTTCTATTGGTAATTTTGGCTATCTCGGAACCGGATATACTCCTTCACCTAACGCTCAGATATGGAAATATGATCCTGTTAATGATACCTGGACACCTATTGCGGATTTTGGCGGTGGTGTTCGTGTAGAGAATGTCAGTTTTTCAATTGGCAGCTTAGGTTACCTTGGCACAGGCTGGGATGGTGTAAATTTCAGGTATGATTTCTGGGAATATCATCCTGAAGACAGTACGACCGGAGTAAATGAGTCTGATCCCGATAGTTATCAGGACGGTTTGAAGTTTGAAGTTTATCCTAACCCGGCAAATGAGACATTAGTTATCAGCTATGGCTCACCTGGTGAAGGGCAATTAACAATTATAAACGCTCAAGGCGAAAAAGTTTATTTCGAAAAACTCGAACCAGGAAATTCAGAACGCGAAACAAAAATTGATCTCACCAGCTTTGCAAAAGGAATTTATTTTGTTGAAGTAAATAAGGGAAAAGAAAAAGCGGTGAAGAAATTTTTGAAAGAATAAAAATATCCTTGCCGTTTATTCCGGCAGGTTCCCCGGGTTTATCCGCAACAAAACGTTCCTGTCTCCGGGAACGTTTTTTTTGTAGCTTTTGTTGTGAAACAAAAATCAAAAAACCGCGTTAAAAATCCCATTAAGCTATCTTTGCATTATGAAAAAAACGATCATCATTTTATTTTTAGTTTTTTGCGGCAGCAGCCGTTTATTTGCGCAAACTGATTTACCGGCATCGGCAAAAAGCAACGTTGAAATCGCTCCTGATATCCTTGCCAAATACCCGGGAGGCACGGATTTACTTTACAAGTTTTTCAACAATAATATCACCTTCAAATCCGAAGATATTGAAGCCTCCATATTGGGTGAATTGGTGCTGACATTTATTGTGGACACCAATGGAAAAATTTCGGGTATCGAGTTAAAAAAAGGAATCAATTCCCATATTAATTCGGAGATCATTCGTATCGTAAAATCAATGCCTGCATGGATTCCGGCACAAACACATGGCAGACTGGTAAATTCAAGGTACAGTATTTTTCTGCTGATTGACGCAGCGAAACTGAATGTTGCACCCATGTTCAATTGAATTTTTCTTTTATGATCTGCAGGGTGTGAATAATAAATGATTGAGTTATTAAGTTATTAAGAAATTTTACTGTTCATTTGTGGAGCATTATCTCCATAAACAGATAACTCAATAATAACATTTGAGTTCCATAAAAAAACTTGCGGGACAAACAGCCATTTACGGGTTGAGCAGTATTGTAGGCCGCCTGCTCAATTACCTGCTGGTTCCTTTTTACACCCGTATTTTTTCGCCAGCCGAATACGGAGTTGTTTCAGAACTTTTGGCTTATGTCAGCTTCATCATGATCATTTTTACGTATGGAATGGAAACTTCTTTTTTTCATTTCTCAGAAAAAGACCATGACCGGAATAAAGTGTATGCATCCGGGGTGCTGTCACTTTTAGGAAGCTCCTTTTTCCTTTCGGGATTAATGATTGTTTTTTCTTCTTCGATTGCCAACTGGATTCAATACCCTAAACATCCCGAATACATTACCTGGTTCGCTTTAACGCTCGCCTTAGATGCATTGTCTGCATTACCATTTGCCCGTTTGCGCCAGCAAAATAAGGCAAGGCGGTTTGCAGCAATAAAAATAATAAACATCCTGGTCAACATTGGGTTCAACATTTTCTTTCTCGTACTCTGTCCGAAATGGAGTCATGAACATGGTTTTTTTAAAGAGCTGTCAGATTTGTTTTACTCTCCTAAAACAGGAGTCGGTTATGTTTTTATTTCTTACCTGCTCTCCAGCCTTGTCACTTTATTATTACTGGTTCCGCAATTTAAAGGTATACGTTTTGAGTTCGATCCCAAACTCTGGAAGCAGATGATTATTTATGGTTTCCCTTTATTGATCGGAGGTTTTGCAGGAATGATCAATGAAACTTTCGACCGTGCAGTTTATAAATATCTTGCTCCTGACAGGGCAATGGCATTGAAGCAGCTTGGAATTTACAGCGCGTGCTATAAGCTATCCATTGTGATGACTTTGTTTATTCAAACTTTCCGGTATGCGGCAGAGCCTTTCTTTTTCAGCCATCATAAAAAAGAAAATAATAAACAAGTGTATGCAGAGGTGATGAAATACTTTATCATCACGTGTTCTTTTATTTTTCTCCTGGTGATGTTATTCATGGATGTTTTTAAAATATTTATCGGTGAAGATTTTCGGTCAGGCTTAGCTGTCGTCCCTGTATTATTGATGGCGAATATGTGCCTAGGAATTTATTATAATCTTTCCATGTGGTATAAACTTACCGGGCAAACCCGTTTCGGAGCTTATTTTTCCATCTTCGGTGCAGTGCTCACCATTATTCTTCTCTGGTGGCTCATACCGCTAATGGGTTATATGGGTGCTGCCTGGGCAACATTGATTGTGTATGCAGCCATGATGATCTTTTCTTACGTCACCGGGCAGAAATATTACCGCATTGACTATGATGTGCCGCGAAATCTTATGTACATCGGGTTAGCGCTGCTTACATATTTTGCAAGCTATGGAATTGAAAGATTGTTAAAACCCGGGCAGGTAATGGAATTTGCAATCAATGCTATTTTGCTGCTGCTTTTCGCAGGCTTTGTTTTTGTTATTGAAAAGCCAAAGATTCCCGGCTCCGGGTAGTGGACCAATTTAAATTTCAAGTAGTGTCTCATTTTGAAAATGTGTAATGAAACTTTGTGGCTTAGTGCCTTTGTGGCTATACTTTAAAAATTATTTTGCCACAAAGTCACTAAGAAGCACAAAAGATATAAACTGACCCACTACCCGGCTCTGTCAATTAGATTTTTTAAGTTTACATTTTAAAATTCTACTCATGAAAAATATGCTGACAGTAAAAATAATTAACCATTCAGGCCATACAGTGCCGGCTTATGAAACCGCAGCTTCCGCAGGTATGGATTTGCGGGCTAATCTTACTTCACCGGTTGAATTAAAACCATTGCAGCGGTCGCTTATCCCTACAGGACTTTTTATTGAATTGCCTGTTGGCCACGAAGCACAAATCCGTCCGCGAAGCGGGCTTGCATTTAAAAATGGAGTTACCGTACTGAATTCACCCGGAACAATTGATGCCGATTACAGGGGAGAAATAAAAGTGATACTTGTAAATCTTTCAAATGAGTCTTTCACAATTAACAATGGCGATCGCATTGCACAAATGATTATTTCAAAACATGAACGGGTGGAATGGGAAATTTCAGAGGAGCTATTGAATTCAGAGAGAGGCGCGGGTGGATTTGGCAGTACCGGTAAAAAGTAAATCTAAACTTTTGCCATTTGAAATTTTTCGACAAACTCTTCCACTGTCATCGCATTTTCCAATTTGAATTCACCAATCCTTGTTCTGCATAACGCTGCAAGATACGCTCCTGAATGCAATGCTTCGCCAAAATCATTTGCAACAGAGCGGATATAAGTTCCTTTGCTGCATACAATTCGAAAATGAATCAACGGTAATTCAATTTTTGTAATTTCAAATTCATGAATAAAAATTTCTTTGGGTTCTAACTTAATGTCAACTCCCTTGCGTGCTTTTTTATACGCTCGCTGTCCGTCAATTTTTACTGCTGAATGTGCTGGCGGGGTTTGAAAAATTTTTCCTTTGAATTTTTTTACCGTTTCAAAAATCAGCGTATCATCAATATGAGAAGTTTCAAATTGCCGGTTCACATTTGTTTCAAGATCATAAGAAGGAGTGCTGGCCCCGAGAAAAAAAGTTCCGGTGTATTCTTTTTCCTTTGCCTGGTAGCTGTCA
Organism: Bacteroidia bacterium; assembly: GCA_035275625.1. Lineage (GTDB taxonomy): Bacteria > Bacteroidota > Bacteroidia > AKYH767-A > OLB10 > DATEMK01. The sequence goes on from DATEMK010000013.1 coordinate 9,717, forward strand.
ATTTCTTTGGTGAGTTTACCCGTGCAGATAATCAAAAGCCCTGTGGCAAGGGGATCGAGCGTGCCTGCATGACCGACTTTGACGTTTGATCCCTCCCTGGGAGGGAGAGGTTTAAGGTTTAAAGTTGATAAATCCGCTGGCGGAATTTTTTTTAAAACATACCTGATTTTATTAACCACATCAAATGAAGTCCATTTGTATGGTTTGTTGATGAGAATAATTTCTCCTTTTTGAAAATCCATTTTCGCTGAAAATATTTCATCCGCCTCAGGCGGATCGAATATTTAATTTTTACTCAACAATTTTAAGATCCACCCCAACTGCAAGTAAAATTATAATTAAAATGCCCAAAGCAATCCTGTAATATCCGAAAGCCTGCAACCCATGTTTGGTGAGAAAACCAATAAAACTTTTGATAGCAAGGAAGGCGACAATAAAAGCAACAACATTTCCAACAATGAGCATGTTTACCTGGTGAGGCTCCACAGCGATCCCGGTTTTATAGAATTTATAAAGTTTGTAACAGGTAGCTGCAAACATAGTGGGTACTGCAAGAAAGAAAGAAAATTCTGCTGCTGCTTTCCTGTTCAGACCCTGCAACATTCCTCCGACAATTGTAGCTGCGGAGCGTGAAACTCCCGGAATCATTGCAATACATTGATACAATCCGATTTTAAAAGCCGTTTTGTAAGAAATTTTATCGCTGTCCTCTTTTGAATTTTCTTTTATAAAAACATCAATAAAGAGGAGAAAAACTCCTCCCAAGAGTAGCATGTATGCCACCACATACACATTGCCTAAAAGCGAATCAATAAAGTCATCTAATAATTTTCCGATCACCACAGCGGGGATAAATGCAACAAATAATTTCTTATAAAAATCAATACTGGTAAAAAATCTTTTCCAATACAACATTACTACCGAAAGAATGGCTCCGAACTGGATGGCAACAGTAAATGTTTTTGTAAAATCATCCTCTGCAATCCCCATTAGTGAAGAAGCAATGATCATGTGGCCGGTTGAGGAGACAGGAAGAAACTCTGTAATTCCTTCAACAATGGCGAGAATGATGGCTTCTAATAAAGTCATATAAGTTATTTGTTATTCGTTAATCGTTTTTATTTTTCTTACAAATAACAAATAACGATTAACTAATAACCTGGCTTCAATCTTTTGCTTTTTTTACTATTGCGTAAATATTCAGGATAAAACCTGCCATCACCACAATCGGGGCCAATGTGATTCTGCGAAAGCTGAATACTTCCGGGTTAAAAATTTTAGGATCACCGGACTTTCCTCCCGCCATGAGCATAAATCCTAAAACAATTAAGCCAATCCCGGTCAGCATTAATGTATAATTAATTCTGCCGAAGGCAAAATCTGTCTGAACGGACGAATCTTTTTTCACAGGTTTTGGTTTTTCTTTTGGCGCTGCCATGATTTTATTTTTTTATTTTTTTACATCAGAACAATTCATCAGTTCGTTTTGCCAGGTATTTATTTACAGCTAATAAAGTGCTTACACCGGAAATCAGGATACCTGCGATAATTACGGATAACATAAGAGTAGCAACAAGCTTAATATCCTCGATTCCGAATAATTCCGGAATTTGTTTTTGTGCAAAATATAACAAACCTATTAAAAAAAGATTGGCAAGAACAGCACCGTAAAAGCCGCTCAAAATACCTTTTTTCATAAACGGCTTGCGTATAAAGCCTCGTGTAGCTCCTACAAGCTGCATACTTTTTATCAGCATCCTTCTTGCATAAAGTGACAGCCGGATGGTATGATTGATGAGCACCCCCATTATAAAAAACAAAAGCGCACCGAATCCTAAAATAATCAAACTGATCCTGCGGATATTTTTATTGATAGCTTCCATCAATGTAGGCTCATAGCGTATTTCCTGGATGGATCTATGATTATTATAAGTATTCACAAAGTTTTCTATCGTAGCGTTATCAGCAAATGCAGCTTTGAAAGTGACATCAATGGTGTTTGATAAGGGATTTTTTCCAAGGAAAGAGACAAAGTCTTCTCCTAATTCTTCGGAAAGTTTTTTTGCAGCTTCATCTTCTGTTACTAATGTTGCCGACTTAATAAAACCGTTGGATGATATGGAAGTGACGAGCGTTTTAATTTCTTCATCACCGGCATTGGGTTTCAACAAAACCGTCACCTGGAAATTTTCTTTGAAGTAATCCGAAAGCCTTTTTGCGTTCAGCACCAAAACACCAAGAATTCCAATAAGAAACAGCACCAGTGAAATGCTCACAATAGAGGAAAGATAGGACGAGCGAATCGCCTTTTTTGCAAGCTTATTTCCTTCTTCTGACACGTGATTTTTTTATTGCGCGCAAAGATAGGAAAAGGTTTAAGTTCAGGGGCTACAAACTCGCGGTTAGCGTGTCAGAAGTGCCATAACATGGACATAGGAACCTTGAATTTTTTTTCTTACCCCAGCTTAAGATACTGGGAAATTTTAGAAAGAGGTTTCTTAAATACGGTGAACATCCCGGGTTTGATTCCATTCATTCTCCAGGCTAATTTATCTTCTAAATTAGCTTTCAGCTTTACAAAAACACTCACGTTGCTCACCCCACCCATTCTCATTTTAACAATAGTTTCGGGCAGGTACGCGATTTTAATATGATTTTTGTGGATGAAACGCAGCATCAGTTCATAGTCAGCTGAAAGCTTCAGCTTAATATTGAAGAAGCCGAATTTTTCATAACAATCCCGTTTGACAAAAAATGTCGGATGAGGCGGCATCCAGCCTTTAAGAAACGCTCCTTCATGATATTCTCCTGATTTCCATGTGCGCATGACTTTATTAAGGTCTCCGCGATTTACAAAAACAAGATCAGCGTATAAGCCCTGTAATTCCGGATCGGACTGAAATTTTGCTGCAACTTTTGAAATTACTTTTTCATCCGAGTATAAATCATCTGAATGAAGCAGGCCAATTACATCACCGGTTGCATGTTTAATTCCTTTGTTCAAAGCATCATACAAGCCGGAATCTTTTTCAGAAATAATTTTTGAAATTTTATCCTTGTATTTGTCAACGATCCGGATGGTTCCGTCTTTCGATTTGCCATCAATAATGATGTATTCAATATCAGGATAATCCTGCGAAAGAACAGACTGAATGGTATTTTCAACAGTTTGCTGGCTGTTGTAGGTAATGGTTATTATCGAAATTTTCATTTGTCTGCGAATCCGCCTTAGGCGGACGAATTTACGAATAACGAATAGCTATGGCCGAATTAAAATTTCTCATTCTGAAATTACACGATCTCTTACTTTGACAGCAGGGTTGCCTTTATACACGGAATAAGGTTGTAAAGTTTCAGCGGCAACTGATTTTACGCTCAATACCGAATGAGATTTGCAGGTTACGCCCGGGCAAACAATGGCATGCGCGCCAATCCAAACTCCCTCTTCTAAGGTGATACCTCCAACCATAAGATCAAAGGTAGTTTTTTTAAAGTTATGATTTCCGGCAAGCAGCATTGCTCCCTGTGATAAGCAACAGTTATTGCCTATTTTTATTTGTCCATGGTTCTCTATCCATACGGCTTCGCCCAACCAGACATTATCTCCGATTTCTAAAAACCACGGGAATTTAATAACTACCCGCGTTTTAATAACAGCCCCCTTCCCGATTTTAGCCCCGAATAAACGAAGTAAAAAAATTTTCGGATTTGTTAAAGTAAATAACGGGTTAATAAAAAAAAGTGCACTTGTAATGTGCCACAGCACCCATTTGATTTTATTTCCCGGTTTATACCACGAATTGTCAAATTTCGATAAATCTGTTTTCAGTTTTTCAGGCATAACTTTTATCGGGTTTGATGGAAGCATCAATGTTAAATCTGAAATTGGTGAGCTTCTCTTCTGTAATAAATTTCCATACGATGCCTCCCCATATTTTTGGCGTCATTTGCTTCGCAAGTTCTGCACTTCTCTCTCCCATTGTTGCTAATTCTTCATTACTGAGCAAAGAAATTTTCCGGAATACCTCAACGAGTGAATCCACATCAACCGGCTTGTGATAAAATCCGTTATACGCATCTTTTAAAAAAGCAGTTGCAGCGCTTGTTGTTGTTGAACAGATAAGGGGGAAGCCTGCGGCTGCATATTCGTGTACCACCACTCCCCAATGCTCATAATGCGCAGGTAAAATAAACACACCTGTGCCGGCAACAAAATGTTCTATTTCAGCGGGCTGCACAAATCCGAAATTTTTTATTTTTTCATGTTGTGGAAATAAATTAATAAGGTCTCCTTTACCGAGACACCATAATTCCCATTCGCAGGGATACTTTTCCTGGAACCTGGTAAACGCTTTCCATAATTCTTCCACACCTTTAAGCCTGGCATAGCGTCCCACGTAAAGAATTTTTTTAGGAAATGATTTTCTTTTTGCATCCGTATATTTTTCATATTGCGCATGGAAAAAATCAACATCGGCTGAATACATGCCTTCGCAAATTTCTTCTTCTTTGAAACCTAATTTTTTTGCATATACTCTTTGCGGCTGCCCGGAAACCCAGCATCCGGAAAAATATTTTCGAAGCAGTAAGGGTCCGAGTACCCGTGCAAGATTTTGCTTAGTGGTGTTCCGCCAGGGATTGTCAAATTTGAGAAGTGTTTTAATTTTTCCTTTGTAGTTTTTACAAACCTCAAGATACCCTTTATCAATCCAGCCGCTGCATAATATTACATCAGGGTTTATTGAAACGATAAGTTCCGAAAGCTTTTTATCCGCAAAATTATTCCTGTCATAATAAGTGATGTGATCGTTTTTAAGATTGAATTCAAAAGGCGCTATTGCATCAACAGGGTATTTTACAACGTGCGCATCAATGGAATATTCTTCCGTCATTTTATTTAAGCACGCCACAAAATATCCTGACAAAGCGTTTGCGAGGAAAACCGCTTTTTTCCTTTGCTTATCTTTTTGATTCATGAGCTGAGCGTGGGAATTTTATATTTATCAAAAGTTAATTTTTTCTCTATACTTTCTTCTTTTACGTCCTTCATCATGAGTGTCCACATCAGTAAAACTAAAGGAGTGTGAGGATTGAGTGAGCCCACCAGCCAGGCTTCAAATGTGGCAGAAAAAAGTACAGCGTACATTAAGGGCAAAGCATACGGAGATTTAACGGAAGCTCTGACAAAATTATATATCAAACCAAAAAGAAAAAGGAGCAGCCCGACAATTCCTGTATTGAGCCATGTGGCAAGCCAGCTATTATGAGAATTACCGATGTGCCCTTTTGTATATAAATAGCCCGCGTTTTGAAAGAACAGCCAGCCTTCATAACCGATTCCTTTTCCAAAAAGAAAATTCTCCTGTATTTTATCCCAGGCAAATTTCCAGGCAATAATTCTGCCCGACCCTTCTTCAAACTTATCTGCACGCATATATTCATTCACTCCTAATGCTGTCATAATATCTGTAAGGTTAGCGAGGATAATCTGGTAGACCACTCCAATGGTAATTATGATAGTAAATCCAAGCCAGTAAGAAACCCTGAACAACCGCGAAAATCCAAAGAAAATCAAAATGGAAAGGACTGTATTTCTTGAACCCGATAGAAAAACAGAAAGCACTATGGCTCCGTAAATCATGATGGTTTCATTCCTTGAAAACAGGTTTTTATATTTACTTATCGTAATGGTAAAAAATGCAAATAACACGGTGCAGAAAATTCCAAGGCCATTCGGATTGCCCATTACCCCCCTGAAGCGCCCGATGAGATAAGCGGTATTGTAACTGATCACGATAAGCATAAATCCATAAAGCAGCAGGCACGTACAGGTATATATCAACCCCTTCAGGAATTTTTCGGGTTGCTCTTCCAGTAATTTAGTATAATAGGCAGGCATGATCATTAAAAGCAAACAATAAGAAAGTGTTTTTTGAAAAGTTGCCATCGTGTCAGGACTTTGGGAAATAAGAATTATTGCAAGCAATAAATAAGGAATGAAAGGATAGAACAATGTATTCTTATGGCGGAATTCTTTCGGATCGAAGATGACAAATAAAGTAAGCATCAGCATGTAAATATTTTTTACGTTGCCTGCCCAGGCCATGGAAAACGACCAGCTGTCGGATAAAACCATTAAATAGAACAAACCGCAAACCAGTTCAACGTACATTTTTTTCCTCTTCAGCAGGATCACGCTTAAAGGAATTACCCCCAAATAAGCCGGGCCTCCCCATATTCCGCTTACGCTCCACAGGATGAGCATGAAGGCAAACTGGTAATGCTGTTTTATATATTCACCTAAATTTACTTGCTGCATGATTTAAATAATTCGAAATGTTGTTGTGCAACAATCGTCCATGTAAAATTATTTTTCAGTTTATTATAAGATGCTTCAGAAAGTTTTTTTCTTTCTTCAGCATTCAAACCAGCGTATTTCAAGATGGCGGATTTTAATGATGAAACATCTTTTTTTTCAATTATAAATCCATTACTCTCATCCACAAGCTGGCGTGTGGCGCCTGTATCTGTCACAATAACGGGAAGGCCATACCCCATTGCTTCAAGCACAACTGTAGGCATTCCTTCAAACAATGTGGGCAGGACAAATACATCGCTTTCTTTATAGAGCTTAAATAAAGCTGCATCATCAGCGCCCCCGTAAAATTTTAAATTCGGTTCTTTATATGTGTTTAAAAAATGATCGTACAACGGTCCTTTTCCTACCAAAGCAAACCGGAATTTATCTGCATAACCTTCTTTGTTCAATTCAAGCACTGTATCCACAAGAGTTTGAATTCCTTTATTAAAAGCAAATCTACCAACAAAAAGAAATTGAAGAGGCGTGTGATTAAAATTCCGTGAAATCAGTTCCGGAACATTTGCAGCATTCGGCAGCACTGCGATTTTTTCTTTTGGCAAATTCAAGTCTTTAATAAAAATGTCAGTCAGTCTTCCACCGAGCGAAACAATTTTTGCAGCATGTTTAAAAAGATAATTGTGAACATAACGATAAGGTGCGGTAATTATTTTTTCTTTCAGCGTTAATACCTGGTAGGGTTCCAGCCCATGCGGATTTATTATCAAACGGTTCCCGACATCTTTAATGCCGTACCAAACGCTCATTCCCTGTGAATAAATAAGGGCACCGGGAAATTTTTTTAATTCTTTGTAAACCTGCTTTGAATATTTGTATGCGTTAAAAAAATATTCTGAAATGTTTTTTGTCTTTGTTGTTTTTAAACCAATTTCTTTTATGTTATCTGAATCCTTAAAAACTTTTAATGTATCATGCGGGTGAATGACAATTAACTCCAGCTCTTTTATTTTAGAAAGTTCCTCGATCAGCAAACGTGAATGACGCTGCATGCCTCCGACAGCATGGGGAAAAATCCCGTCTGTTACGAAAAGGAGTTGCATTTTTTTTTCCATTAAAGAAAAAAGTTATTGAGTTAATTGATTTTTTAATTTATCGTATAGCTTAATAAATGAATTAACTCAACAACTCATTAATTTCTTAACTATCAGACACTCACATTCACCAATGTTTTGATACCTTCATCAATTCCTATTTTCGGCTCCCATCCGAGTGATTTCAGTTTGTCCACATTTGCAAGAAGGTGCATGCGCTCCACTTTCCTGACACGTGATGGTTCTACCTCAATTTCTATTTGCTCACCAATTTGCCTGGAGAATGCCTCCACAATTTCTGTAACGGAATATTCAATGCCTCTTCCTAAGTTGAAAATGTCAATCCCGCTTTTTACTTTGTCGAGTAATGTTTTTACAGCAGCGGCCATGTCATACGTATGAATGAAATCGCGTTTGGGAGTTAAATTCCCCAATTTTATTTTTCTCATTCCTGCATTCACCTGGTTTTGAATTTCAGGAATTAAATGCGGGTTGGTTTCATTGGGGCCGAAGGCATTAAAAAACCTGCAGATGATGGTGGTGATTCCTGTTTTTAGATGAAACTCATTGCACAATCTTTCCCCTGCCAGCTTTGACAACCCGTAAATATCCATCGGGCCTGTTGCATGTTTTTCTGAAACAGCTTCATCATAAATCGGGTAAACGGCTGCAGTGGAGGCAAAGAAAACCTGTTCGGGTTTGGATTTAACGGCTGCATCAAGGATGTTCATAGTTCCCTGGATATTGATGGTTGACGATTCATAAGGATGCTGGTTGCAATACGGGATAAAATGAACAGCGGCAAGGTGCAGGATAACGTCAGGTTTTATTTTTAAAATGGTTTCCGCTACTTTTTCACGCTCCAGGATATCCATATTATGGAAATGATCATCCGGCAAGCTGATGAATTCGCGGTTGCCGAATGATAAATTATCTATTACAAAAATTTCATAATCGTGCTGCTGAAATTCTTTAATTACTGCAGAACCGATAAATCCTGCGCCCCCGGTGATG
>DATEMK010000014.1:0-12577 GCA_035275625.1 Bacteroidia bacterium
CAAATACTCAATCAAAAAAAAATATAAAATATGAAAAACAAATTATTCCTGTTAGCATTATTATCTATCGCATTTGCATCCTGCCAGAAAGAAGAGAACACTAATGTGTCTTCTGCAACCGGGGATGGCAGTTCAATCCGTCAGGCCAATCCTACATCTACCGGTATAGGAAGCACTCCTGCAACATTCACGCAAAAAGTGTTGCTTGAAAATTTCACAGGCGCACCGTACGCCAAAGTTCCTGAAAATGATTATATGATTTCTCAGTTGCAAATCCAGTATCCGAATCGCATTATTGCTGCATCGTTTCACAAAAATGACCGTATGGAAGCATTGGCGACATCAAACCTGTTAAATTTCGTGAGCACCGGAACCACTCCGAATATGCCGGCTGTCATGTTGAACCGTATTGTGTTTAATAACAAATTGATTAACGACCAGCAAACATGGTCAGTAAATGTGCCGTATGCTTTAACCGGTTCGCCCAATATTGGTCTTGCCATTCAATCAACTGTTCATAATAACATACTTGATATGAATATTCACGTTGGATTTAATGCTGCTGTCACAGGTAATTATAAGATGTGTGTTTATCTTATGGAAAATGCAGTTCAACATTCCGGTTCAGGTTATAACCAGGCAAATGGATTTAATACTACTATTTCAAGCCCTTTCTATAATATGGGCAACCCGATTGTAAATTATACTCATAATAATGTAATGAGAATGCAACCTACGTCAATTACAGGAATAACGGTTCCTTCCACCTATCAGGTTACCGGAGGTCACATGATTCAACCTCTGACAATGGATATTCCTTCAAGCTTAAACTTTAATAATACATACCTCATTGCCTTTGTTTATAACACTAGCAATCTGATGGTGATGAATTCACAGATAGCGAAAATTGGAACAGTGAAAACCTGGGATTAATATTCTCAGAAACAGGCAATTCGAAAAAGCAGGTCTCCTCGATCTGCTTTTTTGTTATTTTAGATAGGTCTTTTCTTCTTTAACTTAAAAGCACTTTTGTTTATTTTCACCGAATGGTTCTAAAACAGAAATTCCGGAAGATGGGGATCCGGAATTTCCAAACTAAGAAAAATTAATTAACCATTAAACCTGTTTTTATCGTCTTCCAAAAAACCTTGCTTTTTCTCCCCTGAATTCAAACTTATAAGCAAGCTCAAGATTCACATAACTGTATGTATCATTTCTTTTCGGGTTTCCTCTTATACTCGTTGCCGGACCCGGATATCCATTGGTTCCATAACCGGTGGGATCGGAGATATAAAGAGCTAATTTCTGCATTTCCGGATCATTCGGATAAAGTGTATTCAAATCTTCAAAAGTTATATATGAATCGCTTACATCATCTAAAAAATCAGTAAAGAAATAGTAATAACCGAATTCAGCTGAAAACGTAACCGCTCGGCTTAATCCAAAACGAAAACCAAATCCGCATGGAATTGCAACATGGGTATTTTTATATTTTTTATTTGAAACAGCCTCGCCATTTGTCTGACCTTTTTCGGTGCTCCATTTGGTAAGGTCGGTTTCATAGGTTCCGTCCTTTTCAATAATATGACCCTGTATTCCGTCACTTTGCGGGTAATCACGCGTAGTGCCATCATTCCAGAAATAATAACGATTATCCAAACTTATGTTTCCCCGGAACAAATCTGCTTTGGGTATGCCGTAATATACTCCCACCCCGGTGAAAAAAAACATTGCTGCACCCTGTTTATGAAGCGGCATATGCCTGTTTGGATAAACCGTATAAGTCAGATGTGTGGAAAATCCAAACAGGTCATTTTGAAAATTAATACCCCGTCCATAATTTCTAAGGTCAAATCCTTTGCGGCCTCCAATGGGTTTGGACTCATCATAACCTATACGATGCCAGCTTATGCGGGCTTCAAATGAAAACGGGTTGTATAGATTTCCGGTGAGCGCTGAATTGCCTGTAAAGTTTCTTATTGTTATATCGCAACCAGGGCGGGTGGAGGTTGTTTGCAGCACTCTTTCATTTCCAAGATCGCCAAAATAATTTGTAACTCCGCCTCCGAAACCCAGTTCAAAAGAACGGTTACTTCCAAATTGCGCATGGGTCAGGAACGCTGAAGCTATGAATAAAACGGTCACATAAAGCTTCTTCATGGTGAGATTGTTTTTTAATTTAATATATAAAGGTATAAACTTTTTTTTCATCTCAGCAAATTATTATAGTGAAATCATACTTTAGTATTAAGACAAAGCAGTGAGAAGCTTAAGGTATTATGCAAACAGGGATGCAAATACTTCTTCCACTTTGCTGACCGGAATAAGTTTAATGCCGGATTTTTTCGATTTATCAACCGTGGGAAGGTTATATTTGGAAAAATAAATTTTTTCGAATCCTAATTTTTCCGCTTCGATGATGCGTTGTTCAATCCTGTTCACCGGTCGTATCTCTCCTGACAAGCCTACTTCCCCTGTAAAACAGGTTTTAGGCGGAATAGAAATATCCTCGTTGGAAGAAAGAACCGCGCAAATCACGGCAAGATCAATGGCAGGGTCTTCAACTTTTATACCTCCGGCAATGTTTAAAAAAACATCTTTTGCCGCAAGCCTGAATCCGCATCTTTTTTCCAGCACAGCAAGTAACATGCTTAGTCTTCGCAGGTCAAATCCGGTGGATGAACGCTGAGGTGTTCCATAAACTGCTGAACTGACTAAGGCTTGCGCTTCTATTAACATCGGGCGCATGCCATCCATTGTACATGCGATTGCAACCCCGCTCAACAGTTCATCCCGGTGGGAAATCAATATCTCTGACGGATTGCTGACTTCACGAAGACCTGATCCTTCCATTTCGTAAATTCCCAACTCTGCAGTAGAGCCGAAACGGTTTTTCGTTGCACGTAAAATTCTATAAATATGATGACGGTCTCCTTCAAATTGCAAAACAGTATCCACCATGTGTTCTAAAACTTTCGGTCCGGCAATAATTCCATCTTTGGTAATATGTCCTATGAGAAAAACAGGTGTTCCGGTTTCTTTTGCGAAACGAAATAATTCTCCTGCACATTCTCTTATTTGTGAAACACTTCCCGGAGCGGACTCTATATTATTAGAGTATAAAGTCTGAATGGAATCAATAATTAAAATATCCGGTTTAAGCTGTTCGATTTGTTTAAAAATAATTTGCGTGGTTGTTTCAGTCAGAATAAAACATTTTGCTTTTTTTAAACCAATGCGCTCTGCCCTCATACGAATCTGCTGTTCGCTCTCTTCACCTGAAATAAATAATGCTTTTTGTTTTTCAAGGTTTAAAACAATCTGAAGCATCAGGGTGGATTTTCCTATTCCCGGCTCTCCTCCCAGAAGGACTAATGATCCGGGTACTAATCCTCCTCCCAGCACCCGGTTTAATTCATCATCAGGAAGAACTATCCTTTGCTGATCGTCAAGATTTATTTCATGAATTAATATTGGTTTGGATACGCGTGACGCTGAAGAGGTTTGCCAGGCCTCTTTCTTCTCCCCTTTCGTGATCAACTCTTCTACGTAGGTATTCCATTCACCACAGGAAGGGCATTTGCCCGTCCATTTCGAAGATTGCGCACCGCAATTCTGGCAAAAAAAAGTGGTTTTGATTTTAGACAATACGAATCAGGAAATAGTATGAATTAAAATACCTGGAAAAACAAACGAAACAGAAAAGTTTATTCTTTCTCAAATTCTCTTTGAATGTTCCCGGCAGCATCTTTTCTATCCGCTACTAATTCAAGAATTTTATCATCAATTTGTATGATGGTCCATTTGTAGGTATAATTGTATTCTACACCATTAGAAACCAGCTCATTTGTTTTCAAATAAGATACCGTCAGTTTTGCATCTATCGAATAAGAGCCAGAATCTAAAATTAATGTATCATTCCCATCTTTTCTATTTACATCGTACAATCCTTCATCACAATTACCTGTAGTGTATTTGCAATTGGTATCATAAGGCGCAAGATCATAACTAAAAACCTTCAGCCTGCCCTCTTTGAATGTCCATAGCTCGACTTTCTGATTATTCGTTAAAAATTCTCTTGACCAGGTACCCTGAATTTGTTTATTCATAGTATCTTCGGAACGAAACCAATCGAAATTTTCACAGCTGTAAAAAAACATCACAGCTGTAAAAAAAGTAATTGTTCTTAGGGCTTTCATGGTGGTTATAATTATAATAAAAACAAAGTTATACAAAATCATTTGTATTATGCAACATTTGCATGCATTTATTTTGTATGATTTTCAACAATCCTTTGTTCAATAGCTGAAGTGGAATGACCGGCAAGAAAGCTTATGGTTCGAATTTCTCCTCCATTTTCTTTCACAATATCATGTCCGACAATCTCTTCCACTTTATAATCAGCCCCTTTTACAAGAACATCGGGACGAATATATTTTATAAGCTCATAGGGTGTGGATTCATCAAATAAAACCACTGCATTTACTAAAGAAAGAGCAGCAAGGACGTTCGCCCTTGAAGCTTCGCTATTAATCGGCCTGTTTTTTCCTTTGAGTTCAGATACAGAACGGTCGGTGTTAAGCCCAATTATCAGAACATCTCCCATATCGGCTGCTCTTGCGAGGTAATCAATATGACCGGGATGAAGAATGTCAAAGCAGCCATTTGTAAAAACAATTTTTTTCTGCAAAAACCTCCATTGGTTCATTAAATGAAACAATGATTCCTTTGCTAAAAATATTTTAGATTCAATTATTTCCCTGTGCATTTTTGCTTTCGTTTTTCTTTTTGTTGACTTTGAATACCAAAAACAATGAAATGATTCCGATTATTACAACCAGGATGGTTTGATTGGTGTGTACTAACGTGGCGTATACAATTCCGTCAGTTGATGAAATGTTGAACAACATCAGGCTTTGCGAAACGATATAATGATACGCCCCGATTCCACCCTGAACAGGGGCGGACATTCCCAATCCGCCTGCGACCAATACAAATATTCCTTCTTTCACTCCGAGTCTGGATGTTGACTCCAGGGAGAAAAAACTGACATAAGTAGCCAGGAAATAAAGTATCCATATTAAGACGGTATGAAAAACAAACCAACCGGGGTTTTTCATTTTGAAAATGGTTTTCAATCCATCAATTACCCCCACATAAAGTTGTTTTATTTTAATCTTTAACTGTTCCGTTTTTTTGCTTCTGAAAATAAAAAACATGGCTGCGATAACTACAACTCCAATTAAAATCAGCCATAAAGAAGAACCGGAGGAACCCTCTGACGTTTTTTCTTTCATCGGTGAAATAATTTTTTCAACAAGAAAATTTTTAAGCAGATCAAATTCCAGGAGTGCGACAAGAAGCATAGAAAAAGCAAGCATGAATAAATCAATCACTCTCTCAATGATGACCGTCCCGATGAGTTTTTCAAACGGAACATTTTCTGATTTGCTGAGAACCCCACACCGGGTGATTTCTCCGATTCGCGGGATGGCAAGATTTGCAAAATATCCAATCCCCAAAGCATAACAGGCGTTGGAAAGTTTCGGAGCAAATCCCATTGGCTTCAATAACATGTTCCAACGGTGCGCACGAAGCACAAATGCAACAAAACCAAAAACAAATGCGATGGCTACGTAAAAAAAATTTGCATGTTCAATTTTTACAAATACATCGTGAAGGTTTTCCTTCCTGAATGTAAGCCACAGCAAAAGCAGCCCGATTGCAAAAAGCAATAAATATTTTACTACTGAAAAAATCTTTGACTGAGCGCTCAACTGTTTTTTATTCGGTTCTTACTGTCGGGAAAAATAACAGTTGGTTTAAATTTTTTTGCTTCTTCAAAATCCATTGCAGCATAAGACACCACTATGACAAGGTCATCTACCTGGACAAGCCGGGCGGCAGGTCCGTTAAGGCAAATAATTCCTGAATCTTTCGCGCCTTTAATCACATACGTTTCAAAACGTTCGCCATTATTAACGTTCAGCACCTGCACCACTTCATTTTCAATCAGGTTGGCAGCATTCATTAAATTTTCGTCAATCGTAATGCTGCCTACATAATTGAGTTCTGCCTCTGTTACTCTTGCCCGGTGAATTTTAGATTTTAGAACCTGTATTGTCATTGGTGTGCAAAATTAGATAAATTCATTGCGGGGTAAATTAATTAAGAGCAATATTATCAATCAGCCTTGTTTTGGAAGTCAGCACGGCAATGCAGGCTTGCGCAGCAATGCCATGGATTGTTTTATCAATCAGCTCAAGTGTCTCTGCATTTACAATTTCAAAGTATTGCACTTTGTACAAATTTGTTTTTTCTATTTCACCGACCGCATTTTTTTTTATTTCATTCAATGAAAAATTTTTCCGGTAAGAATCTTTTGCTTTTAAAAGTGATTTATAAATAACTGGCGCATTTGCTCTTTCTTCTGTTGTAAGATGAATGTTTCTTGAACTCATTGCCAGGCCATCTTTCTCCCGTACCGTTTCACAGCCAGTGATTTTTACTTTCAACTTTAATTGCCTGACCAAATTCCGGATGATTGCCAGTTGCTGAAAATCTTTTTTTCCAAAGTAAGCGATGTCAGGCTGAACAATATCAAACAGTTTTTTTACAACTGTTGCCACCCCTTTAAAATGCCCGGGGCGGAAAACTCCTTCCATCACAGTTTCCATGGATCCGAAATTAATGTCAAGCAAATTTTTTTCAGGATACATTTCGTCAACGGAAGGAATAAAAACAATATCACATTTATTTTCTTCAAGCATGCCTGAATCGGTTGTTTCAGTGCGGGGATATTTTGCAAGGTCATCCGGATTATTGAACTGTGTCGGATTTACAAAAATGCTGCAAACAGTAATTGCATTTTCACTGACTGCCTGCCTGATCAGTTGCAGGTGTCCTTCATGCAATGCTCCCATTGTAGGAACAAAGCCAATTTGTTTTTTTTCATTGCTGTGCTGTTGCAATTCGTTTTGAATTTCCTTTATTGTTGTAAAAATTTTCATGCGCGGCAAAAGTAGGTAACCTCTGAAAACAGAAAGACATTTTCTTCCTTCCTGTTTTTCTACTTTTGCTGCATCCGGCAATTTCTATGAGTGATAGTAAAACAACATTTTTAACCGTAGTCGAACATTCCATAAAAGATAAAGCGTTGCGGCAAAAAATTTCTGCAGCATCAGCAAATCACAGGAATGCTTTTGAAGAAGGAAAAAAACAATATGCTCAATTGGAAACAGCGCGGCAAAGAGCTGCTTTTGCAAAGTGGAAAGCCATTGAAAATCTTGATAAATACTTAATTGAGTTCGAGGCTGCTTTTATTAAAAGTGGCGGAAAAATTATCTGGGCGCAGGATGCCAATGAAGCCACTGATGAAATCCTGAAAATTGTAAATCGTTTTCGTGATGGTCTTGTGGTAAAATCAAAAAGCATGATCACCGAAGAAATCGGCTTGAATGCAGTTTTGCAAAAAAACAGTCATCAAGTGATGGAAACGGACCTTGGGCAGTATATTATTCAAATAACCAACGATACACCCTCGCACATGATCCTGCCTGTGCTGCACAAAAGCGGGGAAGAAATAATTGAACTTTACCAGGCTTCGAATAGTAAAGTGGAGACGGTGGAAGATGTTGTAAAAACCACAAGAAATATTTTACGCGAAAAATACCGGGATGCTTCTGTGGGAATTTCGGGTGCTAATTTTGTAATTGCTGATTCAGGCGCTGTTTCCATTTCAGAAAATGAAGGCAATGCAGTCCTTTGCACTGCCATGCCGCGCGTGCATATTGTGGTGGCCGGCATTGACAAAGTTATTCCGTCATTAAACGATCTTGATCTTTTTCTTCCTCTGCTTTCTACTTTCGGTACCGGGCAGCCATTGACGGTTTATAACACGATTATAACAGGGCCTTGCCACAATGAAGAGCCGTCAGGGCCATCAGAAATGTATATTGTTCTTGTGGACAATGGCCGCACAAAAGTAATGGCAGATGAAATACAGAGGCAGTCCATGCATTGTATTCATTGCGGAGCGTGCATGTTTAATGATCCTGTCTATAGAATAATCGGGGGCCATGCTTACAGCAATATCTATAACGGACCGTTTGGTTCAGCCATTTTGCCCCATAAAGAAGAAATGAAAGAATACGTTCACCTGGGCGAGGCAAATCCATTGGATGGGAGTGCAACGGATAGTTGCCCTGTAAATATTAATTTCAACAAACTGTTTCTTCAAAATCGAAAATCAGCGGTTGACCAGCAGCTCACAGCTAAATCCGAAAAATGGTTTTATTTTTTCTGGAAGAAAGCCGTGTTGAAAAGAAACCTGATTAAGCTGACCGGAATTAAAACACTTGGTTATTTTGTCAACTCGATTTTCAATAAATCAGAAAATGGGTTGCGTGAAACGCGTGACCCTGTTAAAAAATCCTTTAATGAACAATGGCGGGAAAAAATGAAATCCTGAATTGTAAAAACTGTGTCAGGTTTGAAGCTTTCATCATATCTTTCATTTGAATCCTTTTTCAATTCCTACTTTTGCCTCCTGATAAATTAAAATTTCATGAAAAAAAGAATTGCCGCCATTGCCGTTTATTTTATTTCAGTTTTAGCCTGCCAGGCACAAACAGCGTTTGATGAAAAACAAGTAACACAAAAATTAAAAAATCATATTTCAATCCTTGCATCCGATGCTTTTGAAGGGCGCGAAACAGGAACTAACGGTGAACATCTCGCTTATGATTACATCATTGCGCAGTTCAAAGACATCGGGCTCGAAACAAAAGGAACGGACGGATACCTTCAGCCTTTTGACTTCACCAAAGAAACAGTAATCGGTGAAAAAACTTTTTTGAAGCTGAATGAAAAAACCTTTAAACCAAAGGAAGATTTTTTTCCGCTTGCTTATTCAGCCAATACAACTGCGAAAGGCGAAGTGGTGAATGTTCGCTATGGAATCGTTGCCCCAACCATTGATTATGATGATTACCGCAATCTTGACGTAAAAGGGAAAATTGCAATGATGGAACTTTCTACCCCGGAAGGTTCCAATGCACATTCAAAATATGCCGAATTTGCTGATATTAGAACGAAAATTGACAAAGCAATTGAAAAAGGAGCGGCAGCAATAATTTTTGTAAACTCAGATAAAGACACAGAAGATCCGACATCCGATTATACGCACAAAATAACCCCCGCAAGCATTCCCGTAATTTTTGCAAAAAGCCTGGCGTATAAACTTTTGATGGATGGAACAAGACCGAAAGCAGATATTACAGTTGAACTGAAAAAAGTAGAAGCTGTTGGTCATAACATAATCGGGTATATTGATAATAAATCTGCAAATACAATAGTGATAGGCGCTCACTATGATCATCTCGGTTATGGTGACGAAGGTTCGCTTTATCGCGGAACAAAAGCTATTCATAACGGGGCAGATGACAATGCAAGCGGTGATGCAGCGCTGATTGAACTTGCACGTATCCTGAAAAAATCAAATGATAAGTCAAACAATTATTTGTTTATTGCTTTTTCAGGAGAAGAAAAAGGGTTGCTCGGATCAAATTATTTTGTAAAACATCCGGCCATTGATCTGAAGAAAGTGAATTACATGATCAACATGGATATGGTGGGACGATTAAAGAAAGACGAAAAAACATTGCAGGTTCTTGGTGTTGGAACATCCCCTGCATGGAAAGATGTCGTTGAAAAAATAAATATTGACTCAGTTAAAATAAAAGAATCTGAAAGTGGAGTTGGCCCCTCCGATCATACTTCCTTTTATCTTGCGGATATTCCTGTGCTGCATTTTTTCACAGGTTCGCATGAAGACTATCACAAACCAGGTGATGACGAGGATAAAATAAATTATCCGGGAGAAATTTCCGTCATGAAAATTATCCTTCAAGTCATCCATGAGTTGAATGGAAAAGAAAAATTAGCTTTTACCAAAACAAAAGATTCCGATAATTCTGAAACTCCCCGGTTCAAAGTTACTCTTGGTGTAGTTCCTGATTATGCTTTTGAAGGTGAAGGCATGCGCATTGATGGCGTAAGCGATGGAAAACCGGCAAGCAAGGCAGGTTTAAAGTCAGGCGACATTGTGGTGCAGCTTGGTGAAAATAAAGTTCTCGATATGATGAGCTACATGAAGGCGCTTGGAAAATTTTCTAAAGGCGATACCACGATAGTGAAAGTGAAGAGAGGAAATGATATAGTGGACGCTCCAATAACTTTTTAGTATTCTTTTTTCTTCCTTTCTCGTCCTATTTGTAAATTGCGCTTTTATTTTCCATGAAAGAAAAAAATAATTCCATTGCAATTATCGGTGGCGGAAGCTGGGCTACAGCCATTGTTAAAATTATTTCCAATAATTGCAGCCAGATAAACTGGTGGGTTCGCAAAAATGAAACTTCGGAATTCATCAAAACTTACAATCACAATCCCAATTACCTCAGCGATGTTGCAATTAATTTGGAAAAAGTTTCTGTTTCATCTGACTTAAAGAAAACATTGCATCATTCATCCATAATTATTCTTGCGGTTCCTTCAGCATTTTTAAAAGAGTCATTTAGCAACATTTCGCCCGATGATTTAAAAGATAAAATTGTTTTTTCCGCTATCAAAGGAATTATCCCTGATGATTTAATGATTGTTGGGGATTTTATGAATAGGCGCTATAAAATTCCGATTGATAAAATTGGTGTGATCACCGGTCCGTGCCATGCAGAAGAAGTGGCGCTTGAAAAACTTTCTTACCTGACGCTTGCCTGCCAGCAAACAGAAAATGCTGCATTACTAAGCCGTTATTTTAATTGCCGTTTCATTAAAACAACTGTGAGTGATGATATTTATGGAACTGAATATGCGGCAGTGCTCAAAAATGTTATTGCAATTGCGAGCGGAATTTGCCACGCTGTGGGTTACGGAGATAATTTCCAGGCAGTGCTTATTTCAAATGCCATACAGGAAATAAAACGGTTTGTGGATGCAGTTCATCCTATCAATCGCGACATTAACGATTCAGCTTATTTAGGCGATCTGCTTGTAACAGCTTATTCGCAATTTTCACGCAACAGGACTTTCGGCAGCATGATTGGTAAAGGTTATTCTGTGAAATCCGCCCAGCTGGAAATGAGCATGGTTGCTGAAGGGTATTATGCCGTAAACTGCATTCATGATATCAATAAAAAATATAAAGTTGATCTTCCTATTTGTACTGCCGTTTTTAATATTCTTTATGAAAGGAGTGTTCCGCGTTTGGAAATGAAAAGCCTTGCTAAAAAATTGAAATGATTACTTCTTAATTGTTTGAAAAATAATTAAGCCACAGATTCACAGATTTTTATCAGTTATTTTTCTTTTAGTTAATCTGTGAATCTGTGGCTTAATCCTCCCACGTAATCCTTTATCTTTGCCCTCTTATTTTTCAAATTATGAGTGAAAGAAGAGTCCGGACAAGATTTGCTCCCAGCCCTACTGGTCCTCTGCACATAGGCGGAGTGCGCACTGCTTTGTATGCTTATTTATTTGCAAAACGAAATGGCGGAGATTTTTTACTGCGTATCGAAGACACTGACCAAAACCGTTTTGTTCCCGGTGCGGAAGAATATATTATTGAATCCTTGAACTGGTGCGGAATAAAAATTGACGAAGGTGTTTCCGTTGGCGGAAAGTTTGCTCCGTATCGTCAAAGCGAACGAAAAGAGGTTTACAGGAAATATGCCGAGCAATTAATTCAAAGCGGCCATGCTTATTATGCTTTTGACAAAGCGGAAGAATTAGATGCCATTCGCAAAAAAGCTGAAAAAGAAAACCTGCCTGCCGGCAAGGCCGGGAAAACTTTTTCTTATGATTCAAACTCGCGAATGAGTTTGAATAATTCTTTATCGCTTTCGAAAGAAGAAACGGAGAAAAGAATTGCAGCAAATGAACCGTATGTTATCCGTTTAAAAGTCCCGGCTAACCAGGAAATAAACTTTACGGATTTGATTCGCGGAGGAGTTACATTTCATTCCAATCTCGTGGACGATAAAGTTTTGCTGAAGAGTGATGGAATGCCCACCTATCATCTTGCGCACATTGTTGATGATGTGCTGATGGAAATCACACATGCTATCCGCGGAGAAGAATGGCTGCCATCTGCACCTGCACATATTTTAATTTACAAATTTCTTGGATGGGAAAACGTGATGCCGCAATATGCACATCTTCCTTTATTATTAAAACCGGATGGTAATGGCAAACTAAGTAAACGCGATGGCGATAAATTAGGCTTTCCCGTTTTCCCATTGGAATGGAAAGATCCGGCAACCGGAGAAATTTCTTCGGGCTATCGCGAAAAAGGATATTCTCCCGGAGCATTTGTAAACATGCTTGCCTTCCTTGGCTGGAACCCGGGAACAGAACAGGAAATTTTTTCGATGGAAGAATTAATTAAGAATTTTTCTTTCGAACATGTTCACAAAGCAGGTGCGCGTTTCGATCCGGAAAAAACAAAATGGTTCAATGAACAATGGCTGCAAAGGCAACCGGATGCTGATCTTGCATCACGATTAAAGTCAGCATTGAAAAA
>DATEMK010000015.1:0-2812 GCA_035275625.1 Bacteroidia bacterium
AGAAATAGAAGTTTCCTCAAGAAGGAAAGATGCTTTTTTAAAGAAGCTGGCGGAGGGATAGTTTCAAAAAAAAAATTAGATTTGGTAAAGAAAAAAATTGAACACTTTTTATGGATGAAGTAAAGGAACTCATAAAAAAGGCAGAAGAACTTTCTAAGAAAGAGCAATACAAAGAAATTATTGACTTATTGCATGACGTGTTATTAGATAAATATAATAGTGCCGATTTATATGCAAGAAGAGCAAGGTCGCATAATATATTAAAAGAAACTGAAAAAGCATTTGTATATGTCAATAAAGCAATTGACGTTGACCCTGATAATTATATTGGCTATTTTCAACGCGGTCTTGCTTGGTATAACGAAGAAGAATATGACAAAGCCATTATCGATTATAGTAAAACCATTGAATTAAAAAAGAATAATGCTTTTGCTTACAATAACAGAGGTATTGCATGGTATCTTAAAGGCGAATATGACAAAGCCATTGCTGATTATAATAAAGCTATTGAATTAAAAAGAAATTATGCGATTGCTTATAATAACAGAGGCATTTCATGGAATAATAAAGAAGAATATGACAGAGCAATCTCCGATTATAACAAAGCCATTGAACTAAAAAAAAATGACGCACAAGTATACAACAACAGAGGTAATGCATGGAAAAATAAAGGAGAATATATTAAAGCCATTAACGATTATGATAAAGCCATTGAATTAAAAGAGGATTACGCTCTTGTATTCCGTAATAAGGGAGACGCTTTTTATGGAAAAGGTGATTTACTAAAAGCGCTAGAAAATTATCAAAAGGCAGTAGAACTTGATAAAACTTTTGATTTTTTAGAATATAAAATTAAGATAATAAAAGAAAAACTGAGGGAAAGAAAAATTCTTGAAGAAAGTAAAGCCCAGCAGAAAGATAAAGACAAAAAAATAAGGATTGAAGAAGAGATTGAAATAATAATTAATGCCATAAGAGAAGCAGCAAAATCGGAAGTGAAGACAGTAGTACATTATACAAAGGTTTTGGTTGCAGAAATATATATTAAGCATCTCTCAGAAAAGAGACATTACAGCAATGCCATTTATATGAATGACCCTATGGAAGGTAAAGTATTTTTTCAATATTTAAATGATAAAACAATTGAAGAAGCTTACGTAAACGGTGAAAGACGAACTGAAACCAGCGTTTATCTTGGCTCGTTTCTTCCAGCAGAAGAAAATGACGGAAAAATTTCCCATGAAGACGAATTGGTAATGTGGCGGACGTATGGAAAAGATGAAAATGGCAGAGAAGCAACTGGTTGCAGTATTGTTTTGAATAGCGATTTTTTTAAAGTACGAACTTCAAATAAAAGCGAAACAGTAGCGTCAATAATATCTGATACAAGTCAGGAACTACTGAATGTGGTTTATATCAAGAATCAGAAAAAAATAACCAACGATTCGAAAGGACAAATTAAGAATGCATTGAGTGATTTAAAAGAACAGTTACGAAGACTTATCAAGTTGAGAAACAAATACAAGCTCAAAGACGATTTTTATAAAGATATTGAAAACACCATCTTTAAACAGCTTTCTACCATCACTTACTTATTTAAATCTGCGGATTATGATTTTGAGCATGAAGTAAGGGTAATTACCTATATGCCGCGCGACAGTGATTCAATCAAATTCAGAACTGTCGTAGAGCCCTATAAACCATGCAAAAGATTTTATATTGAATCATATAATGACATATTGCCATACATAAAAAAAATATACTTAGGTCCCAAAGTGGAAAATTACCAGCAATGGAGTTTATATTTTGATTATGAGATCAGACAAAGAGCCAAAGAATTAGAAGGAATGTCTCCTTCACCATATCAAATAAAGCCTTCAGAAATTGAAATTATGAAATCGGAGTGCAAGTTTCAATAAGAATATTTTTTCATCCGCTACGGTTTGTACCAGCTCAAACCGAAACTTCAAAATTACAAGCCAACAAAAAACCCGCCTTACAGGGTGCTAAAAAATTATCTACTTATGGTTTAACAATCGTTTGTCTCTTCACAAACGCTGCTACTGATTAAAGCGAAGGTAACCCTTCTTTCCCAACGCTCCAGCTTCCAAGATTAAAATCAAACAGGTTCTTTATTCACTTTATGGAAGAATAACTTATATTTACATATTCATTGAAATAAAACCCTCCCCCAATGAAAAAAATAATCTCCGTCTTCCTCATTGTATATTCCTTTAATTCGCAGGCACAGAATGTTTCTACCAAAGGAACTGAATTCTGGCTTACTTATATGGAAAACCTGTCTCTCAACTGGAATGCTTTCCCTGCCTTTACTATTATCATAAGTTCTGATGTTGCCACTTCCGGAGTAATCAGCATACCGGCAACGGGCTTTACAATCGGGTTCATTGTAAGCGCTAACATAGCAACAGAGGTAACACTTCCCCAAAATATTTATTATCCGCAGGGGGACGAGGCTTATTTTAATTTTGGAATTAAAATTACATCGCAGGCGCCTGTAAATGTTTACACCTATCATCACAGGGAATACTTTACAGACGCTTCAATTGTTCTTCCTGTAACAGAATTATCGGACCAATATTTAATAACCGCTCACACGGATGATTCTCATGTAAGCCCTTCGGAATTTGTTGTTGAAGCAACACAGGATAGTACAGTTGTAGAGATCATTCCCAGTGTTGTCACACTCAGCTTTCGGCCACCGGATGTTCCCTTTAACATCCTGCTTAATAAAGGACAGGTATTTCAGCTGCAAAGCTACAATGATCTGACAGGGACACGGGTGAAGTCG
>DATEMK010000016.1:0-5369 GCA_035275625.1 Bacteroidia bacterium
ATTTTTTTCTCAAAACTTCCCACATCACCAATGGTAAAATAATAATGCGGACCTTCATTGATCGAATTTCCAAAAGCTTTATTCCGGACAGGTTTATATTCGTCTTTACTAAGTTTATCTTTCTTAATATAGACATAAACCCTTTCCTTGTTCACCACCTCCACATGATCAACATCCCCTGATTTCAAAAACTTGGTTTCAAATTCCTGCCAGTTAGATGAATGGGCACGATTTCCCCAATCCATAAAATTTATGGCAAGGATGACAATGATCACCAGTCCATACAACCAATAAAAATTAAAATTAAATTTTGGTGTAGATGGTTTGGGAATATTTCCAAGAGGATTCTTGTTGCTTTTCTTTTCGCTTTTATTTTTTTTCTCTTTCTCTGCCATTCGTAAAATACTAAAATTGAACTTCATTGGTGGTCAAGTATTATGCCACTTGACATTTTGCCATCTTTTTATCTTTTGTCTTAATAATGATTTAATAATTCTTAGCAACCTTTAGAATTTCAGCATCCGCCCACAATCGCTCGATGCCATAAAATTCCCTGCGCTCTTTAACGAAGATGTGAGCTACCACATTGTAGTAATCCAGTATTACCCATTCCAGGTTTTGGAACCCCTCTCTGTGAGACGGGTCTTCTTTCAATTCCTTATAAACCTGTTCTTCCACTGATTTTGCGAGAGCATCTACCTGTGTGGTGGATGAACCGTGACATATTATATAGCAATCGGCAACCGAGTTTCCTGTTTTTCGCAAATCAAGACTGATTATTTCGTGACCTTTTTTTTCCTGCATCCCTCTTATAACTGCATTGCGCAATTCTTCGACATCATCTTTTTTCTTTTTTGACTTTGGTTTTGAAATGACAAGCTTTTTTGATTTAACCATTCAACGGGTTTACATAAATTTGTACAAAAATAGTGAATTTTAAGTCACGGGTACTTAAGCATTTTTCAGACAAGACGAATTAGTTTTGGCAGGTCTAAAAACATGATTCAAATCGGAAAAAATTTTATCAGGCAAACCAGTGTTGGTTCTACAAATACGTTTGCGGCAGAATTGATTCAAAAAGAAAAACCTGAAGAAGGAACTGTCATATTGACGGAATTCCAGGAAAAAGGAAGAGGACAACGCGAAACGTCATGGGAAAGCAATAAAGGGGAGAACCTGCTTGCCAGTTTTATCTTTTATCCTTCCCTTACTGTTGCCGACCATTTTTTATTTAACCAATGCATTTCTTTATCGGTTCATGAAATGATCAAAACAGAATTGAAGAAAAATGTTACGATCAAATGGCCCAATGATATCCTGGTGAACGAAAAAAAAATTGCAGGTATTCTTATTGAGACCGGCATCAGCGGAAACCAGTTTCAATATGCAATTGCGGGTATTGGCATCAATGTGAACCAGGCACGCTTCAGAGAATATTCTCCTGAAGCCACCTCGTTTTTTTTGGAAACAGGAAAATTATTTCTGATCAATGATGTGCTGAACAGGCTTTGTATTTGTTTTTCTAAATGGTATAATATATTAAATGAAAAAAATTTTGATCTCATCCGCATTTTTTATCTGAGTAAATTATACAGGAAGGGAGAATTATCCCAGTTTGAGATTTCCAATGAAAGAATAATAGCGACTATCAATGGAATAAACGAAGACGGAAGATTATTGCTTGAAAAAGACAATGGAGAAATTTTAAAAATAAATTTTAAGGAAGTGAAATATATTTTTTAGCCGTGAATCAGGAGCCCGGAGCGCCTGTGTCCGAATTTATCCTGTAATTATTTACAAGGAGGTTAAGAAAATTTTTCAAAGGTTTTTCTGCCATCATTTTAAGAAATGGATTTAAGTCGGCATCAAAAAATAATTGAAGGAAGCATTGGTTTGGATTTTCACCCGGTGTATTAATCACACAATGCAGTTCAAAATCAAAAGGAGCTTTTCCGTTTTTCACAATTATGATTTCAGAGGCTGGTTTCTTTTCTTTGATTTTCATTCCCAAACTTGCCATTCCTTTAATGGTGAAGCTGCATTCTTCGTTTGTAGATTTCCAGTCCACAACCTGCTCAGGCATCAGCGATTTATAATTATTGAAGTCACTCAGAAATGAAAACACTTCTGATGGAGATTTGTTGATTAAAATTTTGTCACTTTCAATTCTTGTCATAGAAATTTGAAATTTGAAACGTAAAATTTAAAGTTCAGAATTATTTTCTCCATTCCATGTATCCGGACTATTTCTCCATGCATTAAGCATTTCAAGATCGGAATCCTTGATGTAATTTGTTTCCAGTGCCCTCTTTAAAAGTATATCATAATTGCTTAATGAATATATGGGGCAGTTTGCTTTTCTGAAATTGTCTGATGCAACCTGGAAACCGTAAGTGAAAATGGAAACCATTCCTTTCACGATTAGTTTTTCTTCACGCAGTGCATCCACTGCCAGGAGGCTGCTTTTCCCTGTTGAAATCAAATCTTCAATGACCACTGCAGATTGAGATGGATGCACTTCCCCTTCAATTTGATTTTTCCTGCCATGTTCTTTTGGTGACGGGCGGACATAAACAAAAGGCAATCCCATTGCTTCTGCGACAAGCACACCCTGGGCAATGGCTGCTGTGGCCACACCCGCAATAACATCAGGCCGCCCGAATTTTTCTTCGATGGTTTTTACCAATTCCTGCCGTATGTAAGTTCTGATTTTCGGATGAGATAAGGAAACCCTGTTGTCACAATAGATCGGAGACTTCCAACCCGATGCCCACGTAAATGGCTCATGCGGCTGCAATTTTATTGCTTTGATTTGCAACAGAAATTCGGCTATTTTTGATGCGGTGTAATCTTTCATAACCGGGCACAATGTACAAAGTATTTATAAATGACAAGCCACTTTACATAATTTCTCAGAAAAATAGTACACAATTATCGGAAAAAACATTTTTAAAATTAGAATATAAATCCGAAAAGGAAATTAAAACAGCTGTGGATTTGCTGGCTTTTGACAATAATTCCAACGGGGTTTGTTTGTTTTATGAGAACGAAGAGTTTCTCTGGAAAAAATTCTGCCAGCAGTTCAAAATTATTGAGGCGGCAGGAGGATTAGTACTGAATGAAAAAAAAGAAATGCTGATGATCTTCCGATTTGAAAAATGGGATTTGCCAAAAGGAAAAATTGAAAAAGGCGAAATACCGTCTCAAGCTGCTATGCGCGAAGTATGCGAAGAAACAGGAGTGTGCGATTGTGAAATCAACAAAGAATTAACAACCACTTACCACACCTATACGCATAAGAAAGAAAATGTTCTGAAGAAAACATTTTGGTTTGAAATGAACTGCAAAAGTTTTCCTGGTTTTAAATTGCAATCTGAAGAAGGAATTAAAGAAGCAAAATGGATGAATAAAGATCAATTGAATAATGCAACTAAAAATACCTACTCATCAATTAATGAATTGATAAAATCTTATTTGTAAAAATTCAGGCCTGCATGGATGCCGCTTTTAAATCATTAATTTCTCTGCCTGGGTATTCCATCAATGCTTTTTCAAGACAAAGCATTGCATTTTTCAAATCATCAAGATTTAAAACATAAGCCAAACGAACTTGTTTTTTGCCAAGTGCCGGTTTGCTGTAAAATCCTGTGGCAGGAGCAAGCATAACAGTTTGTTTATTGTATTCAAATTTCTCCAGAAGCCATTGACAAAATTTATCGGAATCATCAATCGGCAATTGCACAATGCAATAAAATGCACCGCTGGGTTTCGGGCAAAATACTCCTTCTATTTTATTCAGTGATTCAACAACAAAATCCCTTCGTGCAACATATTCTTTTTTCACTTTTTCAAAATAGGAGGGAGGTGTGTCAATCGCAGCTTCACCTGCAATCTGCCCGAAAGTGGGGGGGCTCAAACGTGCCTGGGCAAATTTTAATGCAGAGGCCATTACTTCTTTGTTTTTTGAAATGAAAGCGCCAATGCGGGCGCCACATGCGCTGTATCTCTTGCTGATGGAATCAAGCAGCACAACATTTTGTTCTATCCCTTTCATGTGCATTACTGAAAAATATTCCTTGTCATCATAGCAGAATTCCCTGTAAACCTCATCGGCCAAAAGCCACAAGTCATATTTAATCACCAGTTCTTTCAACGATTCCATTTCTTCTTTTGTATATAAATGGCCGGTAGGATTGCTTGGATTGCAAATCATGATCCCTTTCGTACCGGGGGTAATCATTTTTTCAAATTCACTAACCGGTGGAAGTGCAAAACCGCTTTCGATGGAAGAAAAAACAGGTTTCACCTTTACATCAGCCTGCGTGGAGAATCCATTGTAATTTGCGTAATAGGGTTCCGGAATAATAATTTCATCACCCGGATTCATACAACTCATCATGGCAATTTCAATTGCTTCAGATCCCCCGGTTGTTACAATAATATCCGTATAATCTAAATCAATATTAAATTTTTTATAATAGGAAGTAAGTTTTTTCCTGTATGATTCTATGCCTGCAGAGTGACTGTATTCAATTACCTTAAGAGAAATATTTTTAATGGCATTTAACATCGTATCCGGAGTTTCGATATCCGGCTGTCCAATGTTAAGATGATAAATTTTAATTCCTCTTTTTTTAGCTTGTTCAGCAAAAGGCACAAGCTTGCGGATGGGTGATGGCGGCATCTGGGCGCCTTTATTTGATATTTTAGGCATAGTGTTAAAATAAGCATCCCCTTCGTTTCATCGAAGGGGATACAAATTTACTAAAATTAATCCGACTCAGTCGGACGAATACTATTTACTGACTCTTAGTTTTTAGGAGTTTCAGCAGGTTTTTGTTCAGCAGGTTTTACCTGGTCAGTTGCTGTTGCAGGAGGAGCTTCAACAGTTCCTTTCAAATGCAGCACTTTCGGGTTTGATTTTGCATTTGAATTCAATGTTACAGTTTTGTCCTGCATTCCCATTTTTCCGGCAGAATTGAATTTTACATGAATAGCTCCTTTTTCACCTTTTTTAATGGGCTCTTTAGGCCATGTAGGAACGGTGCATCCGCATGATCCATGTGCATCAGTGATCACAAGAGGTTCTTTTCCTGAGTTAACAAATGTGAAATCAAATTCCACGTTATCACCCTGTTTAATGGTTCCGAAATTATATTCCTCCTTTTCAAATTTAAAGTCAGCCGCATTCGGATTATCCTGGACCGGTGCCGCTGTCGGTGCTGGGGCAGGTGCAATAGTCGCAGGTGTAGCAGGAGTTGGGGTAGGAGGAGTTGCTTTATCATTCTGTGCTTGTGAAGCCGCAGTGAAAGCGATAAACATAGATACTAATAAGATTGTTTTTTTCATTTTGGATTTTGTTTAATTTA
>DATEMK010000017.1:0-10557 GCA_035275625.1 Bacteroidia bacterium
TATTTAGTTGCATTTTTATAGGAATTATTGAGTTTTTTGCTTTTCTATTTAGTTTATTTAATTATAAATTTAACGCCACATCAAGCATTTGGAACATTGGATGGCATACAGTAATAAAACAATGGTGGTGGAACCAGGGTATCGGATGGCATTGTATTATTTCATTATTTTTTTGGCTTGTCATTTTACAATTGTTAAAACAAAGAAGAAGAAGATAATAATTATGCCTGTGTTTGGTGTTCCTTCACTGACCATGAACAAACTTGCTGGTAAAAAAGGAATCAACCACAAACTAAAAGTTTCTCATAAAAAATTTAAAATAAACGGTAACGCTGAAAACCGAAAAGAGTAAGCAAAAAACAACAAACAAAATCAAAATGAAAAAGAAAATTTCATTTACACTTATCCTGGCCCTGCTTGTATTTGTTCTTAATGTAAACGCCCAGATGCGAGTTCATCTTATTAATGTAGGACAGGGATCCGCAACATTGATTGAGTTTCCATGCGCTGCCATTCTTATTGATGCGGGCGGGGAGACTAATGCGCTCTATAATTCATCGGATGCCTTGAAAACCTATCTCGATGATTTTTTCACTATCAGGACTGACCTTAATCACACATTACAGTGTGTTTATCTGACACATCCTCATAAAGACCATACACTTGGAGTGCCTGTCATATTGCAACCACCTTATGTAATTAAGAATGTGGTTACCGATGGACTGGAAGAGGGCTCCGGAAAAGCGGGACAAATAAAACTGCACCGGTTAGCAGAAGCAGGGGATATCGGTTTTGAACCGGTAACAACAAATAAGATAACAGGAAACGCAGGGTTAACCAATGCAGTGATTGACCCTGTTAATTGCACAGGCACTGACCCGGTTATAAAAGTTTTATGGGGCACATCCATTACCAATCCGGGATGGAGCAATACGGCATTCAATAGCGAAAACAATCATTCTTTGGTGATAAAGATTGAATATGGAACCTCCTCCATGCTTATCACAGGCGATCTCGAAGAAGCAGGCCAGCGCAGTTTATTGTCAAAGTATAATGGCACTAACGTGCTTGATGCTGATGTGTACCTGGTAGGACATCATGGCTCTAAAAATGGAACTTCCCAAGAGTTGTTAAACAAGATTACTCCTCAAATGGCTTTAATTGGTATGGGCGATCCAAGCCGCGAGTTGAGCTGGACTGCCTGGGCTTATGGGCATCCGAACAAAGGAATATTGGATTCGCTCCAGAAAAAAATAACCGCCACCCGCACTCCAATTCGTGTGCAGGCAGGCACAGGCGCCAAAAAATTTGATGATTATACAGTTTCGAAAGCCATTTACGCCACAGGATGGGATGACGATGTAGTGCTTGAAGCAGATGCTGCCGGGAATTGGCATAAGGCAGGGGCTACGCTTGTACCGGCTTTGGTTAATATCAACACGGCTTCCGCATCTGAACTGGAAACACTGCCGGGAATTGGCGCAACAAAAGCACAGGCTATTATAACTCACAGAACAAGTCATGGTAATTTCACATCGGTTGATCAACTTGATAATGTTCCGGGAATAGGTCCTGCTACAATCAACCTGCTCAAACCTTATGCTACGGTTCAATAATGAATGGTGCTGTAAAAAGTGAAAAGTGTTTTTAAACTACGCTTGAAAAAGAGGAACCATATGATTTAAGGATTCCATAGCATGTTTTACAGGTTAAATGCAAAAGGACTGTATGCTTTTCAGATTTTATTTATCAGGCAGAAAAAACTTCCGCTTTTTCAGTAACATCCTTCCAGACTTTGCGGATGCCTTCTTCAAGCGAAATGCGGTGCTGCCATCCGAGGTTATGAATTTTGGAAACATCCAGTAATTTGCGCGGAGTGCCATCGGGTTTTGAAGTATCAAAATGCAGGCTGCCCTGGTAACCGCTTATTTTCATAATGAGCTGCGCAAGCTCCTTAATTGAAAGGTCGGTTCCGGTTCCGATGTTTATAATTTGTTTTTCATCGTAATGAAGCATCAGGAAATAACAGGCATCAGCAAGGTCATCCACATGCAGGAATTCGCGCATAGGCGCACCCGTTCCCCAGATCTCTACTTCAGGATGGCCATTCGTTTTTGCTTCATAAAATTTACGGATCAATGCAGGAAGCACATGCGAATTCTGCAAATCATAATTATCGTTTGGTCCGTATAAGTTGGTGGGCATTACAGAAATGAAATTGCAGTTATACTGATCGTGGAAAGCTTCGCACATTTTTAATCCTGCAATTTTTGAAATGGCATACGGCTCATTTGTTTTTTCCAGCAAGCCGGTAAGGAGATATTCTTCTTTGATGGGTTGCGGACAAAGCCTGGGGTAAATGCAGGAGGACCCGAGAAATAATAATTTTTTCACCCCGCTTTTGTGCGATTCATAAATGACATTGTTTTGAATAGCAAGATTGTCATACAAAAAATCGGCACGGTAAATATCATTTGCCACGATCCCTCCTACTTTGGCTGCAGCGAGGAAAACGTACCCGGGTTTTTCGGATTGAAAAAAATCTTTTACTGCATTATGATCGCGAAGATCAAGCTCTTTTGACGTACGGGCAATCAGGTTAGTGAATCCTTCCGCCTTCAGCTTTCGCAAAATAGCTGATCCCACCATTCCGCGATGACCGGCAACGAAAATTCGGGAGTTCTTTTCCATTTGGTTTCAGGGATTTAAGGTTTAAGGTTTAAGGTTTAAGGTTCTTAGCCGCGTCCGCCAACCTTACCTTAAACCTTAAACCTTAAACCTTTTTCAAGATTCGCGATAATTAAAAATATGATGCCCGCCTTCTTTGAGATATTTTTCTTTGCTGAATAATTTAATATCGGCAGCCACCATTTCTTTTATGATGGAATTAAGATCGTGTTTGGGTTTCCATCCGAGCTTTGCTTTTGCTTTGGCGGGATCACCGATTAATAAATCCACTTCAGAGGGGCGGTAATACGCTTTATCAATAAGGACCACTTTCTTCCCGGTCTCCACCTGGTAATCGGGATGATTGCATTTTTTTACAATAGCAACTTCATTCTCATTTTTTCCGGAGAATTCAACTTCAATTCCCGCTTCATTAAAAGCTTTTGAAATAAAATCTCGCACGGATGTGGTTACTCCTGTTGCAATAACAAAATCTTCGGGGGTTTCCTGCTGGAGCATTAAATACATGGCTTCAACATAATCATTGGCATGGCCCCAGTCGCGTTTTGAATCAATGTTTCCCATAAAAACATTTTCCTGTAACCCGAGAGCAATTCTCGCAACAGCGCGGGTTACCTTGCGGGTAACAAATGTTTCTCCTCTTAAGGGTGATTCATGATTAAAAAGAATTCCGTTAACGGCATACATGTTATACGCTTCGCGGTAATTTACGGTAATCCAATAAGCATACAACTTTGCAACAGCATAAGGCGAACGGGGATAAAAAGGAGTGCTTTCCTTTTGAGGAATTTCCTGGACCAGTCCGTAAAGCTCTGATGAGGAAGCCTGGTAGATCCTGCATTTTTTTCCAAGACCCAGCAATCTTACCGCTTCAAGAATGCGAAGCGTACCGATACCGTCAGCATTGGCAGTGTATTCGGGAGTATTAAAGCTCACTTTTACATGCGACATCGCACCCAGGTTATAAATTTCATCCGGCTGAACTTCCTGTATAATGCTGATTATGTTTGCAGAATCGGTAAGGTCGCCATAATGTAATTTGAGCTTTACATTTTTTTCATGAGTATCATGATACAAGTGATCAATGCGTTCGGTATTAAAGAGAGAAGATCTTCTTTTAATTCCATGCACCATGTACCCCTTATTGATGAGGAATTCGGCAAGATACGCACCATCCTGCCCGGTAATTCCTGTGATGAGAGCTGTTTTCATTGAGAGTTTAAAGTTTAAAGTTTAAAGTTTAAGGTTTTACGTTAACTTTATTAAATGGTTTATGTTGTCAACTTTAAACCTTAAACTTTAAACTTTAAACTTGTTGTTATATTTTTGTGCAAAATAACTATAAAATTTTCGTTTATAAGTTTTTTAATTTGATTTCATACGAAAACAAAATTCAGGCTTTTCAGTATAACATTGTTTAAAGCTGCAAATACAAAATGAAACCTGCGGGAAGCGAAAACACAATTCTTGACCAGAAGGATATTAAAAAAACACTGGTAAAAGTTTTTAAAAACTGGTATTGGATTGTATTGTTTATGTCCTTAAGCATCGGGGCCTCTATGGTGTATCTGAAAAGATCAACCAAGATTTACGGAGCCAATACAAGAATACTTGTTAAGCCGCAGAAAAATGCATTTAAGGATGCATTGAGCGAATCATTGCCCGGTGCTCCGCCAAAAGAAGATATTAACAACGAAATTGAAGTCCTCCGGTCCACCCGCATCATTGATGAAACTGTTAAAAGATTAAAACTTGATGTGTCATATTATATAAAAGGGAGATTGAGAACCGGAGAGATTTACCAGAACATTCCCTTTACAGTGGTGGATGCAAAGATCCTGGATGAAACTTTTTATGGAATTCCTTTTAATATCAGGATAATCAGTAAAGAAATGTTTAACATTAACCTGGAATACGGAGATTTCAGGTTCAATAAAACATTTCATTTTGGAGAACCGGTGGTTAATTCCAAATTTTCTTTGGTGATTAATGGCAACATTGATCAAATAAGTCATAACAGCAAGCTGGGCGAAATTAATTTTCTTTTTATGATTAATAATCACAGCTATTTAGTGAGTAAATTCCAAAGTTCTTTACGGATGCAGAAAGATGAAAATGCCTCGGTGATTGATATTAATGTGGAAGATGAAGTGCCTGACAGAGCCATTGCGTTTCTTGATACCCTGACTCACCTGTACATTGATTACTCCATAGCTGTATCAAAAGAAATAAACTCGAATACAATAAAGTTTGTTGACGACCAGTTGCAGGACGTAGAGGGAATATTGAACGGGGTAGAATCAAACCTTGAACAATACCAGCGGCAAACCGGGACCGTTAATACCGGGGAGCAGGGAAGCATGTACCTGCAGCAAAAAGCAGAAACAGAATCAGAGCTTACCAAGCTCACCGCTAAAATCGGATCGGTCAACTACCTGTATGAAAATCTTACATCGGGAGGCGATGTCACAACGGTTGCACCTGCATTGCTTGCCGACCAGGATGACCCATCGCTGAGCACTGCATTCACCGAACTGTCCACTCTTTACCAGAAAAAAACAAACCTGTTATTCAGTAATACTCCAAACAGCCCTGTTGTGAAGGAGGTGGATGATCAAATTTCAAATGCCAGGCAAAGGGTGATTCAGCTGGTGCTTAATCTCAGAAGGTCGCTGGCAGTAAAATATAACAGTTTATCCGGCCAGTTGGGCACTTATCAATCACGCATCAGCAGCATGCCTTCCACTATAAAAGGATTGGTTAATATCAACAGAAAGGTAGAAGTCAATGAAAAAATTTATCTGTTCCTTCTTGAAACCCGTGCACAAACAGTTATAGCACGTGCTTCGATTGTACCGGATAAATTCGTTTTAAATCCATCTGTTTCCACGGGTTTATTAAAACCCATCAAGGGGAAAATCATGGCAATGGGAGCAGGAATTGGGTTGGCGCTGTCGTTCCTTGTCATTTTCTTAAAGGGAATTTTCTACAATTATATTCAGAATAAAGATGACTTAACAGAACTTACAACCTTGCCGGTAATAGGAGTGATCGGGAAAAGCAAAGAGGCGAAGGAGAGTTACCTGGTTGTTGATAAAAACCCCCAGTCACTTACGGCTGAAGCTTTCAGGGTAATCCGAACGAACCTTGCCTATTTTGCTCCGAAGTCTGCAAGCAAGGTAATTCTCATTACCTCATCCATGGCAAGCGAAGGGAAAACTTTTTGCGCCATCAATATTGCTTCCATTCTTGCGAAAGCAAAAAAACCTGTCGCTCTGATTGACCTTGACCTTCATAAGCCAAAGCAGGCTAATGCTTTCAATCTTAAAAATGATGTGGGTGTGACTTCCTTTCTTGTGGGCAAAGCTTCTTTGAATGATATTATTCTCGAAACCCCGGTAGAAAACCTGAGCGTGATTTTAACCGGTCCGCGCACACCAAATGCTTCTGAGCTTATTCTTGATCCGATGCTCGAGGAAATGATCCAGGAACTGAAATCGCGTTTCGAATATATTATACTTGATACACCTCCTGTTGGTCTTTTATCTGATGCATTGGTCATGATGAAATATTCTGACCTTAATCTTTATGTGCTAAAGGCAAATTATTCTAAAAGAGATTTTGTTGACATAGCTCACCAGATTATCGAAAAAAATAATATTAAGAGCATGAGCTTTATTCTGAACAACGTGAATGCAAAGAATATTCCTGCAGGATACGGTGGAGGTTATTATAAATAAGCGGAGCCCTGAGAAAAAAAGTAAATAGCAGATCGGAGCCGGGAAAAAGAAAATAATGAAAGAAGGTCAATCAGCAAGCAGGGGTGAAAACATCCGTAATTCAATACGGAGTATAAGAAATCATGTGAGCCCTTCTCAGAAAAAGAGATTGCTTTGGCTTTCAGCGCTTATTTTTGTTTCTGCCCTTCTTGATGTGTTCGGATTGGCTTCCATACTGCCGGTTATTTCCGCGGCAACCAAGCCGGAATTAATTCATACCGACAGATTTCTTTCCCCTTTTTTTGAAATGTTCCATTTTAAGAGTGAAAATAATTTTTTATTATTTCTCATTATTGCAGTGCTTGTATTTTTTATTATTAAAAGCGCGTTTGGATTATTTGTGAATTATATACAAGTAAAGCTGTCATCGGAAATTGCCGTTTACCTGACAAAGCATCAGTTTTCAAAATTTTTTGCTTTAAACTACAATGATTTTCAAACCCTCAAAACATCTGATATTACAAAAGATATCGTGGCAAATCCAAATTCGTATGTTCAGTGGATTATTTTGTCATTGATTACCCTTTTTTCAGAACTTCTGATTGTTGTGTTAATTGTGGCGGGTATTGCCATTGCGAACATACAGCTGTTTGCTTTTATTGTTGTCACAGTGGGTCCTGCAACATGGCTGATATCTTCGGTTATTCGCAGGAAGAGCGGGGAGATCGGAACGGGTGTAGATATCAATTATCCAAAAGCATTAGGTGCAGTTACGGAGGCATTAAACGGGTACATAGACATTAAGCTTGCTGATAAAGAACAATATTACCGTAATAAGTTCCTGGTTTATCAGCACAGGTTTCAATGGTACATGATGAAATATTATTTCATGAACCAGGTTCCTTTTCGCACGAACGAGATTGTTGCATTGCTTGGCATCGTAGTGATTTTTGTTTATGCGCTTTTTTTCAGTGACGGTAACCAGGCAATCATAGGGCTTATCGGGTTATTTGCCGCAGCCTCTTACCGCCTGATGCCTTCTATGAACAGGATTATTAATTGCATGAATTTTCTAAATGTGAACCAGGTTTCGATTACCAATCTCGACAATTTTATGAATGATTACCGGGATGAACAGCAAAAAAAGAAAAGTGACAAAGAAGTATTTTTTGAAAAAGAAATCTCGATACGGAATATTTCATTCTGTTTTCCCGATTCAGACATTCCGGTAATTAACCGGCTTTCATTCAACATTAAGAAAGGAGAAAAGATTGGCTTTGTGGGAACCTCCGGTTCGGGCAAAACTACTTTGATGAATATCCTGCTCAGGTTTTATACAGAAAATACGGGAGATGTGCTGGTGGATGATGTAAAGCTGACACGCGATAACATGGCAAGCTGGAGAAAAAAAATCGGTTATGTAAAACAGGATATTTTCATGATTGACGGAACAATCAGAGAAAACATTGCTTTCGGTGAAGATGAAGTGGATGAGTCGCGCCTGGTGACAGTAATTAAGCAGGCGTCTCTTGCAAAGTTTGTTCAATCGTTGCCCGATGGCGTAAATACATTAATAGGTGAACACGGCTCACGCTTGTCAGGCGGGCAAAAGCAGCGTATTGGGATTGCCCGCTCCCTCTACCGCAACGCTGAAATTCTTATTTTTGATGAGGCTACCAGCGCTCTTGACAATGCCACTGAGCAGGAAGTTACTGAATCTATTGATTCACTTTCGGAAACTAATAAAACTATTTTTATTATTGCACACCGGATAACCACTTTAAAAAACTGTGACAAGATTTTCGAATTAAAAAACGGAGAGATTGCCGGAGTGCATAAATATCATGAACTGGTGGAGAAAGTACTTTGAGTTTGGAATTAAGGTAATTGAGTAATGATGGTAATTAAGTTCAGCGCACCCAATTCCCCATTACCTTAATTACCCAATTACCTAATTACCATAAACAATGGGCTGGTTTAACAAAATTTTCGAAGAGATTAACCTCCGCTTTTTTGATTATTCTTCACATTCTAACTTTAAGAATCTGAATAATGAAAAGATTATTGAGAATTCTCTTTTCTGGTTTCGCAATTCAGCTTTTGAAGGATGTTATGCTTCAAAATACTCCATGCTCTGGAACAAATATTTTCCGCCACTGCCTGAATCGGCTGCAGGCTGGATCACTACTTTAATCCGTATTAAAAACAACTATCCGCATCTTTACGCCAAAGTTTTCAATAATTCAAAACCTGAAGAAAATATTGCCGAGTGGCTTTTGGCTGTGCAGCGTCCTGACGGCACTTTTGCTTCCTCCTATGAGGATGTTTCCAATCAGCCTCCGGCTGTGTTTGCAAACGGTTGTGTAAATGCAGGATTGATTTCTCTGTATGTGGAAAATAAAGATGAAAAAATCCTGGCAGCTATTCTTAAAAGCGCTGAATGGCTGGTGCAAATGCAAATGCCTGACGGAAGCTGGCAGCATTATACTTTTAATGTTCCTCATGCAAATACGATGACGGCATTTTCGCTCATCCGGCTGGGCAGTCTTTTGAATAATGAACGGTTCATAAATACCGGCAGAAAAAATATTCTTTACACTATCAAACAGCAAAATGAAAACGGATCATTTGCTGAAGCATCTTCTAAAGCTGTTTATCATTACACCGACATTATTGGTTATACATTAACAGGAATTTTGCTGTCGGCAAATGAGCTGAATGATGATTCGCAAACTGAAAATGTTATTAAAGGTTACAAATCGCTTTTCAATCTCCTGGGAAGCAATGGTTATTTGCCCGGTGAAATTAACAATGAATTTAAAACCACTGTGAATTATTGCTGCCTTCCGGGCAATAGCCTGCTATGCTCTTTGGGAATGATGCTTTATAAAAAAACCGGCAATGAGGTTTTCAAAACCGCTGCCGGAAAGCTGATTCAATACGCGAAAGAAAAACAACTGCACTCAC
Organism: Bacteroidia bacterium; assembly: GCA_035275625.1. Classification (GTDB taxonomy): domain Bacteria; phylum Bacteroidota; class Bacteroidia; order AKYH767-A; family OLB10; genus DATEMK01. The sequence continues at coordinate 9,375 of DATEMK010000017.1, forward strand.
GCCATCCTTATCTCGAAGGCGGTATTCCTGCATCCTGGCCCATCAGCGGAAAGTACCTTCCTTACGAACTTAATTCAACGGGTGAACGGCTTTTTGTGGAAGCGCTTATAGAAATGGAGCTGAAAATGCCCTGAAGCTCCATAGTCCCTGTGAAAAAACGGGAGCTTCTTTGAAAGCACAGAAATATTTGGAGTGTATCATTCCAAGTTATATATTTGTCAGATTAAAACCACTTTTCCTTTTTATTAATAACTCCAAAACAATTTTAAATCCCCCAAAGGTTTATGCTGGAAGAAATAATTTTAACCAAAACCGATCTCCGGAAATATGCTCATAGTGTTACTTCCCAATTCGGAGAAGATGGCATTATAGAAGAAATTTTTAATATCATTCCGAAAAGCCATCAAAATCACTGGTGCATTGAATTTGGCGCATGGGATGGAAAATTTATGAGCAATACCTGGAATTTGATTCAGCATAAAAACTGGAGCGGAGTGCTTGTGGAGGGAAGCAAACAAAAATTTAATGATCTTAAGAACACCTATAAAGGAAATTCAAAAGTTGAGCTTATAAACCGGCTTGTTGACTTTGAAGGCAAAAATTCTCTTGAAAGCATCTTAGCCGAAACACCTTTACCGCTTGACTTTGATGTAATGAGCATGGATATAGATGGTAATGATTACCATGTCTGGAACAGCCTCAGTTATTTTAACCCAAAGCTGGTGATCATTGAATTTAACTGTGAAATTTCGAATCACATTGATTTTGTTCAGCCTGCCGATATGAGCAAATTGCAGGGATCATCCTTATTGTCGCTTATTAAGCTGGGCAAAAGAAAAGGTTATGAATTAATATGTACAACCCGGGGAAATGCTTTTTTTATAAAACAGGAATATTTTGATCTGTTTGCAATTGATGACAATTCAATTGATGTAATTCACAAAGAAGGCATAAATGTTTCGCCATCCATATTTGCCACCTTTGACGGCAAAGTAATAATGACCAAAGAGCTGCGCTTTAACCAGCCTTTAAAATTAACGCAGGAAAGTTTACAGGTTTTTCCCCGCAGCCTTCAGTTTGACGATGAAAGTGAATCCGGCAGGATCAAAAAATTGATCAAATACATTTTTATCAGATGCTGGCGTATTAATGACCGGGTTAAAAAATTATTCTGGAAATTATA
>DATEMK010000018.1:0-11465 GCA_035275625.1 Bacteroidia bacterium
AAAAATAAAAATGAAAAAAGTAAAATTAATTCTGTTATCACTTTGCTGTGTGCTGCTCAGCAAAGTATCATTCGCTCAGGACAGCAAAACAGATACTATTAAAGTATTTGGCAATTGCAATATGTGCAAAGCAACCATAGAAGGTTCACTAAAAAAGAAAGATGGTGTGCTCTCGAAAAACTGGAATAAGGATACCAAAATGCTGGCAGTGACTTACGACCCTTCAAAAATTACTGTTCAGAAAATCGGTGAAAAAGTTGCCGGTGCCGGTTATGACAACCAGTACGCTACAGCACCTGATGAAGCATACAATAATCTTCATTCATGCTGCCAATACGAGAGACCGAAGAAATAAATGGGCAATATGCAAATGGGCAATAGACAAATCGGCAATTGGCAAATGGGCAATGGAAAATTATTAAGGCAATTGCCATTTTGCATTTTGCTATTTTGCTTATTGCCATTTTAATTTAAAATCGTGGTAAAATATCTCATAGCATTTTCATTTCGCAACCGTTGGCTGGTCTTGTTGTTCAGCATTGGCTTATTCGGCTGGGGCGCTTATTCTGTCAAGAAAAATCCTATTGATGCAATTCCTGATTTGTCAGAAAACCAGGTAATTGTTTTTACAGAATGGATGGGACGAAGTCCGCAGGTTATCGAAGACCAGGTAACATATCCGCTTGTATCAAATTTTCAAAACATTCCAAAAATTAAAAATGTCCGTGGAACTTCTATGTTCGGGATGAGCTTCGTGTACGTGGTCTTTGAAGATAATGTTGACATCTACTGGGCACGTACCCGTGTACTTGAAAGATTAAACTATGCACAGCGTTTGTTGCCGGAAGGTGTGATGCCGACTCTTGGTCCTGACGGGACAGGAGTTGGTCATGTTTACTGGTACACACTTGATGCACCGGGTTTTGATTTGGGGGAGCTTCGTGCATTGCAGGATTGGTATATCAAATACGGTTTGCAAACTGTGAAAGGTGTAAGTGAAGTTGCATCATTCGGAGGATTTCAAAAACAATATCAAATAAACATTGACCCGCATAAGCTGAATTTTTACAACATCTCCATGATGGATGTTTTGAAAGCGGTGAAGAGTAACAACAATGATGTGGGCGGAAGAAAATTTGAAATGAGCAACATCGGATATATCGTTCGTGGGTTGGGTTATATTAAGAGCAAAAAAGATATTGAAAATATTCCTGTAGGAAAAAATGGCACTATTCCTATTACAATTGGAATGGTCTCATCAGGAATACAGATGGGAGGCGATTTGCGTCTTGGAATTTTTGATGAGAATGGAGAAGGAGAAGTAGTCGGAGGAATTATCGTCATGCGATATGGAGAAAATGCAGATGAAGTTATTAAAAGAGTAAAAACAAAACTTACCGGCATCGAAAAAGGATTACCCGAAGGAGTGAAATTTAAAGTGGCGTATGACAGAAGCGAACTTATAGAAGCTGCAATAGGTTCAGTGAAAAAAACCATCATTGAAGAAATGATTGTAGTGTCATTTATTGTTTTGATTTTTCTTTTTCACTGGCGAAGTGCATTTATCATCATCATCCAGATTCCCGTTTCTATTGCAGCAAGCTTCATCCTGCTTGAAGCATTCGGAATTTCTTCAAACATCATGTCTATTACGGGTATCGCTTTGGCAATCGGTGTGGTGGTTGACGATGGAATTATGATGGTGGAAAATGCTTACAGGCACTTAGCAGAAAGACGAAAAGATGAATAACGAAAAGAAAATACAGGAAGAAAAACGGCTCAACATCATTGAGCAGGCATGTCAGCAAATTGGCAAGGGTGCGTTTTATTCTACTATTATAATTGTAACATCTTTTCTGCCTGTATTCATGCTGACAGGTCAGGAAGGAAAATTATTTTCTCCGCTTGCGTGGACAAAAACTTTTATCCTTCTCATTGATGCTTTTATTGCTGTTACGCTTGTTCCTGTTCTTGCTTCATTCTTTCTGAAAGGAAAAAATTTCAGACCTGAAACAAAAAATCCTGTCAACAATATTCTTCAGAAAATTTATTCACCAATAATTAAATGGTGTTTAGAATGGAGAAAAACAACACTCGGAATTAACGTCATTGCTCTGCTTATAAGCATTCCTATGATGATGCAGATGGGAACAGAGTTTATGCCTCCTCTTGATGAAGGAAGTATTTTGTTTATGCCTGTAACATTACCGGATGTTTCCAATTCAGAAGTGAAACGGCTTTTGCAGGTGCAGGATAAAATCATTGCTACAGTTCCAGAAGTAAAAAATGTTTTGGGAAAAGCAGGAAGAGCGAGCACAGCAACCGACAATTCTCCCATCAGCATGATTGAAACAATTGTTTTGCTGAAACCAAAATCGGAATGGAGAGCGGGAATTACCAAAGAAGATATTGTAAACGAACTCAACGCCAAACTTCAGATTCCCGGAACTGTGAATGGCTGGACACAGCCCATCATAAACCGGATAAATATGTTGTCAACCGGAATCCGGACTGATGTTGGTGTTAAAATTATGGGCGACAATCTTGACACGCTGAATAAGCTTGCACAGCAGGTAAAACAAGAACTCACAGGATTGGATGGGGTAAAAGATTTATATGCTGACCCGATTATTGGAGGAAAGTATCTTGACATCAGGATTAAGAAAGATGAAATCGGCAGGTATGGTTTAAGTGTGGATGATGTGAACATGGTAATTGAATCCGCTATTGGCGGCATGAATCTTACCACTACAATCGAGGGACGGCAGCGATTCAGTGTGAACGCACGGCTTGCCCAGGATTACCGTAGTTCACTTGACGATATAAAACGAATACCGATTCAGACAATGGATTTCGGTCCTGTTCCACTGTCGTCAGTTGCTGATATTTATTTTGATGATGGTCCGCCAATGATTCAGTCAGAAAATTCTTTGCTGCGGGGTACAGTTCTTTTTAATGTGCGTGGACGTGATTTGGGAAGCACTGTAAAAGATGCGCAGAAAAAAATTGATGAAACAATCAAAAAGCTTCCGCGCGGATATTTTATTGAATGGAGCGGTCAATGGGAAAATCAAATCCGTGCATCAAACACTCTGAAGATAATTTGCCCGATTGTTATTCTTATTATTTTCCTTGTGTTGTATATGGTTTACAAATCTGTCAGGGAAGCATTCTTCAGCTTAATCACAATTCCTTTTGCACTCATTGGCGGAGTATATATGGTGTACTTTTATCATGTAAATCTTTCTGTTGCAGTTGCAGTAGGTTTCATTGCATTGTTCGGCATTGCTGTGCAGACGTGCATCTTCATGATAATTTATTTGCATGAATCCATGCATGAACTGGTTCGGTTGAAAGGAAATTCACGAGAAACAATTTCCAATAGTGACTTGCGCGAATATATATACAGAGGAGCAGCACAGCGGTTAAGACCAAAGATGATGACGGTGGCTGTCATGTTGTTCGGGCTTGTCCCTGTTTTGTGGAGTCACGGTGTTGGCAGTGATGTTATGATTCCAATTGTGCTGCCGATGATAGGCGGAGTTCTTACATCTTCAATTTTTGTTTTGCTCACTACACCCGTTGTCTTTGAAATGGTAAAAGAATACGAGCTGAATAAATTCGGAAAAATGGATATGGTTGAATCTGCGATAAAACATTAATAAAAAAATGAAACATCAACATCACGGTGCTCCAGTAATAAATGATAACGGTGATACCTATTATTGTCCCATGCACCCATACATTACCAGAAAGCAGCCTGGAAATTGTCCTGAGTGCGGGATGAAGCTGGAGAAAATGGAAAAACATTCTTCGCAACATCGGGAAAGTCATGGAACAATGGTAGCGGATTTTAAAAAGCGGTTTTGGATAACATTCATATTTACGATTCCCGTCATGCTGCTTTCACCAATGATTCAGCAATGGTTTCATTTCAATCTTTCTTTTACGGGTTCAACTTACTTGCTGTTTGCACTTTCAACAATCGTTTTTATTTACGGTGGTTCACCATTCTTAAAAGGGCTGGTTGGCGAATTGAGAAATGGTGCACCCGGCATGATGACATTGATTGCGGTTGCTATCTCTGTGGCTTATGCTTACAGTGTTGCCACTGTTTTTGGGTTGCAGGGAATGGATTTTTTCTGGGAACTCTGCACACTTATTTTAATCATGCTATTAGGACATTGGATTGAAATGAAATCCGTTGCTGGGGCATCAAAAGAACTTGAATTGTTAATTCAGCTTATGCCTTCGGAAGCACATCTTCTTCACGGGCAACAAGTCATGGAAGTAAAAACCGATTCACTCAAAGAAGGTGATTTGATTTTGATAAAGCCGGGTGAAAAAATTGCAGCAGATGGAATAATTTCAGAGGGCGAAAGTTATTTAAACGAATCTATGCTAACGGGTGAATCCGTTCCGGTTAAAAAACAAAACGGAGAAAAAGTAATTGCCGGTTCGATAAATGGAAACGCTTCATTAAAGGTAAAAGTAAGTCATGCCTCAAAAGATTCTTATTTATCGAGAGTAATTAAATTGGTGGACGATGCACAAAAGGCAAAATCAAAAACTCAGTTGCTTGCAGACAAAGCAGCGCGTATTCTTACCATTGTTGCATTGGTTGCGGGTTTTGCAACTTTATTTTTTTGGTGGCTGATAGCAAAAGAAACCCTGGTATTTGCGTTAGAAAGAATGGTAACAGTAATTGTTATTTGTTGCCCTCATGCTTTAGGATTGGCAGTTCCTTTAGTAGTTGCAATCTCTACATCTCTGTCAGCAAAAAATGGGTTGCTCATAAAAAACAGAACTGCATTTGAGAATGCAAGAAAAGTCACAACAATCATTTTTGACAAAACCGGAACGCTCACAGTAGGAAAATTCCAAGTGGTTCGTTTTAAATCCTACATAGAAAATATTTCTGATGACCAATTAATAGGATTGGCAGCAGCCATTGAGCAAAATTCAGAACATCCCGTTGCAACGGGAGTAGTAGCAAAAGCTAAAGAATTGAATTTGTCTTTACCGAAAGTTGAAGGCTTTAAAGCCATGACGGGCAAAGGAGTAGAAGGAATAATTGACAGAAAGGAAATAATGATTGTCAGCCCAAAGTACGTGAAAGAAAAATTTCCTTCTCACGAACTTGATATGAATGGAAAAGAAAATGAAACAATAGTTTATGTTTTAATAGATGATAAAGTTGCAGGATTTATTGCCTTGGCTGATAAAATCCGTCCCGAATCTTACGATGCAATAAAAACACTTCACGCAAACGGAATTAAATCCATTTTGCTTACAGGTGATAATTCAAAAGTTGCAAAGAGTGTCAATGATGAATTAAAAATGGATGGATTTTTCGCAGAAGTATTACCGCATCAGAAATTAGAAAAAATAAAAGAACTACAACATGATGGAGAATTTGTTGCTATGACGGGCGATGGAGTAAATGATGCACCTGCATTAGCTCAAGCTGATGTAGGCATTGCTGTGGGAAGCGGGAGTGATATTGCAGCAGAAACCGCAGGAATTATTTTGGTCAACAGCAATCCAAAGGATATTGCAAGTTTGATTCTTTTCGGAAAAGCAACTTACCGGAAGATGATTCAGAATTTAATTTGGGCAACAGGTTACAATGTAATTGCATTACCACTTGCAGCAGGAGTTCTTTACAAGTGGAACATCATGTTAAGTCCGGCAGCCGGAGCAGTGCTGATGAGTTTAAGCACAATCGTAGTTGCTATTAATGCTAAACTTCTTAAACCATAAAAATCATGCTCATTGCATTAAATAATCAAGCAGCTATAAAAAATTATTTTTGGAATTTTCTCTTGAGCAAAAAATTCGTTTTAATTTTTCTTTTTTCCTATTGCATAATACCTGAAACTTATTCTCAGGTTCTCTCTCTCGATTCTGTTTTATCAAGAATCGAAAATAATAATCCGGCTTTGCTTTCCTACACTAACAAGATTGCCGGTGCAAATGAGCGGGTAAATAGCGTGCGGACATGGATGCCAACAATGATTGGTGTACAAGCGGGAGACAATCCATACTCATTCGATTTTAAAAATAATACCTACCAGGCAATGTTTGTCGCAGAGCAATGGTTTCCTAACGGCAAGCGGAACACTGCGAAAGAAAATTATTTTAAATCTTTCGCTTCCATAAAGCAAAACGAATACGACTACCTGAAGAATCAATTATTTGCTAAGGCGAAAGAAACTTATTATGAGCGATACATCACCGAAAAGAAAATTCAAATTATCAAAGACAATATTGAATTGATGAAAGCAATGGTTGACATCAGCGAAAAACATCTGTCATCGGGAATGGAAGACTTAGGAAGCATCTACAAAACAAAAGCGCGTCTTACTGATTCTCAAACAATGCTTCTTCATGAAGAGAATATGGTGAAATCACTTACAGTGACCTTAAATTACCTGATGAATTCTGATGTAAATCAGCAGTTTGATGTGGATACAAACAACCTCGTGAAAAATTATCGTGAGAAAAATTTATTTCCACTTAAAGATTCGCTTGCATTGATACGAAGTGACATTCAGAGAATCAACAGTGAAATTTCAAACACGACACTTAATCGGACGCTGATGTCTCTACAATCAAAACCGGAATATGGATTCCGTTTTGAGCATACTGCCATGTTCAGCGGGAAAGACCTGTATGCTGCAATGTTCATGGTTAGCGTACCGATATTTTCAAAGTCTTCGCGTGGATACAAAAGTGAAGTAAAAGCAATGGGATTTGAAATTTCTGCAATGGAACAGGACAAGCAGGCAATGCTGAACATGGCGAATCAAATGGTAACCATGATTGTGCTCGAACTTAATACCGAATATGCAGAAGTGGACAATTACCGGAACAAGGTGATTCCGGCATACAAAAAAAGTTTCGATACAAATCTTTTAAGCTATAGCCAAAATACAGGCGAGCTGATGAAAGCATTGCTTGCATGGGATGATTTGCAAATGGCGCAAATGAAATATTTAGAACATCTCGGAATATTACTTAAAGCACAGGCAGAATATGAAAAGGAAATGCAGATACGATAAAACAAATTGGCAAATAGCAATTGGCAAATTGGCAAATTGGCAAGTTTTGCTTATTGCTTATTGCCTATTTGCCATTTTCCCTGGTTGTGGAGAAAAAAAACAAGAGCAACAACTTCAAACTTCAAACTCCAAACTCCAAACTGTTTATTACTGTCCCATGCATCCGGAAGTTCAGCAGGACCATCCTGGGAAATGCCCGAAATGCGGAATGGAATTAGTTTTGAAAGCTTCTGAGGGATTGTTAGAAAATGTCTTGAAGCCGGTTAATAGTACTGTGCTTGCATCCGTGAAAACCATAAAGCCTGTATTTCACAAAATGAATATGGACGTGGAGACTAACGGATACATTGAATATGACAAACGAACTGAACATGATATTTCAACACTCTTCTCCGGAAGAATTGAAAAACTTTACATCAGGTATCCTTATCAGCCCGTACGCAAAGGAGAAAAAATATTTGAAATCTATTCTCCCGAATTAGTAACTGCACAGGAAAACCTTGTTTATCTTTTTAACAATGATTCTGGCGAAACAAGCTTAATTAATTCGGCAAAACAAAAATTAAAATTACTTGGGTTATCGGATATTTTAATTGAAAAAATAGTCAGCACAAAAACAGTAATGCATTCCATTCCCGTCTTCAGTCCATACGAGGGGCATGTTCACGAGATGAAATCTTCTACTTCCGGAATGAAATCCATGTCTTCCGGAATGGGCACAAATAATATATCAGGTGAAGAGCTTTCGGTGAAGGAAGGAATGTATGTGATGATGGGCGAAACGGTTTTTAACGTAATTAATCCGCACGATGTCGTTGTGATGTTGCAAATAAACCCGGAGGATATTTCAAAAATAAAAGTTGGAGCGGAAGTCAAAATGACAATTGATGGAAATAATGGAATGACCATGACAGGAAAAATTGATTTTATAGAGCCGGTTTTTAAAGCGGGATTTAAAACCATGACAGCACGAGTTAATATGGATAATCACTTGCACAATCACAAAGTGGGAAGCCTGGTGAAAGCAAAAATCAAAGGAAAAGAAATGGAAGCGCTATGGATTCCGATTTCCGCTTTGGTTGATTTAGGTAAAGAAAAAATTGTGTGGGTAAAAAAAGAAGAGCTGTTCACTGCAAGAAAAGTTGAAACGGGTGCAATGTCAAATACAATGGTTGAAATTTCTGATGGACTCATAGAAGAAGACGAAATTGCTTCCGAAGCACATTACCTTGTGGACAGCGAAGGATTCATAAAAACTGAAAACAATGAAGAATAATATATTTTCAAAATTCATTTTAATCATGTTGTCGGGCTTGTTACTTGTTTCCTGTAACAATAAATCTAAAGAAGTTCTTGCAGAGAACGAGTATTATGTGTGCTCGATGGACCCGCAGGTGCTCGAAAAGCAACCCGGCATGTGCCCGATTTGCAAAATGCCTCTTACAAAAGCCATCATTGACAAAAATGAAATGAACATTATCAAACTGAATCCTGAGCAGATAAAACTTGCCAATGTGAAAGTAGATACCGTGCGCAAATCATCAATAGGAAAAGAAACAACGCTCACCGGTGTATTTACAGTGAACGAGAATAAAACCGAACAAATTGCTTCCCGCATTAACGGACGCATTGAAAAATTATATCATAAAATTTTAGGAGAAGAAATAAAAGCCGGTGAACCTGTTTATGATTTGTACAGCCGTCAATTAATGCTTGCACAGGAAGAATATCTGATTACGATTGACAAATCAAAGTTGCTTGGCGGAGCCAGTGTTATTTCTTCAGCAAAAAATAAATTGCAGTTATGGGGCTTATCACCTGGACAAATTTCTGAGCTCGAAAAAACAAAACAGTCAAAAATCGTTAATGCAATTTACAGCAAGGTATCGGGAGCTATCACAGAAATTTCTGTTAAAGAAGGCGACAATATAGAGGAAGGAACAAAAATCTACAAGCTGGCGGATTTAAGTTCCCTTTGGGTGGAAGCACAGTTTTATTCAAACGAGCTTGGTTTGCTTGAAGAAGGAAAAAAAGTAGAAATAATTCCTGAAGGTATGCCTGAAGAAATTACCGAAGGAGCAATAACATTTTCCAGTCCCGAACTTCAGGAAGAAACCAAGATTAACCTCGTGAGAGTTGAAGTGGATAATTCGCGGAAAAAACTTAGGCCTGGTATGCAGGCATACGTTATTCACCATTCGGAGGAAAAGAAAGCAATTGTTTTACCGGTGGACGCTGTTGTCCGTGATGCAAAAAGCGCTGTCGTGTGGATACAGAACGATAAAGGCGGATTTGAATCGCGTATGATTGAAACAGGAATTGAAAACAAAAATAAAATTGAAATCATATCAGGATTAAAAACAGGGGAGCGTGTAGTTACAAGCGGAGCATATCTCATCAACAGCGAATATATTTTTAAGCGGGGCATGATGCCTATGGAAAATATGTCCGGGATGAAAATGGATAACATGAATCCGGGTGAGATGAAAGATATGAATATGGATACTTCTTCTCAAAACATGAGCAATATGAAAATGTAAAATTTAAGCTTCGTGTCCTTTCATACCATTCATATCCGAAATATGGTTTGACGCTGTATAAAAACAGTAAAGAGGATTTGATAAATTTTACGCTTGTTGCTTCGTCCAATAAATCTTGTTGCTTCGTCCATTAAATTGGGACAAGCGCAATTCAAAAAAAATCTATTATTGATTTAATTCAGCACAATTCGCTGGAGTTACCTGTATCATTTTCCAAAATATATTTCTGAAAAAATAAAAAACCGTACAGTAACTTAAGCAGCACTTTTTTCGTAAAAACGTAAATGATGATAAGGCATTACATCATCCTTATGAAAATTGAAAAAGAAAAAGAGCTTTTGGAGTACGGAGAAATGAACCTGGGTGAAATTACAAATCATCTCGGTTATAAAACGCTCCGGCACTTGTCAGGCCAATTTCGCACCACACGGGAAAATCAGCAGGACAGTATAAAGCTTAAAAGTAAATACAGGAAAGGATTAGGCAAAATTTAAATTATATTACATGGATTATACTTTCTTTAACCCAGTCACACCAAAGCAAAAATTTTTATTAAAAACGTTTTCGCACGTAAATAGATTTTTTGCAAACCTTAAATGGAACATTGAAATAGCTCCAAAACCCGCTAATGACGAAATGATTACCGTTGAACAACGGATTAATATGTTTCATTTTGCAAACGAAATGTTAGTGCACAACATTCCGGGTGATTTTGTTGAGCTGGGTACTTATACGGGCAACAGTTCATTACAAATTCAAACTATTCTTGAAAATTTTAAATCAGACAAACAATTTCATGTTTATGATGCATTTAATTTAACTAATGACCCTGCTACAAATTTTAAAAATATTTTTATAGAGAATTTTAAAAAAGCAAATTTAAAATTACCGCAAATTCATGAAGGATTTTTCAGGGAAACCGTTCCTGCGGAACTACCCCGTAAACTCGCTTTCATTCACATTGATTGTACTACAGAATTTGACCAGATAAAACTCATGGACCTCATTCTTTATCTCCTCGAACATATTTACCCGCGCATGACTTCCCGTGCAATTTGCATGATAATGGATTACCATGACGTGAACAAAACCGTAAGAGGGTTAAAGACCTATCCGTGCGTTAAAGAAGCATGTGATTTATTTTTTGAAGATAAACCTGAAAAAGTTCATGTTTTATATGGCAATCATTTTTCTCATGGCTATTTCAGAAAAAAATAAATTTTTATGTTGCTCTGTAAAATATTCGGACATAAATGGCGGTATAAAGATTACACACAAGCACAGAACCGTTATGGAAAAAAATACAACTTTACCGCAACCCGTATTTGCATCCGTTGTGATAAAAAGGATTATAAGTTTGCAGAGTGGATTGACGAAAGTTTAGTTCCGAAAATAGAAATTGACTGATTTGATGAGCTTTAAATTAATGAATTTCCTGCTTCTGATTTGGTGACCACCCCTGCTGTCCTTTAACTTTGTATCAAAATTCAAAGTCATGCTTCCATCAGATTTAACAAAAGACATCAAAATCCGTCTTACAACCATTCGAGGACAAGTGGATGGATTAATTAAAATGATGGAAAAAGAAAAAGACCCTGAAAAAATAATTACACAATTCAAAGCAGTTGACAATGGTTTGGAAACAACATATCAATTATTACTTGATGAAGTTTACCGTAAAGCCCTTGCAATAAAAATCGTAGAAGTAGCGGATGCGTGTCCGGGTAATTGCGGTAACGAAGAAAAAATTGATTTCATCAAAAAACAATTTCCAAGTTTTAAATTAGACGAGATAGTAAAAAAATTAAAAGAAATCACTAATATTGGAGAGCGTATTCAGAGCCACAAGAAAAAAAATCTT
>DATEMK010000019.1:0-3591 GCA_035275625.1 Bacteroidia bacterium
TATTCCCTGTTTGAAAATAAAAATTAGCACTGCCGTCACGAATGACGGATAACACTTATTTATTTTTCCACAACAGAAAATTTCCTGTTCATCACTCCTGCATCTGTCACTAATTTCAGCAAATAAATTCCTTCTTTAAAATTTCGGGTGATGATATTAATTTTAGAAGAGGAAATTTCTTTGCTCATTATCCTTTGCCCGATGGTGTTATAAATGTCAAGCGAAGTTATTTTTGCACTGCCTGAATTGATGGTGAGCACATCTTTAACAGGGTTCGGGTAAACAGAAATCATTTCATCCAGATCGTCTCCTAAACTATCAACTGATACATTATCACCATTGGTGGAAATTGTTAAATAATATTCATTTGCCGTCACTGCCGTCACATTGCTGATTGAAAAGGGCAAGTTGACTGAATTGCCCAGCCTTGCGCCAATATTGTCAACCACCACCACACCTGTTTTTCCAACAAAACCGTATCCGCCTTGATTCAGATGATTGGTTCTTGTTAAAGCGATATCCGCTTTTCCCTGGGTAAATATTTTTTTGGTATAAGTGAGCATGTCAACCCCGGATGTCCCCATCCAGCAGCCTGAGAAATCAAAAGGCATGTAAGAGTTATCCACCAAAGCAGTATCAAAATTGATGGTGAAAGCAATTCCGTAAATGCTGTCAACAGGAATGGTTGAATTGCCGAGGAAAATATCCACTTCAACGGTATCCCCTTCACTGACTGCCTGGGGATTCGCAACAAGATAAAGCAGCGGAGCTGAAGATTGATTTTGATTCGGGCCAGCAAGACGGGCAGGATGTGTTAAACCATAATTGAGCGAAATGGCAAGTGTATCATCATTATCCACCACTCCATTGCCATCGCAGTCTGCATGTTTTTTATTTACTCCATTCTGAAAAAAACCGCTCCAGGCAGTTCCAGGCTGCGCCACCCAGCTTAAGGATGCTCCGGCACGCACAGGTCCGGTCTCTCCGTAAGCAAGACCGATGTTTAAGACATCGTTGTTGTTTGCAGTTAAATCATAATTTGCATCACCGGGCCATACATCACCGCTGCCAACATGAAATCCGTATGGCAGGATATACGTATGAAGGATCCACGGAGCGCCCTGCTGCTTCACTGTAACCGACACATCGTAATAACCGATAGCTGCATTGCCGGGAACCGTGATAAGAGCATCAAAATGTATGCTGTCAACAGGCTGTGTAATATTAGCAAGCGGACCCTGAATGGTAGAGCCTCCGCCTGACTTAATCAGCATCATCTCATGTATATTTCCCTGCGGGGATGATGACTGGAACTGCGTTTCAAAGCCGGTTATAGTGGTGGTGAGCGACTGTCCCTGGTATGCCAGGTTGGGTGAAATGGAATACAGGTGCGATTTTATACCGAAATCAAGCCCTGAGGCAGTATTATTATTAATGGTGACCGTGTAAGCCGTATCGGCAGAGGAGAGTATGAATTCGCCCAGGTCTCCTATTTCAACCGTATGCGAACCGTTAATAACACCGAAGTGGAAATTACCGGATGCGTCAGGAGAAATAGTAACGCTGTCAGGTGTCATAAATAAATCGGTGTATTGTACGCCAAATTCACCGGGGCCCATCACACCGTTAGTATCTGCATCAAAATAAATCGTGCCATCAACATAACCGTCAGGAGGTCCTATTGTAAACGCATCAGGACGTATGTACGTGATATCATCAAATGGAAAAATGTTGCTGACAACTGTTATAGCCACATCATAAATTCCGGGGACTGCATTTCCATGGACAGTAAATGTTACTGTGGCAGTATCCTGGTCAAGGACAACATAACCGTCAGGCGGGATCGTAAAATTAAATACACCGGGTAAGTTAAAATTTAAGAGATTTCCGGGGGGAGAGGAGGTTTGGTAAAAAATATCATCGCCTGTGAGCGTAGTTGTTAAGGTTACCCCTGCATTCGCCTGGTTGGGGGTGATGGAGGTGATGGCTGTTATGAGCCCGAAATCATTTCCCGAGGAATTGTTATTATTGATTAATACCGTGTAAGAAGGGTTGGCGGAAGACAAGAGATAATAATGCGCATTGGTGGGCCGCCATTCTATAGTTCGTGTACCATTGTAGGTGCCGAAAGAATAATTTCCAAGCGCATCACTGTAAACGTAATTGCTGTCAGGTGTCACATAAAATCTTTCGTTTACCAGGGGCGGTTCACCGGTATCTTTCACACCATTGCCGTTTGTATCATAATAAACGGTACCGCTCACTGTTCCTTCAATTGTTCCTACTCTGAACTCAGCCGGCAATGTTAGGTTTTCACCGGTACCCAGTTTCACATACAGGTCATATAAGCCTTTCTGGGCTGCAGGCGGAATGGAAATCTCCACATCAAAGTGTGTATTATCAATAATATTGATCGTGCTTGTATCGGGGAAAATGGTATCATATCCCAATTTCAGCAATTGAATTTCGAGGACATTGCCATTGGGAGATGAAGATTGAAACTGTGTACCTGATCCTGTTACAACGGTAGTTAGGGTTTGGCCCTGCTGCCCGAGGTTGGGGTTCATGGAAACCAGCACCTGTGCATTAACAGTGATGGAGGAAAACAAAAAAACCGAAAAGACGGGTACAAGCAAAATAATCAGCAACCATCTTTTTAAAGATGAGAGGGTTTTGGGGTTTTGAATATTTTTCATGACTTTATGTTGTTAAAGTTAATCATTTTAGTTCAGACACTTTGCCACGGTACAAATGTATAACGACATGCTGGGTAAAAAAAGTACAGTATTATGTGTTTGTCGGAAATAAATTTAAAATAATTGGTTTAAACATTAGAGGTATTTTATAAATATTTTGAATATAATTTTTAATTTGTCGGAATAAGTTTATTTTTGCATCCCGGAGAAAAATGGAAAACTCAAAGGCTACCGAGCTTATCGGGTCATTTAACCTGCATGAAACAAAGGCATTTCATGCTTACCTGTCTTCTGTTTATTTTAATTCGGATAAAAATTTACAGAGGTCATTTGATTGCATAAGCAAGTTTATTACAGCTAAGAAAACATGGAACAGGAAGGGCTTGCATGAAAAATTATTTCCAGGGAAAAAATTCAACGATCAGCAGATCCGATACCTTTTAACTGACTTATGCAAGCACATTGAATATTTTTTAACACTCCGTTCGCTTGACAACAATAAGCTTCTTTACAGGAGTATATGCGCAAAAACATTGTCCATGCGCGATTGCGAAAAAGCTTACGATTTTGTTTATGACGCAATCAACGCGGAGAATAAAAGTAAAAACGCTCTTTTCTATTACCATCTTTTTGATTCGGCCGAAAATCATCTTAATTATGCCGGGAAAAAACAATCGAGAAAAAGGAAATTTGATTATTCGGGGGTGCTGGCAAACCTTGAAATTTTTTACCTCGCCAAAAAGCTGCAATTGTTTTGTGAAGTGATCAATCTTAAAAATATCTTAACCGGGGAATACGAACTCCACCTGCTTGATGAAATAAAAAAGCTTTCTGTAAAACAACCGTTTTCAGAAATCCCGGTAGTGCAGGTCTATTATTATATTTTGCTCACGCT
>DATEMK010000020.1:0-2025 GCA_035275625.1 Bacteroidia bacterium
AGCCACTTTATACATTTTATAGTCAGCAGTTTTATGCTTAATAAGTTATATCAATTAACAGCGGAAGATGTAGCTTTTTTTGCAGAAGTTTCGGAACAAGTGATCGTTCCGGTTTTTACATTACTTTTTCTGCTCAGTTACAGCAGATCATAATCATGAACGGAGCAATTGCCGGTTCGATGAAAATGAATTTCTAAAAGTGGAGAGATTCTTGCATCTTATTTATGTCTGCGTTTGCTGATTGAAAATAAAGTTTTTAATTCAATTCAACCATTCGAGGCAGGGTTGATTATAATAAACGTGGTTTATTTTATCGGTTGTACGGGCCGATGGCGAAAATTGTTTAACTCACCTGTAAACAAGTCTCATACCCCCTATGAGAACAACAGCGGTGAAAAAATGTATTTGTTTTTAAATTCTCATTAAATAAGAGAATCAAGGCAGAGATTATTCTTTTAAATAGCTGTTGGAATTGAATCTTAAAACTGGAATTTATATTTATTTTCCTGTTACAAGGTTCAACTTTATTTAAAATTAAAAGCTGAGTTTTTGAGCTGATCTGAATTTTAAATTATACGGAGGTTGCCGAAAATCCGGAGAAGAATAGGCATTTAAAACAATCCCGATGAGTTATTTTGAATTTATTGACAGGGTGAAAAGAACGGATTATTATATTCGTTCTGAAGCAACTGGGAATGCAGTGGAGTTTGCAACAAAACTTGGCGTATCAAGAAGATCTGTTTTTGATTACCTGAATGTAATTAAAGCCAAGGGGGCTGAAATCTGCTTTGATAAAAGGCGGAAAACTTTTTATTACAAAAAGCCATTCCGGTTAAATTTCTAATAAAGCAATGAGAGCCTCTAATGTCTTTAGAGAAATAATTTTGAAAATGAAAAGAAATTTTAATAAATACAATTTTCTGAAATTGAGTGTAATTTAATTTTTGCGGAAACGCTATTTTGGTTGAAGAAAAAGTGAAAAGCCGGGGTTTTTATTCACAATTCTGCATAGCCCTTATTCCAAGTGAGGCTATGCAGAATTGTGAATAGTGTTGCTAAAAGACAATGTTAAACTACAGAGTTGCTTTAATTTACTACTAAGGTTGAGCTCCTGGTTCCCTTTTCATTCAGAATTCGAATCCTATAAACTCCATGTTCGAGAAATATATCTTTATTCGAATCAGCAGTCTTAAAATGTTGTATCAACTTGCCCAAGTTATTATAAATAAAAATTTCATTCATGTCTGAATTTTTACTTGAGAGGGAAAAATGGCCTGATGAAGGGTTAGGAGAAATCATAATGTCAGCATCTCCAAGAAGTTCAGTCCTGCAACCCACTCCACTGTAGGTTACTGTAACTGCATCATTGCAAACATTGCCTCCGCACGTCATTTGCCTGGTATAGATACGGCTACCTGATGGAGGACCGGCAGCCCACGGCTGGGCAATTGTACAACCACAGGCTGAACCTCCTGTTTGTGCTGTCCAAAGATCTGTGGTGGGAGACCATGAGTAAGTGGGAGAGCAAGCATTATAAGAGCTTGAAGCAGTGCCGATTTGTACCCTGCCACCACAAGCCGGAACATAAGATTTATCCGGACCCGCATCATTATAGAGAAAAATAGCAGATATGTTCGGTGAATTCACACCTGTGCCGCACCAATAAGCGCAACAAACACCAACGCAGCAATATTGCCAGTTACCAATAATATTAAGGCGATAATAACCTGTTTTAAGATCAGTTATAGCTGTGAGATCGCTTGAAAATGTTAAACTGGCAGAACCATTTCCTGTAAAGGTTGCACCGCTAAAATTTTTTTTAGTAACCCATCCTGTTGAACCGTCCAGAGACCATTCCAAATATTGTGCGTAAGCATAAAGACAACCATACCCTGAATTTGCCGTGGCATTGAGTGTGACTGTTCCCGGTTTACAAATATAAGACGCTCCTGAATTGAGGCTAATACTTAAAGAAGGCTGGGCTTTGACCGCACCTGATAAAGCAACAAATACTGTTGCGAGGCT
>DATEMK010000021.1:0-16627 GCA_035275625.1 Bacteroidia bacterium
ATTATATTTTTGAATCTCTCCCTTCTCACAATAGGTGATCAGCACATTGTCAACGTTGCCATGCGTAAATTGTATGCTGATAATATTTTCAAGGAAAAATGAATGTTGTCTGTTAAGCAGGAGCGGCCTGTTGATAACAAGGTAGTCCTTAAACAGGTTGAATTTTGTCAGCAGCAATGCATTAAAATAATAAACCATCAGCAGTATTATAATTACTATTGAAACCATTCGCAGTTTTAATGCAAAATACAAAACAAAAAATGTTACGGATGTTCTTAACATCAATACTGCTATTGCAATAAATGAATCCCACAACGAAACCGTGCTCGAAAATTCAGGCGTCTCAGAAAATCCTGAAACAGGCATTGTATTTATTTCCTCCTGAAGAGTGATTGCATTTTGCTCCATTGTTTTAAGGGGGTCCTGCCGCAACAATATGGTAAGATGCCTGTAAATATCCGGAAGGTGTTTTTGAAACTCAGCGGGCGCTTCAAAAAAATGTTCAACGCATACGGCAAAAAATTCCCTGAAATTCACTCCTGCATAAGCACGCAAAAAAGATGGAGACTGCTGCATGTTTTGATATTCTCCTTTGGAAACGAAGTACCATTTATTGTAGTACTCTTTGAAATACTCATCTGAATCATTTGCAATGCGGCTTAAATCGAGCGCATGAGCCAGCTCATGCAATCCCAGGTTAAGCTTATCCGATTCATCATCGTAACCTTCGAGAAAATGCTTCCATGACAGCACCACCCTGTCTGAACCTGTTTCTCCTTTATGAAACTGGTCCATGCGGGAATTGTGAAAAATATCGGGAAATAAAATAATTTCTTCATAGTGATTCAGCCAGTAGTAATTCAGCCCGAACGTAAG
This sequence comes from Bacteroidia bacterium, assembly GCA_035275625.1. Classification (GTDB taxonomy): domain Bacteria; phylum Bacteroidota; class Bacteroidia; order AKYH767-A; family OLB10; genus DATEMK01. The sequence continues at coordinate 877 of DATEMK010000021.1, forward strand.
CTGGATGGCTGACGCCCCGATCAGCGCTTTCATTTCATCTGTTACTTCCAGCCCTTCGCGCCCTGTAATGGTTTTGGACCGCACAAACCGGTGCAGCCTGATAAGGAATTTTATGCGCGATTTTTCTGAAAGCTTCTTATAGTAAGGGAATTTTCTGAGCAGCAGGCTTTCATATTTTTCAACGAGGTCATAAGGCGCTTTTACGTAATATTTTATTTTTATTTTTTCCACCCGCTGACCAATAATGTATGCAATTGATGAAAAAATAAAACTCAAAACAGTCCACGTGATCAGGATAAAAAGAATGAAAGCGAAACAAAGACCAAGAATATTAAACAGGTCCATAAGTAAAATTTACGGGGCAAATGTATTTAAAACAAGGTGGATTAGTCCATTGTTACCCGTCATTCGATGTCTGTTATAACAGAAGTCACCGGGATCTCTTCTTCCCCGTTTATTTTACTGCAAACAGCTTTAATTTTTTTTACATTTTCATTGATTTCAAAACGGATATTCACGTAACCCGTTTCCTTCACCACTTCTTTTCTCTCTATAAATCCTTCGAGATTATTTTTTTCCATGACCTCTTTAAGCGGGTTTTGAATTTCTTCGCTGTAAAGCAATTCTCCCGTTGCGGTAAAAAATTGTAATTTGTAGATCTCTGTCCCGGATTGTTGTCCACGCTGTAAAAAACCGCGCTTTTCCTTAAACGTATTTTGGCTGAATACCTCCATTTGCTCAGGCATCCCGTTTTTCCCGCTGAATTTTAAAATGATTGAAAAGGTGATTCGTGCAGTGGTGTCCTGCATTGCAGGTTGTGCATACCCGCATTGTATAAATGCCATAAACGCAAGAAAGGGCAATATCCTGTATGTAAAACTTCTCATCGGCTTTATAAAACTTTTATTTTTTATGCTAAGAAAAATAAATTTTCTGAATTACGATGCATTCATATAAACCTGATCCCGATTTCAGCCTATGGGTTCGCAGGCAGCGAAAGCAAAACAGAAATGGACTTATGATCACGGAACGAAAGAAATTACTGAATTCAATTAATTTTCAATGGGAATCTTTGTCTCGCTATAAACAAAGTTAATTTTTAACACAATTTGGTGAACGCTCTTCTTGCAATTCCCGCTGTCACAATCAATTATCATTACAGATGCTGCCAGCCATCTCATGATTTGCTTAAAGAGACGTGTGGATCACAAAAAATCCCTCTCATTTCTGAGAGGGATTTTTTTATATGCGGATACCTCAATCATTGTTTGATTATTTTCCTGTACAGGATTTCTTTTTCATTTTCTACTTTCAATAAATAAGTTCCCTGTGAAAATTCACCCAGGCTGATTTCTGCCTGCATCGTATGTAAATTTGTTTTTTCATATATTTTCTGACCGATAATTGAAAACAGCCGGATGGATTTTATAAAACAGCTATTGCCTGTAACCACTATCATATCCTTTGCAGGGTTCGGATATACGGAGAGTTTTTCATCTTTAAACAGATGCTGCATGAAGGTGGGAGCAACCACTCTTGTAGTAACCTGGTTTGTTTTTACAGGCACGTTAAAATCAAAATATATATAGGAAGTGTTTTTAATTTTATTATTCAGCTGCAACGTATTAAGACAACGGACGCGGTACTTAATAAAGCCATGACTCAGCGCCTGGTTAGACCCGGAATCAGGAAGCATGATGTTGTCAAAACGAAATTTTATGATTCCATGTTCCCTGATGGTAAAATCATAAGGATGGCTGAATCCAATTACCTGGAATGATGCAATATCCAGCTTTGCGCTGAGCGTATCAATAATGAAAATATCAGAAGCCATATAAGTCCCGGTATTTTGAAACCGTATAGTATATTCCAGCCATTTTTGGTCAGCCACATCGTTCAGATCAATAGTTGTGTCACTCACTTCTTTTGTATTGGGGTCGTAAGAGCTGACTACAGAATCATTGATTATGGCAATATTATCATTTGGAGTACTGTCATTGGCAACCGGGAATATGGATGCTTCAAAATGCAACGGTGTTCCGAGAGGAACTGTTACGGGTACTGCTAAACCTGCAGATGCATCAAACCAATCAAGGGAGTTAAAATTATTCACATTCCATGTAATTGTATGCCCGTTAATGTTGTTCGGAACGGGGTACGCATTTACTAATACCATAGAATCAGGAAAAGTAAATTCAACAGTGGCATTTTGGCTGTTAGTTCCGGGATTAAAGCAATTGATTTCATAATAATCCGTATCTCCGGGAACAGCTTCAAAACCACATATAGAAATTTTAAGATCGTTAACGTTCGGAACAGGATACACAGCAAAATCGTTTAAAGAATCCTGCACATTCATAGCATTGAAATAAAAATTATAAGATGGAGGAGAAGGAATGTAATACGGAGAAAGAGAATATGGAACACTCACTGCTACATTCAATCCGGTATCAGCTTTAACAAAATAATTGCCTGAGTAATCAGAATTACCGTACCAGTTATACGGCAGGGTTTGCACAATCCAATTCGGCAAAGGGGGTTCTCCCAAATCCCGGATGTTATTTCCATTAGTGTCTTTATAAATTGTTCCCGTTATTAAAGGGAATGCCTCACAAATCCCGGTATCGGGTACACATAAGGGAAGATTGATCGGATAGTATAATGGATAATTGGGAACACAGATAATTTGGGTGCTGTCTATATTAAGCGACCTGATATGATCATTCAGGGTGGGAAGGCAATTAATAGGATTTACAGAGCAATTTAACGTATCCCCGGGGCATTGAGCTAAGCTTGTTATTTGATTGTTACTGCAATTAAGATCGTATAAATTATTGATCAGAGGCAAAGAAGTTAATTGATTGTGAGAGCAGTTCAGCTTCACTGTACCGATCCCGGTTGACATAGTTGAAATTTGGTTATACGAACAGTCAATATGATCCATATAAGAAGATGCACCGGTCACGTCCAGCGTAGTCAGGTTATTATGGGAACAGTAAAGAGCTCTTAAATCTGAAGTAAATGTGGGGAGTATGGAAATATTATTGTTTGAAACATCAAGCACATATACATCACCGTATCCTGCAGGGATACTTGATATATAATTATTGCTGCAATTAAAATAAGTCCATGCCCCCACCCAGATCCAGGTCACAGGGGGTAAAGAAGTGAGCTGATTATAAGAGCAATTAATATCATGCAGGTTGCTGGTGCCGAATGAAGTAATATTGGTAATAAAATTATGTGAACAATTGAGCTGGGAAACACCGGCAAGATTAAGAGAAGTCAGCAGGTTGTAAGAACATACCATTGCTGCTACATATTGCAAGGGCGGCAACTGGGTTACAAAGTTGTGTGAGCAATTTAAATACTGAATAAAGCCGAAATATTGCAAACCTGTAAGATCAGTGATGCTCATATAAGAAACATTTATTGAATCAACAGACCAAAGGTCAACGCAGGTTGTATCCAATAACGCTCCGTTAAAACAGGTGGGAACCTTTTGCTGGAGGTATGTCCGGAAAGCGGGATCAGGTATTGTTACATATTGCGCGTTCGATTTGAAAGCAATCAATATGATTACAAAGAATATCAGGGAAATATTTTTCATGATTTCAGAATTTCAGCGTAAATATTTTTTGAACAAAAGTTTTCAGTCAGCAAATTGTTTATCCATCACTAAACTGAACAGGGGATTAAGATCATCTGCAATTTTAGAAAACAAATGTAAATGTTATTCTTACCTGTTTTATATTTTAGTCTAAAATCAACCTTTTGGATGATACTGAATAAACCCACTGGTTGAAGTCTTCCCTTTTCGGTTCATTCCGATAGCTATCGGAAGACGGGCCAGCAAAAAAATTAAAGGCAGGGTTTTATTTTTAATTCTTTACTTTATGAAAACCATCCGTAAAATTAAAATTTATTTTATCTTTCCCTGAAATTTTAACAGATGGAAATCAAAACAATTGAATTTACTAACTGGTCAGGGCAATACGTTAGCAAACCCGGTGTATATGTTATACCGGAAACACCGGAAGATTTAAAGGAAATCATTTCTGATAAAGTAAGATTTCCGTCACCGGTAGTGGCAATTGGTTCGGGACATTCTAACAGCGGATGCAATGTAGTAAATGGCGGAACGGCTGTTTACATGAAAAAGTTCAGGAACATAAACGAGCCGTTAAAAGATGAAGTCACTGTGGGGGCAGGCATGCAGCTTTTTGAAGTGCACCGTTATCTTGCTGAAAGAAAGCTTCAATTGCCCTTTACCCCCGAGATCGGGAACGCCACTGTCGGCAGTGTGGCATGCTGCTGTCTGAAAGATGCTGCTATCGGTAAAAGTTCAGGAATTGCAACCGGGATGATTAAAGCGGTAAAATTTATTGATGCAGATGGTAATACACGCTCTATGAAACGGGGTGATGCAGAGTGGGAACTGATGACGTGCAGTCATGGATTATCCGGAATTATTTTCGAAGCCACACTGGATGTTATTCCCATGAAACTTGTGATACAAAATTATGTAAGCACTAATGTGCACGATAAAAACTTTGAGCAGGTATATCGTAAAGCGCTGGAAGATAATGACGGCATTTTCGGACTTGCTGATACAAATACAGGAAAATTAATCCTGGAAACGCGTAACTTCAGCAAGGTAGAGGGAAAACCGGGTGCTATTGAAAATCTTTACAACCAGCTCGACCGGAATATGTTTAAATATTTTAACCCGGCTTTGGGCGCTGTGGAAAGCAATTGGTGGTCGCGCATCTTCAGGACCGTTGCCATTGCAGGCTTTAGTTTTTTAAAAATTTCCTTCCCTAAAGGAAGACGTACGTTTAAGAATCTCAAGCCTATTGATTACTCTTACAAATATCCTTATCGCTGGGATTTTCATTTCTGGGCTTATCCTGTTTCAACATTTCCAACAATTGTATTTCCTGCATTCATAAAGTTTCTCAAAGAATACAAACAGCGAAACCCGTCATTTGATGAAAAGGGATTGATGGCATGTTACCGCATCCGCATTGAAAAAAATTCGCTTCTCTCCCCTTCTTATGACGAGGAACGAATGACGCTTGATCCTGTACGCCCTGTCTCTGAAAATGCAAAGCTGATGGAAGCATGGGATAAATTTTGTTTTGATTACAATGAGTTTGCGGTTCAATATGGAGGCAAATGCACGTTTAACCAGACAAAAGTTCTTTCACGGTCACAGGTTGAAAAAGCCTTTGGCGCTAAATGGGAACAGTTTAAAGCTGCGAGAGAAAAAGCTGATCCGCATCACAGGTTCTTAAGCAATTATTTTAAAGAGCTGATGTATGGCAAATAATTTTCCTGTCGTCTGCAGCTGCACTATAAAAATTAGCCGGAAGCTGTTGGTGAAACAAAAGCCCCGGCTAATAAAGCTGCTTCTTTAGTTGTTATTTCTTTTCTGCTTTGTAAGGATGCTCTTTTAATTCCACGAGCATAAACTTCATAGGAGCGTCACCTGTATTTTGAGTTACATGCGGACGCTCAGGACCCATGTACATGGAGTCTCCTTCTTTTAATTCCACATCTTCTTTTTTACCATCAGCATATTCAACATGCAATTTGCCGGATGTCAATGCGTAAACAAAAGAAGCCGGATGCGTGTGGCTCGTGCTTTTTTCTCCGGGTACAAGTGTGGCGATGTACGCCCTGACCACCGTGGTGTCTGTTAACATTTTTGTCATTTTCGGATCCACTTTCGTCCAGCTTTGAGCCTGCAGGCTGGAAGAGAATGTAATTAACATTCCGGCTGCGATTATTGCAATAATTTTTTTCATAGTAATTTCTTTTTTGTTTTTAGTTTTAAATTTTTATGCAAAGGTGAGATGAAACAAAGGGGATGTGATTCCCATAAGTATGGGATAAGAAGTTCTTCTTACCGAAAAAAAATTTGATTAGCTAAAACTCGCAGCATTCCAAAAGACATTTGATCCAAACGGTATCAGTAATGCAGGAAATTAAGATTTATATTTATATAAAAATTTGCTGTAAAAAGGGAAATTAAAGAACACTCCCATCCTGATTCCATGGTCATTTTTTCTGTCAATTATTTCACCCAATTTTCTTATGGGAATATTATAATCCACTGTATAATTAACAAAAAAATACACGGCATATTGATGAGTGGCACCATAAAAAATTTCATCTAGCAAACCAAGCCTTAAAATATTGGCAATATCATTACCATGCTTTGAATTCCTGTTATAACCAAGTTGAAAATATAAAGTATTTTTAACACTCTTGAAATAGGTCACCGGGATCCCTGTAAAAACAGTAAATCCATAAGTGAAAAATGAAGATGAATCAAGGCTCTTATAAAACTGTGTCACAAATACCGTTTTAGGAAATTGATTTTTTGAGTCATAATTATTAATAATTCCTCCATATTCCATCTGCAGGCTGGACCTGAATGATTTCGGATCATCAGGTCCTCTTGTGTACCATTCCGGAGCCCACGAAAGCTGCATTCTCATTTGATTACCCAGGTATGAACTCTTGAAAAAGGGATAGCAGCCTACCTGAAATTGCGGATTAAAATTCTGGTAAAGAATGTATTCTTCATTGTTAACTCTGTAGTTGGCCCCAAACAGGTAAGAGTTTTTGATTGTCCATTGAAATTTTCTTGAATACAGAGAAGTAGTGTACCAGAAAGTATTAAAGAAACGATTGGGGTATACATCATCTCCAGTATAATTGTGAATATCCACCCCCATTCCTCCGAATGTTGAAAGAAAATACATCTTCTTAATAGAGTCAGTAGCGAGGTATTGAGGATCAAGCCACGTGGGATTGATATAATCCTTGGAATCAAAAATGATGAACCCCTGTGACCGGCTCACAGTTTGAACAATAACTAAGATAAACAAAGCTATAATGCGTTTCAAAATTACTTGCAGTTTAAACAATTAGTAATCGTGTATTCCAATGGTATTTCCCTGATAGGATATTGTTTGATGAATTGAAACGTGACATAATCCATGGGTTCATAGAGGGGATTGTGAAGGATATGGTATTTGATGCTGTCAATATTATGATGGATGTATGTTTTGGTTCCTGCATGTTCTTTCACATTGTAAGGAAATGAATATTCCCAGTTAGGTTTGAAAATCGCTTTTATCTTAATAATTGTATCCCCCGGAAGACTTTCAATACTGACGGGATTATTAACAAAAATCGAATCATTGACTTTTATTTTTTTTACTTTATAGCTGATTTTTAAATCATATTTAGAAATGTAATTGAATTCAAATATGGCGCTGCATATTTTATCTTTGCCATGAGTTTGAAAAAGTATTGATTTTTTGTTAAAACAGTAATTTTTTATAACCGGCACCTTAAGGTCAGCTATATTTACTGTCTTCTTTGGTTCATTATCTATATAGTAATAATCATTTTCAAATACCTGTGCCACCACTTCGTTATTTCTGAATGTAAAATGCTGGTTGGGATCAGGATTTTCGACACCGCTGATAATAACAATTACCTGTTGGACAGATGAAGGATCGCATACAGCCTGAGACAAAGTAAGCCGGGCATATAAAATGAATGGCAAGAAGAAGAGTTTTTTCATCATGGCTAAAATATATCTGATAAAGTTTTTAATAATGCAAGCAAAGTAGTGAGTATAAATACTATTTTTTCAATTTTCTTTGTTACAGAGTCCCAGCTTTTGAAATAATTTATTATTGAGGAAAAGCTGAATAAATTTTTGAGATTTTTTTTGTCAATCAGCCAGCCCGCAATACCACCCATTACTAGTGCATAAGTAAAGAAAATATATTGGGCTTTATTCAATGTCCCCAGAATTGAAATAAAAGGAGGAATTTCAAACTGCAGTGCAAGATGGAAAATAATTTTAGGCAGAAGGAAGGCAAATATTGCTAAAATAACAACGTTTAAATCAGACGCATATTTAATTCCGAAAGCTACTATGAGCGGAAAGAGCAGGAAAAAAATAAATTGGTAAAATGGCAAACCAAAAAAATTCTCTGAAGAAAATGAAAGTGTCATGGCAAATGACAATATTAACATGTAAACCGCAATGTAATATCCAAATGGAAACTTTTTATCGCCTGATGAGTTTCTATGCTGCTTTTTTTTCATTAATCAGTGTCATTCAATTATTTTTTATAATGATAGTGTGAATGTCTGCCGGAGAATAATCAGTGTGTGCATTTGCTTTTTAATATTAAGACACGAATCTAATAAATAATTTTGCTTAAAGGAATCCCGGCTGTTAATTCTACAGATAATTTATCGCTCCATTTTTTACCCGGCATTATATTATTACTGATATCAAAATATCGGACCCTGAATTCAAAATTCGCAACGGGATCATCTTTTTTATCTATTAATACTACAGGCATTCCAATTGTCCCATTGAAACTATTATAGGATCCAAAATTTTGCTCCACCATGCACGAAGCCCCGATATGAGAACCACCCGGAAAATATACTAATTGCAATCCTGCAACAGGAGTGAAAAAAATTTTATACAACCCGATATACATTTCACTGGAATTTGAATTCTCTGATGAAAGCGTATCGGCCCCTCCCAGGCCCTTATATTCAGTAAAATTTGTTTTAAAAAGATCATGGCTTTGTGTGGAATTATTCAAAAAAACTCCTGCACGGAGCGATAAAAAAATTCTGCCTGCTTTTTTCGATTCCCAAAACCTTGTATGGCTGATTGTAAATTCCCACGGATAAGCATGTTTTGATTCAAAATTATTGGTGAACGATTCAGCCACCGTAAAATGCTGTGGAAACAAAGGAATGTATGTGCTGATGCTTGTCCAGTTAGTTCTTATAAGACTATAGTCTTTAGTTTCAAGCAGCGCGGATGATTGCAGCTCAGCAAACTTTCTTGTGTATTCCTTTTTCAAATCTGAATAAAACTTTTCCCTCAATTGCGCTTTCACAGTATCGGGAAGCTGCCCGGGAACATCTGATGGTTGGATTGAATTTAATGTGTTTTCAAAATCCGCATCTTTCCTTTTTATTTCAGTTTCCAGGGAATATAAAACAGCGGCCCTTTGGGCATCCATAGACTGCTTCTTCTCACACGAACTAAAATATGTATTAATTTTTCCTATCCATGTTTGCTTAATAGTAAACCCAAACTCATTGCTGAATTGTTTGTCAGAAAATGTCGCTGCATAAGTGTTAACGACATTTGCTTTAGCGCCCACAACTAAAAATGACCGTACCTGTTCATCAGAACCTTTAGGCTGAAAAAAATTATGATTTACCGCAAGCGTTCCTTTCGCTGAATTAATAAGCACGCTATTTTTATAAAATGACAGGTCATTGACATCAGAAAGATAATAGCCGGTTGTATTTGAAAGAAACAAATTCATTGCCCTGTTCGATATAATCATTCCGTGCCCGGTATTGCAGGGTGTGGCTGTAACAGTACTGCTTATCGTTTTTAATTCGGAAATTATATTTACAGCAGGTTGAGCTTTTACAAATGATATTACAAAGTAGAAAACGGTAATTAAAGATAAACTCCTCATTCAAAGTACAAATATAGTTTCAAGCGTGATTACTGTTGTCTATACTGGAACAGTAATAGTATCCAAACCCCATTCTTTTAGCAAGTCATTGTTAAATGCCCGAATGGCCTTACCATCGTTCATAAGTTGATTGCGTGCGGCAATCCATTTATCTATATTATTGCCATACATTTTCCTGATACGCTGCGGATTCAGCTCAAGTATTTTTCCCCAATGAAAAGTATAAGGAATGTTTAAGGCATCAAGGCTTCCCCAAAGTTGAAGATAAAAATTATTAGTAGCGCTGGAGAAAACGCCATCAAGCTCAATGATGCAGGTTTTATCAAAGCGCGTAAAGCCAAGTGTTGCTTTTGTTCCTTTTACATAGCGGAAGGCGATTACCCCTGCAAAAGGTGCAACAGATTTATTTAATGAAAGAAATAATTCTCTCACCTTTGTGACCTGGTCAAGGGGAATTCCTATTGCAGCGCTGAGAACTTTACCATGCGTATCAGTATTTGAAAACATTTCACCATGTGTTCCCAATACATTACTAAAAGGTTTATATGCGGTAGGAATAAGTTTGTTAACAACTATGGGGACTAAGGCGGGTAGTGCCTGTGTAATTGTTCCAATGAATGTTGGCGCATCATCACCCGGAACAATACCGGGAACTGATACAGAAGGAGGAGTATAAGCAGGATCGAAGGGGCGTTTGTACATGACAGTGGTATACGCCTGGTTGCTGGTATCAAATTGGTTAATGAGCACCTGGAAATGATAAGGACGCTCACTGCCATGAGGCAAAGCAGAATTAGTAAAATCCAATGTCTCCATTAGCTGGTACAGCTTATTATCAAGCGGCAAACGGATACGGTGAGCCTCATAAAGAAAAAGCGGGTCGGTTTCTATCATAACTCCATGTATAAAACCAAAGCTGCCAAAGCTCACTAAAGCGGCATTGAATAAGTCATCATTTCGAATAAGCTCTGCATGAATATTATCCTTGAATGTATCTGAGACAACGGGATAAGAACTTCTTTCCAGCCACACATGACGTGTCGGACTGACAATGATATGCAAGCCCACAACAAATTCCGGGATGGCTCCAATATCTATTGCAGAACCATGTGTTCCGGTGGACAATGCCCCGGCAATGGTTTGTCCGTTGCTCGCACCTGAAGTTTTAAGCGAACGGTTGCGGATTCTTAACCGGTCATTGAGTTCCTTTACAGAAACTCCGCACTGGGAGAAATATAAATCATCCGGTGTTTTTGCATAAGATGGTGAAACATTATTCTGGCTTATCCGGAAAGTAATATTAAGCGGTTTTGTATTTAAAAGGATGCCATCTGTCGCAGCAATTTTCGTCCATGACCATTCACCGCCCATTGCGCGCAAATGCTTGTTAGCATCAATTGCCTCCTTGATGATTCCCTGGATTCCAGTAGTCGCATCGTTGTAATCATTCAGCGTGTTGCCGGTATTGTCATCGGCAAGGTTATAGAGATTATCTATGTTCTGAGTAAATGTTTCGTGGCGGTTAGTCCATTGTTTTTTTCCGGTTCGGTTAATAATCATAACAAATAAGTTTTAAGAGTGAATTATAAATATAGTAATTAAACACTATGGGATATCTCCATCCGGGCGCGGACATGGCTTTGGACATTTCCATTCTATCGTCATCGGGCAAACGATGCCAAGGGTTGCAACGGTAATTAGTGCATAACCCAGGTTCGTGGAAACGCGAACTTCATCTAAGCTTTTCAGCTTGAGTTCATCGCAATTGACTGCAAGAACATCTTTTTGCGCCAATCCCCAAAAAAGTGAGCAGACGGTTTTCTTTTCGTACCCGGTAGAAGGGTCAAAATTGGAAGTGGTAACCCGGTAATGATAACAACTTTGTGTTGTTACAACGATGACCACTAAAATTAATTGGCGCAGGTAAAGGACATGATTGCGGATAAGAGGTTTCATAAGATTTTTTTTGTGAATTGTCTGTTGTATATTAATTTTTATTTGCTGCTTTTGTAAAGGTCTTCAGGACTCTCGGTTGGAATACGTTTTATGTTTACTCAAATACTTTTAATTTGATCGCAGCAATGTAAGCCCGTAATATTTTTTTTGCAACCATGAATTAGTTTTTGGTAGTATCTGAACAGTAATTGACAGTTTTTCCAATGTATTTGACGTTACGTTATTTTTCAGTGTATTAATTTCATTTCAACAGCTATTTATACAACCCGCCAGCATTCTCTCTCATTTTGCCTGAAAGAGAATAATTCAATAACTCAAACTTTTCACCGTTGTTGTTTTCTCATTGGGGAATGAGGGCTGAGGTGAAATCAAAACAATGCCGCAAACGTATATGATTATTCTTTAATTTCCTCAAAAAAGTTTTCAACAATCAAACCGTTTTCACCAAGCAGGAAAATAACCTTAGCAGCATTTACACAAAAACGATTGACCAGGAATTTTCGTCAAAAAGAATGTATTTGCCTGATGTAATTGTTAATAGAAATGACAGCGAAGAAAATTGTGAAAGAATAAAAACGGAACATACGCGTAAGCGTATGCTGCAAGTGCATCACTTTTGAATTACTATTTTTTCTTTTTTTATAATGCAGGTGCCCTTTTCGACAACCAGCAGGTATAACCCTGACGGCAGGTGTGAAGTTTCGATTCTTGCTTGCTCAGACCATATGGTGACAGGAAGCTGAATTTTTTTACCTGTCACATTAATGAAAGTAAAACTAAGATCACTGATTCCATTGGCGGCAACCGTTAAAAGATTTGAAGCCGGATTAGGATATATATAAATATCGGTGCCGGATATTTGATTATAGTACACTTTTTTAATCATCGAGTATAAAAATGCGCCATTAAAATCAGTTTGTTTAAGCCTGTAATAAGTAATCCCATGAAAAGGTACGTCAATAAGCTCATAAGATTTTACTGTTGTTGAATTGCCTGCTCCCTTTATTTTATCAACTATGATCCATTCTTCTTTATTTTGAGATTTTTCAACGGTGAAATAATCGTTGTTGGTTTCTGACGCTGTTGTCCAGCTTAGATAGACTTTGTCATTTATAAGCGTTGCATTGAATGCTGTTAAGCTGACCGGCAATGCACCGGGGTCATCAAAACCAAATCCAAAACTATGTGCATTGCTGCCGGCCCCTGCACCTCCAAGGCAATTGGGAACAGGACCGGGACAGCAGCCTGAATTAATAAAACCCGTAAATCCCGCGCCAAATCCATCCGATGTTATATCCACTTTTACATTCGTAAACTGTGCAATATTTGATATAGGAACCAGGTTAAAACAAAATTCGTACCTGAGGCAGGAATTAGGAGTCCCGGTAAAATCACCTTTTCCTGTTGCCGCCAAATCAAAAAATTCAAACGTCCGGTCATTTCCATTGATACTTGAAACCCAATTGCCTGTATTGTAAAAACCGGGAATGCTTGCCGCCTGCGTGACACTTGAATAACCAGAAGGATTAAAATGAAAAACAAATTTCTTAATGCCTTCTATTCCGGTTGTATTTTTAAAAAATGCAATAATGCACATTGTCCCCGTGGTAAACAACGGGGAGAGCGTCATCGGGCTTGTTTTATAAATTCCATTATATTTTACCTGGAAAAAAGGTTTCGAAGGGAGAAAGGGAGGAGCCGCGCATCCGCTGCTGTCAAACCGGAGATTGCCCTGCGTATTCGGAATGCTTACCCATACAGATCCCGTGTCACCGCCAATGGAAATATCATACGTTACAGTTACAGCAGCATCTATCCACAAATAATATATGCTTGCCGAAGCAACAGTAAATGTAACATTCGTATTCCCCGAAGGAACAACCTGCTGGCTGCATACGCCATTACCGCAGGTGGTAAGCTCAACTGATAAGTTCAGCGGAGCGGTTGCATTCTTTATTGAAACATAAAGTTGCTGTGCGCCATTTGGGGCGGAAATTTCATAAACCACATCCTCCCCTGCTATGTTGCAGGCTGCAGGTGCATCATCACCCATGCCTGAATTTGTTTCACCAACAAGATTGGCGCTGGGGCAAATGTTTATTTTAGTCGGGTTGGCGCAGTTGGATTGTGCAAATAGTGCTGCTGAATTAAAAAAGAAAGTGGCGGTTAAAAGAGAAAGTGTTTTCATTTCGGGTTGCACGGTTATAGTTTATATTAACCGGGCAACGCAAAACTATTTTAGTAAATATTCAAAAACAATAGGACAATAGCATGATTTTTTATATGCGATTAAAGTATTAGAAGCAGAAAATATTTTTTCGCGATTTTCTGTTTCGCGATTTTGTAAAACACCCGTTTATCCGGGACGAAAAAAAATTTCTCCAGCGAATCTCTTCACCGTCCGGAGAATAATTTAACCACATAGAAACATAGGTGCACAGGATTTCACATAGAAGCTTAATCTTTCTATGTCTTCTATGTGCCTATGTGGTTTAAACGCCCTCACTCATCCGTAAGCATTTCCGCCCCGCTCCCGAACTCAAATTGCATTTCATTCAGCCTGCGGTAAAGTCCGTTATGGCTCATCAGTTCCGCGTGAGTGCCGCTTTCGGTTACGATGCCATGGTCAATTAATATAATCTTATCTGCATTGCGGATGGTCGAAAGCCTGTGCGCAATGACGAACGATGTGCGTCCTTTCATCAGGTTCTCTAACGCTTCCTGCACCAACTGTTCGCTTTCGCTGTCGAGGGATGAAGTGGCTTCATCTAAAATTAAAATAGCCGGGTCTTTTAAAATAGCCCGCGCTATGGCAATGCGCTGCCGTTGTCCACCGCTCAGCTTGATTCCGCGTTCACCCACAATAGTTTCATATTGTTCAGGAAAACGTTCCACGAATTCATGCGCATTTGCTTTTTTTGCCGCAGCCATAATTTCCCCGTCAGATGCGCCAGGTTTTCCGTAAGCTATATTTTCTTTGATGCTTCCGCCAAATAAAATCACATCTTGAGGTACCAGCGCCATCTGCATCCGCAACTGTGAAAGCGGAAACTCAGTGGAAGCGCGGTCATCAAAAAATATAAAGCCGCTGTCAGGCTCATAGAATTTCAACAGTAACGAAGCGATGGTGCTTTTACCTGCACCGCTCGGTCCTGCAATGGCAATCTGCTCCCCGTTAGCTGCCGTGAGCGAAACATCTTTTAAAACGGGCACGTCTTTGCGGCTTGGATAGCTGAATGCCACGTGATCAAAACGCACGTTTCCTTTCAGCCTGTATTCCGGTGCAACAATGGCAGGTTTTAATTCCACCGCTTCACCTTCGCTGCGCAGGATCTCACGGATGCTTTGCGTGGCTCCCAGTATTTTTTGCAACTGGCTGAACATATCCGCAAAGCCTGCAAACGTGCCTCCTACGAACATGGAGAAAATTACAAACATCGTTAATGAGCCGATAGTCAGTTCCCCTGTCTGTATCATGCCTGCCCCGTACCACATCACAAATGCAATGGATCCGAATACGCTGAAGATCATAAACGAAACAAATGCCCCGCGGTACCGTGCATTGGAAATTGCCGTGCTCACCACAGCATAAATGCTTTTTACATATCGGCTGATTTCATGAAACTCGCTGGTAAACGCTTTCACTATCGAAATCCCCTGGAACGTTTCCTGCACGATCGTGCCGCTGTCGGCAAGCTGGTCCTGGGCTTTGCGCGCCATTTTACGGATGCGCAGGCCGAACACCACTGCCAGTATTGCAATAACAGGCACTACGCTCAGCATAACGAGCGCCAACTTGGTGCTGATCAGAAAAATAAATCCCAGCCCGATCACCAGCATAAAAATACCACGCAGGAACTCAGCGAGCGTAAACGAAACAGCATCCTGTATCTGCGACAGGTCGGAGGAAATGCGGTTGCTCAGCTCTCCTACCCTTTTCTCTGTAAAAAAGCTCATGGGCATGCTCAGCAATTTGCTGTAAACATCTTTGCGCATGTCGGCCAGGCTTTTTTCGCCCACTTCAGTAAGCAGGTACACGCGCATGAAAGAAAAAAAAGTCTGCACCGTGAGCTGGAGAAAAATAAGCAGCAGCGTGGTATTTAAGCTCCAGTGAATATCTTTTAGCCCGAAACCGGGTATTGCATCCATGCTGCCGCTTGCCGCACCGGGCAGTCCCGCTCCGGGTGAAGCAGCATCAATCATTTTACCGAGAAAGAACGGGAACAGGCTGGTGGTAAAAGCGG
>DATEMK010000022.1:0-5234 GCA_035275625.1 Bacteroidia bacterium
AGTGTTTACCAACCCGGTTTTCTTCCATCCGTATGCATGTATCGGAGTTTCATACTGGCTTACCGGACGCATTGAAGGTTCATTAAGCGTGGCGCATGGAAAAGTTGATGGAGCGGATTCCGTTTCGCAGGAAAAAAATAACCAATCGCGCAATCTCAGCTTCGAATCGCCTGTTGATGAATTATCGCTTCGTTTTGAAATTAATGCATTTCACAGGTATGAAAGAAGCAGGCTGAATACTTATTTATTCACAGGTGTTTCTGCATTTCATTTCAACCCTAAGGCAAAGCTGGACGATACCTGGTACGAATTGCAGCCATTGGGAACCGAAGGGCAGTATATAACAGGTGGCGGATACGCAAAGCCTTATAAACTTTACCAGTTTGCGGTGCCTGTCGGTTTTGGAATTGCCGTTCAACTGAGCAGGCAGCTCCGGCTGAAAGCAGAGTTCTGCCATCACCTGCTGTTTACCGATTATCTTGATGACGTGAGCACTGTTTATCCTGATCTTGAATCTTTATCGGCAACTCCGGGCGGTGAGCTTGCTGTGGCATTGTCCAGCAGGCGGTCAGACGGAAAATATCCCAGCGCCAACCGTCCCAGGGGAAGCGCAAAACACAAAGACGCCTTTACCAATTTCGGTTTAACACTTGTGTACAACCCGGGGATTATGCAGTGCCCGGCAACTTTTAAAACTACGAAGATCAAGAGAAAAAACAGGTAATAAAATTTACCGGTTTCTTTTTCTCTCTCTACAGGATATTTTCCCCACGCCATCAGGTGCAAAAACCAGGGCTTTTAAAACCTGTAAATTATGTAACTTTTTTTAAAAATTATGTAACAATTATTTAATTGCAGGAATTTAATTTCGCACCCTGCCAGAAGATAATAAAACCAAGTTCATTTACCTCAATTATTAAAAATTACTCCTGGAAAACTATTATTAATATCAAAAAAGCACATTGCAGACTCTTCACCCTTCGCAAGATCTTTCAGAAGCCCAAGCACGTCACCTATTGATTTTACTGTTACGCACCCGGGAGGATTAATTAATTTTCCTCACCCTCTTTTGGGCGAATCTTCCCTTTTAAGAAGTAAGCAATAGAAAATATTAGGTGAATCGTTATAATAACGAGGTGAAGAATAAAAAAATAATTTTACATTTGCTCCCTCATTTACTAAAAAAAACTCCCCATGAAAACAATTACTTTACTTTCATTGCTTCTTTGTGTGAATACTCTTTTTGCACAGCAAACTGTTGGTTTATTCACCCAGGACCCCGGCTCACTTGACGGATATGTTTTATTTGCCCCCACCCGCTCTGACACCACTTACCTGATTGACAAATGTGGAAAAGAGATACATCAATGGTCAAGCATTTATACCCCGGGCCTGTCTGCTTATTTGCTTCCCAACGGCAACCTGCTGCGCAGCGGATTTTATCCCAATCCATATTTCAATGGTCCCGGTGGCGTAATTGAAATATACGACTGGAATAATACTCTTTTGTGGTCGTATGTTCTTTGTAACGCCATCGAAACTCAGAATCATGATGTGTACCCGATGCCCAACGGAAACATATTGGTCGCTATCTGGGAAAAATTTACTAATGCAGAGGCAATAGCAGCAGGTAAAAATCCCGCAGCTCTGACCAACGGGCTGATAAGTGCAAAAATTCAGGAAATTCAGCCGGTAGGAAGCAATATGGCAAATATTGTTTGGGAGTGGAGTTTGTGGGACCATCTTGTCCAGGATTTTGATGCCGTTAAAGCAAATTATGGTGTGGTTACCGATCATCCTGAATTGCTTAATATTAATTTTACAAACGGGAACCCCGGTGTGGTGGATTGGATTCACCTGAATGCTGTTACTTATAATGAGGCATTAGACCAGGTGATGATTAGTAACCACACGCTCAGCGAGATCTATATTATTGACCACAGCACTACCACTGCCGAAGCAGCTTCTCATTCGGGAGGTGCTCATGGAATAGGCGGGGATTTTTTATACCGCTGGGGGAACCCTGCTGCTTACGACAGGGGCAATGCCAGCGACCAGAGATTATTTTCACAGCACAGTCCTGAGTGGATCCCGGCAGGTTACCCGGATGCAAATAAAATTATGATATTTAATAATGGTGTTAACCGTCCCGGTGGCAATGCATCATCCGTAGATATTATTTCTCCTCCCGTGGACAGCGCAGGGAATTATTATATTGCTGCGGGTGTTGCGTATGATCCTGTTAATCCTTACTGGAGTTATTCGGATACCGTTCCGGTTAATTTCTTTTCAGGCATTATGGGCGGTTCGCAGCGTTTGCCAAACGGTAATACCCTTATTTGTGAATCTACTAAAGGAAATTTCTTTGAAATAGATTCGGCAAAAAATACCGTCTGGCGGTATGTTAACCCGGTGAATAATTTTGGTAGAATTACCCAGGGAACAATTCCCATGGGTAATCTTGCGTACCGCAGCGTATATTATCCGCTTTCCTACAGCGGATTTTCAGGGCTTACTTTAACCCCCGGAGATCCTATCGAGTTAAATCCTTTGCCTTATGTCTGCGACATGAATACAGCAACCGGGATGAATGACCTGCATAGCACAACTGACAAATTCATTTCCGTTAACAATCCATTTAATCAAACCATCCTGCTCAACTCAGGAAAAGAAATAAAGAATTTAACTGTTACATTGTATTCAATAACCGGAAATGAGCTGTTTAAATGGGATGCTGTTTCTATCCATGAAAAAGGACAAGTGAATTTACCCGTTAACGGACATTTACCTGTCGGAATTTATTTTTTAAATTATTCAAATAATGAAATTAACGGCATTGAAAAGCTTATTAAATTGAATAATTAATCAGGGTTCTATTCCCTGGTTCCACCATTCCATGTTATTTAATTTTTAATATGGATTCATCAATTGCATTTTTCACATCATCGCGCACCTTGCTTTTGTCAACGTTGCTTAATATTTCCTTTGCCTGCTTGCCACCAAAAGCTCCTAAAGCATGAGCTGCACGGCTTTGATATAGTGCTGTATAATTATCCATATATAACGCCACATAGTCATTTTCGCTTAATGTGCTTTTTGTTGTTGGGTGAGTTTTTTGATATTCCTGGAGTTCCTGGTAAGTGCTTCGCAGATGGTATTCATAGGCGGTGCGTTTTGCCGGTGACGCACCTTCTTTAAGTATTGCCTCAAGAGAAGGTAAGATGATGTCTCCTTGCTTTATTAACTTTTCTAATTCGCCATCCGTGCATTCCTCGCATTCCATGTAATTAATAATGGCTGTGCGTATTTCCCCTGCCTGCTGAGGTGATGGAGGTGCTGGTGGCGGTGTTTTTTTTTCTTGTGTGCATGAGAATATGCCAAGCACTAACGGGAGTATGAGTAAATAATTTATTTTTTTCATAATGATGAAGTTGTTGAGATTAGAATTAGTTAGGAGCTATATCAAGTGATAGATTCGGACATTGGTCAGAGCTGGTGGCATCTGGGCAGTTGCGGGTGGCATCTGTTCTTACACCGTTGGTATTTAATGTTGATGTGGCGTTTACGTTCATTCTAAATTCCTGTCCTTCGGTAATATTTGTCCGCATGGCGCCACCGCCAATCATAAGATTTTGGGCTGAAAAGCCCGCTTGCGGATTGACTGTGCCGTCAATGTTTGTGTGTGACAATGAAAAGGAATGACCGATTTCATGTGCTAATGATTGATTGTTAGAAGTGGTACCTATAAACATTATATTTCTAACTGCTGTGCAATTGAATCCTGTAAAAGCTCTGTCAACGTAATATACATTAATTCGTCCGGGAGTAAAGAAGGCACTGCCGGTTAAAGCAGTATTTTCTGCCGCCTGGCATGAAAAACCATTGGTTATTACAGCTCCTGCAGCAGCATTTGCCGATACGTCTGTAAAGGTGGCATTAAAGCTTATGCCGGCATTGTTAGTGTTGTAAAGCAGGTTTGCATTTGCAATATCTGCCTGCGCTCGTGCAAGTGTTGCAGCACCGCCCATTCTTAACCACACCTGAACAGGTACCACTAAAATGGGTCTTAGCGGAATGGGCAGTAAATCACCTGCCGCATCAGTCCAGGCTGTTACATTTTCTCTTAATTCCATTTGATTGTCGTCAGAAAATACGGCTACTTCCGAACGGCATCCTGCGTTTGATAAAATATTGCCTTCATTTATTTTATCGTTTCCCCGGTGTGACGATTCATCATTTACACAAGCTGCCCTGTGTCCGTCAAGCAGCACCACTGCATTATCATTGGCTGTGTTGTTATCAAGATCAATTTTATCATTTACTGTACCGATAGGACCATGGAAGCATTTTCTTATAATCCACCGTGCGGTGTAACTGCCAACGGGAATGTCGCCCATTAGTTGTTCTATGGTAAGAGTGACATCATATTCTTTTTCTTTGTCGTTGCCGGAGTCTTTGTCACTATCCATCATACGTTGTTGTTCCTGCTTATCCATTGTTAATTTTGGAAATGCCAGGGGTGTCTTTTTCATATCATTTTTTGTCAGCGATCCTATAAATGATTCGCCCCTGCCAATGGTCAGGGTTTTGTCTTTATCCCAATTTACATTTCCTTTTGTTTTTATATTGCTCAGGTTTTCTTTGGGCATATTTTCAAATGTAAGCACCAGTTGAACATCAATAGGGGATTCCACTCTTATACGCCAGTCAATCCACGGTCCAGGGCACCCGGTACAACAATCTATCACCTCGCATCCTACCGGGATTATTTTTTTGGGAAACCCCGGTTCCAGGACCAATAAATCGTCAAGGCAAATGTGTGAAATGAATGCCTGTGCAGTAGCTGTTTTTGTTTGACATAAAATGCCCGCTAAGGTGAGGCTTCCCATAAGCACTATTGTTTTTAGTTTCATTGTAATGATGTTTTTTGATGGGTTAATATATGTTTCTGCATTTTACGCGTACACTTCTGATAAATCGAACCATGCTGCATTCAGTCTAAAATTCACACTGCGCAATGGGTTGATTTAATTATAAACCAACCTTTACTATAACTGATAAGCTAAGGCAAAGTCTATACTCAATAAAATAATAAACTGAATTAAAACTAATCCACAACTATTTCACCTGCTTATTTTTTACCCGGGTTTGAAGACAATCAGGAAGGCGAAATGAAAAGTATCGGGGCAAACGTAATGTGTTTATTTTACTTTTGCAAGCAAATAACAAAAAAA
>DATEMK010000023.1:0-13965 GCA_035275625.1 Bacteroidia bacterium
CAAAGAAATTTTAAAAACACGAACGCAATAAAAGAATATTATTTCTTATGATGATGAAAATTTACTTTAAATCAATTAATAATAAAATTATTTGGGCAAAAAAATCAGGAATTCTGCCCCTTCATCATACGTGTTGCTTAACTTAATTTCTCCACCGTACATTTTTACAATCTCATTGCTCATTGACAGCCCCAACCCGTTACCCAGCTCTGTAGGCTTGGTGGTAAAAAAAGGTTCAAAAATTCTTTCTTTTATATCACCCGGAATGCCTTGGCCATTATCTTTAACGGAAATTACCACGTAATCATCTTCGCAATAAGTAGTGATAATTACTATGGGAGAGTAAACATAATTCCTGTTTTTTAATTCTTCCTTCCTTTTTTCTTCAATAGCATAAAAAGCATTGTTGAGAATATTCAAAAGAACTCTTGAAATTTCCTTTGTCGAAACAAAAACTTCAGGCATGCCAGGCGCAAAAACTTTTTTAATATCACACGCAAATCGTAAATTGTTAGACCTGTAGTTATGAAATGCAATGGAAACAATTTCTTCTGTTAATTCATTCAGGTTGACCTGGTGTTTTTCACCCGCCCTGCGGGTGCTGTGCTGAAGCATATTTTCAACGATTCCGTTTGCGCGTTTACCATGCGCGTTAATTTTTTCAATGTTAATTTTTAAATCATTTAAAAGCTCATTTTTTTCTGTTTCATCGCTTGTCTTAGTCACTTCAGAAATTAAGTCAAGTGAAACCTGTGAAAAATTATTTACAAAATTCAACGGGTTTTTCAATGTATGTGCAATGCCCGCTGTAAGCTGCCCCATGGAGGCAAGCATTTCTTTCATCACCAATTGCTGTTGTGTTTGTTTAAGCTTTTCAAGCGTGAGTGAAAGTTCTGCGTTATTTGCACGGAGATCAGCGGTTTTCTTACTTACTTCTTCCTCCAGTTCCTTCTCACGGTTTTTCAGGTAAGTAAAAATTTTGTTATTCTGCTCTCTTATTCTTTTGATCAACGCTTCGATAATATTTTTTATTGACTCAGGGTGTTCTTTCAGCACGAGGTAAAAATCACTCCTGTTTAAGGAAGCCAGCTTTGAAGGCATTGTACAAGTGACAGATAAAGACCTGGGCTCATTATCAAGCAACGAGAATTCACCAAAAAAATCAGTGGCGCTCATTTCAGCGATAACCATTTCCTGTTCATGCAGCTTTACTTTACCTTCTACAATGATGTAAATACAATCGCCCTGGTCGCCTTTTCTGAAAACAGGTTCTTCAGCCTTGTAATTAATTACGTCCATCTTTTGCGCAAGCCGCTCCACTATTTCAGAAGGTATGTGAGAAAAAATCTTTACCTTTTTTAAGATATTCAGAAAATCTGCGTTTTTTATATGCTTAGGCATTTTGATTATTTGAGGAATCAAAAATATTTAATTTTAACGAACAAAAATTCACGGATAAATATTAATGGGATGAATTAACTGCATATTTCAAAAAGCAGGATTTATTTTATAAAAACTTAGACAGAAAAGTGCTTCCAAAATTCATCGGAAATTTAAAAAACAGGTGTAACTTTGCAGTGAAAATAGAAACAAACAGAATAAAGAATTTCATAGGGTTAGGTAGAGCCGGAAAATTTTTTCCGGCTTTTTTATTTAAAGCTCCAGCTCCATCTGCGCTTTATTTTTCTTTTTTCCCTTGTCTTTTTTTGAAGCAGATTCTGCATCTTCATTATTTACGCTGACGGCTGCCTTTTTTTTTTGTGCTGTTTTTTCTATTTCCGGAATTCCTTCTGCAATCTTCGAGCTCTCGGAAAGTTGAATAAGAGACGGAACTATTTTTTTAGTATCATTCACTTTGTGAACAGGGAATTTTGTCAATACATTTCCTTTTGCAGAGCGGTTTTTTATCAGCACTTCATTAAAATTAACAGGTAAAACTGTATTGCGGAGTTTCGGCCGCGGCTTTAAAATCACCTCTACAGTTGTCGCATCGTTTTCATGCGAAACGGAAAAGAAAAGCACTTTTGAATTCTCATTTCCTTTGGTCAGCTCATAGATTTTATCGCGGGTTACTCCTGTAACAGCAAACCGTTTCACCATCACGCTGCCTTTTAACCCGTCACGGTAAATCATGTTATAAATGGTATGCTCATCATTTTTTTCGAACACCGCAATGTGCTGAATTCCTTTTCCGAAATATTTCTTTTCATCAATCTTGTCCACGAGGAATTTTCCTTCAATGTTGAATGCAATAATGTCATCCATATCAGAACAATCACAAACAAATTCGTCTTTCTTCAGGCCATATCCTGCAAAACCTTCTTCACGGTTCATATACAATTTTGTATTGTTAATCATCACGCGCTTTGCTTCAATCTGTTCAAAACCTTCTTCCGAAATTTTTGTTTTGCGCTCTTTTCCTTTCCCGTATTTTTTCCAAAGGTCTTTAAAATAGGTGATGGAATACTGCGTGAGATTGGCAAGATTTTCTTTTATCTCTTTCATTTTTGCATTCAATGCTTTGATATGCTCATCTGCTTTGAATGAATCGAATTTTGAAATACGCTTGATTTTTATTTCGGTAAGATTTATAATGTCCTGTTCCGTAATTTCCCGCTTCAATTGTTTTTTGAACGGGGTCAAGCCTTTGTCAATTGCTTTAATTACGGCTTCCCACGTTTCGCATTCTTCAATTTTCCTGTAGATCCTGTTTTCAATAAATATTTTTTCAAGAGAAGAGAAATGCCAGTCTTCCATTAATTCAGCCAAAGCAATTTCCAGCTCACGCTTTAAAAGTTCCTGTGTGTTCATGGTGGAAATTTTCAGCATTTCATTCACACCAATGAAAACAGGTTTGCCGTCAAGGATGACGCAGGCATTGGGAGAAATGGAAACTTCGCACTCTGTAAAAGCATACAATGCCTCAATTGTTTTCTCCACATCTTCTGACGAATCAGGATGCAGATAGATTGCAATTTCAACTGTTGCCGCTGTGTTATCTTCTACTTTTTTAACTCTTAGTTTTCCTTTTTCATTTGCTGCGAGAATGGAATCAATAATAGATTGTGTAGTGGTTCCAAAAGGAATTTCTTTAATGAGCAATGTTTTTTTATCCTTCTGTTCAATAACAGCGCGCACTTTAATTCTTCCCCCACGCAACCCTTCATTGTAATTTCTGAAATCGGCAATGCCTCCCGTGGCAAAGTCAGGAAGAAGATTTGTTTTTTTCTTTCGCAATACATCAATGGAACCCTGAATAAGTTCACAGAAATTATGCGGAAGTATTTTACAGGCAAGTCCGACAGCAATTCCTTCAATCCCGGATGCAAGCAGTAATGGAAATTTTACCGGGAGCGAAATCGGTTCTTTATTTCTTCCGTCATAAGATTGTTGCCACAATGTAGTCTTTGGATTAAAAACAACTTCTAAAGCAAATTTTGAAAGTCTTGCTTCAATATAACGCGGGGCAGCAGCAGAATCGCCCGTATAAAGGTTTCCCCAGTTTCCCTGTTTGTCAATCAGCAAATCTTTTTGTCCTACTTGCGTTAAAGCATCACCAATAGATGCATCACCATGCGGATGGTACTTCATTGTATTACCAATGATGTTTGCCACTTTATTATAGCGGCCATCTTCCATTTCCCACATGGAGTGCATGATCCTGCGCTGCACGGGTTTCAATCCATCATCAAGATAGGGGACGGCTCTTTCCAATATTACATACGAAGCATAATCCAAAAACCAATTCTGAAACATTCCTGAAATCGGGATGTTGTGAATTATTTCCTGCGGTTTGCTTTCAATTGGTTCCGTGGTTTCTTTTTTCTTTCTGGCCATTAGAAAATATATTAATACAAATTGTTGAAATAAATGGAACGCGCCTGCCTGCCGGTAGGCAGGGATGACGCGGATGATTATGATTTTCGCTGATTTAATCCGTAGTAATCTTTTTTTTCCGCGTCATCAGCGTTCTGTTTTTCTATTCTGTTAATTCAGGTTCTAATTCTTCTTCCAGCTTCAAATGATTCACAATAAATTCCTGTCTTTCCGGAGTATTCTTTCCCATGTAGTAATCCAATAAATGCTGAACAGATGTTTCACCGTCTGTGCTCACCGGTTCGAGGCGGATTCTTTTCCCGATAAAATTTTTAAATTCATCAGGAGAGATTTCTCCCAAACCTTTAAAGCGTGTAATCTCCGGTTTTGGCTGAAGCTTTTCAATTGCATCAACTCTTTCCTTCTCTGTATAACAATAAAAAGTTTCTTTTTTATTTCTCACCCTGAATAATGGAGTCTGAAGAATAAATACGTGATTGTTTTTTACAAGGTCAGGAAAAAACTGGAGGAAGAAAGTAAGAAGCAGCAGGCGAATGTGCATGCCATCCACATCAGCATCGGTTGCAATTACGATCCTGTTATAACGCAATTCATCCAGTCCGTCTTCAATGTTCAGAGCATTCTGCAAAAGATTGAATTCTTCATTTTCATAAACTATTTTTTTTGTCAGGCCAAAACAGTTGAGCGGTTTTCCTTTCAAGCTGAAAACACCCTGTGTATTTACGTCACGCGAAATGGTGATGCTTCCGCTTGCTGAATCTCCCTCTGTAATAAACAATGTGGATTCTAATCTGTCCGCATGTTTTGAATTAAGATGTACGCGGCAATCGCGCAGTTTCTTGTTATGAAGATTCGCTTTTTTCGCGCGTTCATTCGCCAGCTTTTTAATCCCTGCAATTTCTTTCCGTTCACGTTCTGACTGTTCAATCTTCTTTCTCCATGTTTCAGCCACTTCAGGATGTTTGTGCAGGTAATTATCCAGCTCTGTTTTCACAAAGTCAACAATCCAGTTTCGCAGTGACGGACCGTTAGGCGCTATTACCTGCGAACCGAGTTTTGTTTTGGTCTGCGATTCAAACACCGGCTCCTGTATGCGGATGCTTACGGCAGCTTCAATGGAAGTGCGCACATCGCTCGGGTCATATTCTTTTTTATAAAACTCGCGTGCTGTTTTTACAATCGCTTCGCGGAAAGCGGCAAGGTGGGTTCCGCCCTGCGTGGTATGCTGGCCGTTTACGAACGAATAATATTCTTCGCCATAAGCGGTAGTGTGCGTGAAAGCGATTTCAATATCTTTATCTTTCAGGTGAATGATAGGGTAGAGGGTCTCTTCACTGATATTACTTTTTAACAGATCAGTTAACCCGTTTTCAGAATGATACGATTTTCCATTGTAGTTTATCGTTAACCCGACATTCAGAAACGTGTAGAGCTGCAGCAGCTTTTCCACGTACTCATCTTTGTAAATGTAATCCGTAAAGACAGAATGATCCGGGGTGAACGTGATGATGGTTCCGTTATCATCAGCGGAAGACTTTGCTTTCTGGTGTTTTATCAATTCGCCTTTTTCAAATTCAGCAATAACGGTTTTGCCTTCGCGGATGGCCTGCACTTTAAAATAATCCGACAGCGCATTCACCGCTTTCGTTCCCACACCATTTAAGCCGACTGATTTCTGAAACGCTTTGCTGTCATACTTTCCGCCCGTATTTATTTTGGAAACACATTCCACCACTTTGCCAAGCGGAATGCCGCGGCCGTAATCGCGCACCGTAACATTGCCGTCTTTTATTTCAATGTCAATTTTCTTTCCGTAGCCCATCGTGTGCTCATCAATGGAATTATCCATCACCTCTTTGAGCAAAACATAAATCCCGTCATCACGCGATGAACCGTCACCCAGCTTGCCGATATACATGCCGGGACGCAGGCGGATATGCTCTTTCCAGTCAAGCGATTGGATGCTCGCTTCGTTGTATGTATGCCCTTCTTCTTTCTTTGCCATAATTTGATTTGGGATTTACGATTTACGATTTTAGATTTGGGTAAACCCATTTTCCCGCTTCAAAGTTAGCCAATGCACAAGGGTTGAGGAATAAAGCCGGAGAAAATATCAACAGGCTTATTAACCATTTATTGTTGATAAGAGAGGTGAGTATGTACGATTTAGAATGTACGATGTACGATTTATTGTTAGTAATTAATTTACGGCAAACTGTTTTATTTTTCAAATCCCAAATCCCAAATCCCAAATCGTAAATCGTAAATCCCAAATCGTAAATCTTTTGTTTCTTTGAAAGATAAGAAAATTATGGATGTGATGAGAAATATGCCCCTCTTATTTATTGCAATTTTATCAACAGCACTTTCGTGCAATACCAAAAGCGAAAGCGGGAACGGAGAAAAATATGGTTCTTCGCCTTTTGCAGGAAACTGGATCAGCAAAACCTATCTTGATTCGCTGGACAGGTACGGAACTCCCGGAAAAGTTAAAAATGCAGACCTGCAGGAACTCATCATTAATTTCTCGGTTGATTCTATGTGCCTCAACCTGGAAGGAGTGGAAGCGCCCGTCTTTAAGATTGACGATAAGAAAGAAACATCTTTCCGTGTAAAAAAATTCAACCAGGATGATTTCACTGAATTCACGCTTTCCGCTGACGGAAAAAAACTTTCTTACGAGTATAAAAAGTTCAATCAAAAGATCCTGTTCTTCAAAGCAGAGCAAAAGTATGCTGTAAAAAATATCAATGGCTGGATGACAGCCGCGGAGCTTTATTTTAATGAGCATGTGTTTGCCGCAAATTATTACCTGCTCAATTCAGAAGGCAGGCAGGGCGCAGAAGTTGACTTTACCAGCTACGGAAAAGTTAGCGGGCTTGCCGGTTACACTGATTTCTCCATCTGTTACCAGGGCGACTGCCGCAGCATGACAGACGGAGACCTGGTTACCCTGGGCGATGGAAAAGCTTCCGATAATTTTATCTACGAATGGAAAAATGACACCCTCGCTTTTTACAGTGCATCCAACATTGCCCGCCATGATGAAAAGCCGCAATATGTTAAAGGAATGGAGATTTTTAAGTTGATGAAAAGGATGTAAATATCGGGGTCACACCTTTTGAAAAGCTAAAACAATAATTTAAGAAGCTAATCTTGTTTTTTGAATAGGAATGGCTGTCATTTCAAGAAATGAAAGGTCAAGTTTTTTTGATGCGTTCTGAATATCCACGCCCGTAATATTTCCTTCTTTATCAAAGTCAAGTACCACGCCTTCCCTGACTTCTTCAGACTCGGTGCTGGGCGCAGAACTGAAATCAATGTACAATGAATCTGTTTCAGGATGATAATTAATTTTCATAATGAATGCTCAAAGCATCTATTTTGCAAATATACTGCATAATAAAAAAAATAATTCTGATAGCTAACAAACATTTTTTGACGGACAGCATGTCATATTTCATGGACAGCATGACAGTTTTTATGTGCTTCAAAACAGGCAGCAAGTTCATCCAAAAAATCTTTAAGTTCGGTTAAAGAGGTAACATGTGAATCAAAGCCATCTTTATCCTCATCAAAGGAATCTTTAAGTTCGGTAAAGCCATCTTTATGTTCAGCATCAGCCTCTTCATACCCGTCAAGGGCGTTGCGATCTACGTCAAAGAAGTTTTTATCTTCTGAAAAGCAATCTTTATGTGAAGTATTAACGCCTTTATGCACAAAACGGGCATTATTATGCTTAAAACCGCATATTTTATTTGAAGAAGCGATTTTATAATGTTTTTAAAAGAAAGGGTTATGCATGGTTGTGAAAACTTTAAACTGGGAGAATAGAGTTTTAGGCAACTCTACAGTTTAGCCACGTTACGCTTCATGAATTTTTAAACTTTAAGCATGTGCTTAAACTTCTGGGAGTTCAAAATTTTTTTTTAAGAAAGATACAGGGTATGAAAATATTCATTGATATGGAAGTGAGTTGGAATCCCTGAATCAAAGAAGTCTGTTAAATTTTATTTTTTTCTTTTAAGTTATTTTCTGATTCATCTATTTCTCTATCTATTCTGTCTATGAGGTCCCTTTTGATTGACTCTCTTACCAGTTCCAGGTATCTCCTATTTACTTTACCTAATCTACCTTTTAAACTACTAACATCCACCGTTGTCATTTGTCTCATCATTAACTTTGAACTTTTCCTTAAATTGCCTGCTCCTTTCGGAAGAGGAATTTCACCATTATCACAATTTTCCTTAAAGTTATCCGTAATCGGTATAACCCTGACCGTCATCCGGTCCCTATCAATTACCAAAGCAGGATGAAAACCTGCAATGCAATGATCCTTAACTTTCCCAAAATCTATCCAGTGAATTTCACCGGTTTTCAAATTATTAATTCTGTTTACCATATTTATGGTTTTTAATGATTAATGACTTTAAGAATCAGAGATTCATTTTACTCACTTCCAATATGTCAATGAACGATGTGGTAAAGATTATTTACCAAAAAGTATGCAAAGATACTGAATCAACGAAAAAAAAATAATTAAAAAGGAAATTAGGTCAAAAAATAATACTAAATCATTAGGTAAAAAAATTAACATTATTAAATGTACTTTGTTTTTTAATTCCCCCTATACAGTTTTTGTCTTTTAGCCAAGGAAATCTATATTTGTATTTCATGATCTTTAAATTTTTTAACACAACCCTTAAATTCAAAAAAAAATGGAATCGGACAAATGGAGTAATCGAACTAAAATTGCCTGTGCAATAATTGGTTTAATTGGTATATGTGTTGGCACGTTTGGCACATTAATAATTAAACCAAATGTGGAACAGTCTAAACCTATTCCGCCTGATCATTCCCTTGTTCAACAATTTCAAGGCGTTTATCTTTATATTCGAAGTAAGCCTGAAAACGTTAATTACACAAGTCTCGGTATAATCAATGCCAATTCCCTAACAAGAGCCGTTGAAAATGCTAATCATAAAAAAGGTTTCGGAAATATCCTTGAAAGCGTAGGGAAGTCGGTCGTGAAGGATCTTTCTTTTGAAAATAGACTTTCAGCCATTATTGAAGGCGCAAAGAATTATAATCCGGAAGTCCAGGGAGTTATATTTCTCAAGGATTTAACAGAGTGTGAACTCATTAAATTTAATAAATGATTATAATTCAAAAGGTGACAGCTTTTTTTGTAAAGGTTTGGCGCAATAATGAAAAAATAAAAAATTTTATTGTTTCAATTGCAATAATTGCCGGTGGTATTTGGACTGTTTTTACTTTTCAATCCCTCAAGCAAATAGAAAGAGCAAAATTTGAATTGGAATTATTAAGGACAGAATTTCTTGGCAAACCAAGTTTAAATATTTTTATCGATGTTAATAGAACAAATCCAACAAATAAAAGCTATTATGCTGGATTAATAATTAATGTGAATGTTGAAAATAAAGGTACTAGGTATATTAGCATGTCAACACTTGATACCACATTAGTTGTTTCAGAAATAAAAAACTCCTCTTCGTGGGGAACAATTTCTGTTAATGACATTTATTTGGATCCAATCACAATGTACTGTAAGGAAGATTCGTCCTTAACACCTTCTGGTATTATAGAAGTTACACCAAATTCAACTGAAGAGGTTCCATATTATTGTGAAGTTGAGAGACCGGGGATATACTTTATTAGTTTTAATGCAAAAATTGCAAAAGAAAGCATGGATGAATTAGATAAATTGAGTTATGTTTCGGATACTTCTGCATTAATGAAAGAATTTAAAAAATTGGGGCTGAAGTATGAAAATATATCTACTTGGTCCTGCCAGAAATATATTGAAATAAAATAAATTGCATTCACACTCTTCTCTCGTCCTCGTCTGACGGGTAGGCATGTGCTCCTCACCGCCCGGCAGGTCGCGTAGCACCTGCTGGGTTTAAGAGAAATGGGGACAATCAACTGGCAAAAACCAGCAGGAGAATTCCTGCCTGCGGGGTGGTGGGTGGAATTCTCCTGACAGGTGTAAATAAACAGAGTAGCGTAAATAAACATGAGAGCATTAAAACCCTTCCTTTTTTTTTATTTCGCTTACACCGCAACTTAATTTAGTAAAGCTTTATATTGAGATAGAACTATGGCAAAAAACAAATTACTGCGAATGGACAATGTCAGCATCGTTGTGGAATCCCTCGATAATGCTATCTCTTTTTTCACGGAGATAGGGCTGAAGCTTGAAGGACGAATGATGGTTGAAGGTGAATGGGCTGGACGTGTAACGGGTCTGGGTAATCAGTCCGTTGAGATTGCTATGATGGTTACCCCCGATGGCCACAGCCGGCTCGAGCTTTCGCGGTTTCTCACCCCGACTGTTATCTCCGATCACCGGACTGCGCCTGTGAACTCTCTCGGTTATCTGCGCGTCATGTTCACCATTGAAGACATTGACGAAATGGTATCCAGGCTCATCAAACATGGCGCTCAGCTCGTTGGTGAAGTGGTTCAGTACGAGGACTCGTATCGGCTCTGCTACATTCGCGGAACCGAAGGACTTCTAATCGGTTTGGCGGAACAACTAAGTAATAAATGAGTAACTGACGTTTTACAAAAATCCTTACCTGAGAAATTTGTGCAACTAATATTGAAACCCACGTCCTGTCAGGTAGGAATTCTCCTGACAGGTGTAAATAACAGTGTAACGCCTGCCTGCCGGCAGGCAGGTAAATGAACATGAGAGCATTAAAACCCTTCTTTTTTTTACTTCTTTAATCCCTTCTTCGTTATCGGATATGCTTGGGCTGTAGTGCTAATAATTAACTTTCGGAACAAATTCAAAACTTATTAAAATGAAAAAAATTACTATCCTTCTCTATAGTTTAATTTCTCTTTGTATTGTTGATAGTGCTGACTGCCAAATAAAATTTCAAAAAGTAATTACAGGCACTTCGCACGTGCTTGCTTACGGAGTTCAACAAACAACAGATGGAGGCTACATTATTGCAGGCACGGCTTACAATGCTCAAAGTAATGAAGACCTTTACGTTGTGAAAACCGATGCATGGGGTGATACGCTGTGGACCAAAACTTTTTCAGGAAGTGATACACAGCACTGTTATTCAGTTGAACAAACAAGCGATGGTGGTTACATACTTTTTGGAGTAACCAACAGCTTTATCGGGAACAAAGATTTCTTCCTTCTGAAACTTTCATCAAATGGAAATGTGGTGTGGACAAAGAACTTAATTAATGAAGGAGGAAGCTGGAGCTCGTTTGCAAGGCAGACCAGCGATGGCGGTTTTATTCTTGTGGGACAAACAGATTCTGTTGGAAATACAAATGATGATATTTTCCTTGTAAAAACAGATTCAGCGGGCACTCCTTTATGGCAGAGGGTGATTGGAATTTCTACAGCTCATGATTATGTAAGTTGTGTGCAGCAGACATACGATGGAGGTTTTGTACTTGCAGCTTCCGGTCGTTATTTCGGGCCAGATTTGGACTTCTGCCTGATAAAGACTAACGCCAATGGGAATGTGCAATGGAAAAAAGTTTATGGTGGTGCAAGTAGTGAAGGCGCAGTTTATGTGAGCCAGACAAGCGACAGTGGTTACATCATGGTTGGCGAAACATACTCATTTACACCAGGTGAAACCGATATTTACCTGGTAAGAACTGATGCAAATGGTGATACATTATGGACACGCTGTTACAGCGGACAGAATTCTGACCATGGAATGTATGTGGCGCAAACTCCTGATGGTGGATTTATTATCGGGGGCCATGTTTATACGTTTGGAAGTGTTGGCGGTGACCATTATGATTTTGCACTTATCAAAACAAACAGCAATGGAGACACTCTTTGGACAAGAACATACGGGGATTCGCAGGATGACTATGGTTGGTCGGCACAGCAGACAAGTGACGGAGGTTATGTAATTACAGGATACAGTCGAAGTTTCGGTACAGGAGATAACCACATTTACCTTGTAAAAACAGACAGTCTTGGAAATAGTGGAGGTTGCTATGAATACGGAACGGTAATAACCTCTTTCAGACCACCGTCACAAATGGGAAACCCTGTGATACCTGCTTTTATTACAACCACACCCTGGTCAAACGTAAGCTTTACAGAAGGTCATACTGGAATCCCGGCTACTTTATGTACAAGTAGTAGCATTAATGAAACGGAATACGGTACTTCCTTTCAAGTTTACCCCAATCCATCTTCCGGTGATTTATTTGTTTTATATGATGGAATAAGTACTAATATCAAATTGGAAATATACAATGCATTAGGTATATCAATTTATTCAGGACTGCTTTCGAATAAATCAGAAAAAGAAATCAGGTTTAAAAATTTTCCAAGTGGAATTTATTTTGTGAAAGTGTTTGATGGTGAGAAAAGTTACTGCAAGAAATTAATTATAGAGCATGATTGAAACGGAATAGTTTCATAGTGCGGCTCACCACCCGGCAGGTCGTGCAGCACCTGCTGGGTTTAAGAGAAATCGATACAATCAACTGGCAAAACCCGGCAGGAGAATTCCTGCCTGCCGGGTGGTGGGTGACAAAACGGGCAAACTCCTCTTTTTAAATAAAAATATTTTTTATTGAAACCTCCATCCTGTCAGGTAGGAATTCTCCTGACAGGTTTTAATCAATCCACTCAAAAAAACCTCAGATAAAATCTTCCTCTTCTAAAACGCCCTTCTTCCTCAATAAATACTCCACCCTTTCAGCAGTCATTTCCAAAAGTTCGGCAATATCAAAAATACTTTTCCCCTTTTTAAAATAATTAACTGCTAAATCAGCCTTAGTTCTTTTTTCAGAAAACGGATTTTCATCTTCCGGCTTCAATTTATTCTTATCAAGTACCCGTTGGATTTTCCAGGCGCTGGTATTGAATTCAGATTTTAACTCTAGTAAATTCCAACCCCTTTTATAGTAATCCACTATGGCTGCATCACGTACTGTTAAATTTTTTATCTCTTTTTGATAATATGATTTATAACAGCGTGAAGCCCTGAGCAGCTTTAAAACATGGCTCAGCTTAACCATTCGGTTTTTAGCAATTTCATCAGGAGGTGCTCCCGTTTTGTACTCTTCTATTATCGCCTTAATAATGTCTTCTGTAAACTCAATTTTCTTTTTTTCTTTTTCCGGCAGCGCATCCTCTTTAACAAATTCTTTTTTATCATGTGGTTTTGATTTTTGTTTCAGCATAAGAACCACCTGCCTTTCACCGAGATGAGCAAACCGCCTTTCAATTTCCTGCCGGGATGCTCCATTCTTATAAATTATTTTTATTCGTTCTATCAACATGTTTCTTGTTATTTTAAGCGGCAGGTCATGGTCTTCTATCAGTTTCCGCAGACTGATTTCACGCACTTTATGTCTTAAAGAAAGAGTATGAATCGTAACTCCGTCAAGGTAATCGCTGATAATCTGCTTTTCTATTTTTTCAAGTTCGGGCAGTGGTAACGCAAGTTCACCCTCATCTGTCTTCTCTGACACAGATTCAACTCTTGTTTCATATTCAGAAATAGTCGCCCGGTTTTCATTTCTTTCTGCTAACTCTGCTTTTAGCAAAGGCGAAAGTTTTTCTTTCCAGCTTGTTAAAGTATCGGGATATTTAACAGTAAAAACAACCTTGCCTTTTGCTCCGGTAATAATATTATACTTTCTGAATTCAATATCCGCCATTAAAGGAGAAGGATAATTGGCATTAATCTCTAAAATAAAATTTCGATTATTTGATTCCAGTTTTAAAAGGGCTCCGCTTTTTCCAATAGTTTTCAAAATAAGTTTCGAATGTGCATTCAGCAAATGAGCTATTTCATAAAGAGAATATCCTTCCTCTATCAGTGAGATAATTTTTTCATACAAATATTCCTTAACTATTACTTCCATTTTCTGAAATCGGGAAACAAATCTAAAAGATTTTGTTTTAACAAACAACACCCTTTTACTCCTTATATATGAATAATGGCAACTGGCTTAAAAAATATTTTTCAAAAACCGTAACCCCCGGTTCAAAACCGAAGTATAAAAAAAATCTTTCAGCATTTTAACACAATAATAAAAAGCTGAAAGGTAACAAAAAAAAAGAACATACGTAACAACAGAAAATAAAAACCAAAGCGA
>DATEMK010000024.1:0-4958 GCA_035275625.1 Bacteroidia bacterium
ACTTCCAAATGTGATTGTATCGGTAAAATAACCATATATATATGAATTCCCGGATGCATCTACAGCTATTGAAGGTTCATTTCCTATAGCTTCTCCTTTATTTGCCCATTCAAAGTTCTGCGCATCTAAATCACAAAAAACCAATCCCCAAACAAGAACCAAAACAATCCTTTTTAATCCCTGC
Organism: Bacteroidia bacterium; assembly: GCA_035275625.1. Classification (GTDB taxonomy): domain Bacteria; phylum Bacteroidota; class Bacteroidia; order AKYH767-A; family OLB10; genus DATEMK01. Next base: position 185 of record DATEMK010000024.1, read on the forward strand.
AGGCAGGCAGCCAGAAGTTTAATTTGCAAGGATTTTTTTTCCATGGGTTTATGTTTAACTTATCAAAAGTACTGTTAAACGGGGGACTTCCAATACTCAAATTGGATGATTTTTGGCCTTCTGAAAGGTGGTCTTTAGTGCTTCACCACCTTCTTATTGAACAGGTTGTTTTTCCATAAACTTTTATACTGCTATTCTATCACTAACTTCCTGTTCTCCCACCGTTCACCATCTCCCACCCTCACCAAATAAATCCCTTTTGCCAGAAATGAAACATCCAGTCTGGTTTGAAGATTGGCCCCTCCAGAGGAGGGAGGAATTTGGAATTTATAAACTTTTTCCCCCATTATATTTATTATTTCACACTCCAGCGGTGCGTTATGTTTTGTGTTGATGCCTGCCTGCCGGACAGGCAGGGTGAGATGGACGCTGCCGGTGGCGGGGTTGGGAAATAATTGAAGATTGAATAGTGATGATTGAAGATTGGGAATTGCTATAGTTAAAGTAGTATCACAAAATTTAATAATCCAATAGTCATATTTGCATGCAGGAAGACAAACAGTATCCCAATTTGGTTGGGATCTGTCTCCTCCAATCCCTCCATCATTATAGTTTGTCATGGCATAGCATCCGTCTTTTGTTTGAATAGTAAAACCCGAATTAAGATGAAGAACTGAATTATTATGAAGTGTCTTATCCCACTGCTTATTACCTAATGAATCTGTTTTTATTACCCAGGTTTGTTCCATTCCAAGATTATTTTCTGTCTTGTCTCCGCTTATATGAGAAAATGAAGTACCGGACATTAAATATCCACCATCATCAGTTTGGCTGATCATTCCGAAATCATCCTCATTATTCGTTCCTCCGAAATCTTTGTCCCATTGCTTATTGCCAACAGAATCAATTTTCACAATCCAGTAATCATAATCGCCCCAGTTAGCCTGAGTTTTGTCTCCACTGATTCCAGAAAGAGAATATCCTCCGAGTATATATCCTTTGTCAACAGTTTGTTGCAAAGAAAAAAGCTTTTCATTATTTGTTCCACCGAAATCTTTATCCCACAGTTTATTGCCAAGTGAATCAGTTTTTACTATCCAATAATCTCTGCCATATGGAATAGTATCCCAATTATCCTCTGTCTTATCTCCGCTGATCCCTGAATTAGACCATCCACCGAGAATATATCCACCGTCAGAAGTTTGTTGTAAAGAATAAAGCCAGTCCTCACTTGTTCCTCCAAAATCTTTATCCCATTGTTTATTTCCAAACGAATCAATTTTAACCATCCAAAAGTCATAGTAGCCCCAATTGGATTGTGTCTTATCTCCGCTTATTCCTGAATAAGATCTCCCACCTAAAATATATCCTCCATCAAAAGTTTGTTGCACGGAATAAAGTTGATCAATATTATTTCCTCCGAAATCCTTATCCCATTGCTTTTGTCCAAGTGAATCTGTTTTGATGACCCAGTAATCATAACTGCCCCATGTATCTTGTGTTTTAGTTCCTCCAATTCCAGATCTTGAGTATCCTCCAATAATGTATCCTCCGTCAGATGTTTGTTTTAAAGCATAAAGGTAATCGGAGTCATTTGCTTTAAAATCTTTATCCCACTCCTTATTACCTGATGAATCTATTTTTATAATCCAATAATCATATATGCCCCATTTTGTTTGGGTTTTATCTCCACTGATAACAGAATTTGAATACCCTCCAAGAATATACCCACCATCATTTGTTTGTTGAAAGCATGTCAGGAAATCATTTCTCGAACCCCCAAATCTTTTATCCCACTGCTTCACCAAAGGATTCTGCGAATAACAATCACAAAAAACCAACCCGCTAACAAAAATCAAAACAATCCTGATAATCCGTTTAATCATTGTTCAGACAATTTTCCCACATCGAAAGTACTCCTTATTATTATAACAAACAAATAAACCATTCTCCATTCTGATCATTCATTTCACTTCACTGAAATATTATCTGCTGCGTCCCTTTTCAAAAACGCTCCCGGGTAATCAGGAGCGTTTTTTTTGCCACTAATTACACTGATTTGCACTAATTAACTATTGGTGTTAATTTGTGTAATTCGTGGCATATCAGAAATCAGGAGTGTTTTTTTGTTCTTTCAAATAAAAACCCTTCCGCTTTTTATTATACATTTACATCAAATAAGCCCTGGTGAAAAAACTTCTCCTCCTTATCCTCGCTCAATGCGGGCTGTTAATCAGCAGCAGCCCCGCGCAGGTCATAGAATGGCAGAAATGCTTTGGAGGCTCATCGCAGGATAATTTTACCCGCCTGTATCCCACTGCTGACGGTTGCTTTTTATTAATAGGAACTACCTATTCAAATGATGGAGACGTAACCGGCAATCATGGAAACACCGATATCTGGTTAGTTAAAATTAACGCTTCAGGAAACATACTATGGCAAAAATGCTATGGCGGAACGGATGCAGAGGGGAGCGGCTCTGTTAGCAGCACCAGTGATGGTGGATATGTATTAACCGGCAATTCATGGTCTGTTGATGGTGACGCAACGGCTAATTATGGCCTCATGGATACCTGGGTAGTCAAAATAGACAGTGCGGGTACCCTCCAGTGGCAGAAAAATTACGGAGGCTCTAATGACGAAATCGGAAACGAAATTTTTCAAACTTCAGATGGCGGATATTTTTTCACAGGCGATTCCCGTTCTGCGGATCATGACGTAAGTGTTCATTTTGGACTTCCGGGTGATCCTGATATCTGGTGCGCCCGGTTAGACAGTGCCGGAAATATCCTCTGGGACAAATCGCTCGGGGGTACGGGAATAGAATACTCATGGAGTGCCGTCCAGGCCGATGATGGCGGATTTGTAGTCTGTGGTTATTCATTTAGTTTTAATCTGCCCAACTTTCATGGCCAGGAAGATATTCTGATTTCAAAACTGGATACAGCCGGTAATATACAATGGCAGAATTGTCTTGGAGGATCGGTTTATGATTGGGCTACTCACATTATTAAGTGTAACGATGGCGGGTATGCCGTTTTTGGTTCTACCAATTCCAATAACATGGATGTGACAGGCAACCATGGTGACTGGGATGGATGGGTCGTGAGGCTTGATTCGGCAGGAAACATCATCTGGCAAAAAACACTCGGTGGAACAGGTTTCGATCAGTTGCAAAACGGTTTCCAGACCAGCGATGGCGGGTTCCTTGTTGTTGGAAGAAGCTCCTCGGCCGATAGCCTGGTTCCTCTTAACAGGGGCCAAAAAGATTACTTCGTGTGCAAACTGGACAGCAGCGGAACTCCTTTATGGCAGAAAACTTTCGGAGGAGAATATGACGACCTGGCGGCTTCCGTAATAACTATTCATGATAACAAAATAATGGTGGGAGGAATAACCCACTCCAACAATATTGATGTATCAGGCAACCATTCAAGTTTAGATTGCTGGATTTTAAAGCTCACCGATAATTATAACCTGGTAACAGGCAATGCTTATATTGACTTAAATTCAAACAACCAGGCTGATTCCACCGATGCCCCCGTCAGCACCTATAAAATTGTTGAATCAAACACGGCAAGAAATGCCTATACTTACTCCTCCGGGATGTATGAACTCTCCGTGCTCGACTCAGGAAACTTTATTGCCACCACAGCACCATTCAATTACTACAACCCGGCTCCGGCAAGCCATTCTGTTTATTTTCCGGGTATTAACCAGGAAGATTCATTAAATGATTTTGCTTTTCAGCCAGCCGGTGTTTATAATGACCTTGCCGTCACGCTTACTCCGGTTTACGGCTTTGAGCCCGGCTTCAATTGCGGCTACCATATCAGCTATAAAAATGTGGGAACAACCATCCTTAACGGAAATATTGTTTTTCAGCATAGCCAATATTTAATTTTTGATTCGGCATCCCTTGCTCCGTCATACCTGTCACCGGATTCTGCTATATGGAATTTTGCCAGCCTGTCGCCTTACTGGCAGCAGGGCATTATTATCTATATGCACGTTGACGTTGCAGCGCCTGCCGGTGCAACGATCCTGTCCTCCGCCACAATCGAGCCTGTAGCAGGAGACGCGAACGCTGCTGATAACTACAGCTCCTGCAACAATACCATCACGAGTTCTTATGATCCTAATGACAAGACCGTTAACCGGGATACTATTTATACCACCGAGCTGAGCAACCCGCCATTTCTTGATTATACCATCCGTTTCCAGAACACAGGAACCGATACAGCATTTACAATTAAAATCGCTGACAACATCATCCAGAAATTGAATATGGGAAGTTTTGAATTTGCTGCCTCCTCCCATCCTGTTCAAATTACTTATCACGCCAGCTCCCGGTTGCTTGAATTTGACTATAACAATATCATTCTTCCTGACAGCGGAGCAAACGAACCTGCCAGCCATGGCTTTGTTCGTTTTCGCATAAAGCCAAACAGCACGGTTACAGCCGGAAGCAACGTTTGGAATAAAGCTGCAATTTATTTTGACTATAACCAGCCCGTTTGGACCAAACCTGCTTTGACAGAAATTGTAATGCCTGTTGGAATAGGTGAGCCGGCAGCCACCGGCAGTTTGTTTAAATTTTTTCCAAGTCCTGCAACGGATCAGATTACTATACAATCATTGCAACCGCTAACCGGCAATACAGATCTGTCAATTCTTGATTTATTCGGAAGAGAACTTTTCACGCTTCACATTCCTGAACTCCACGCTCAAACCACAATTGACATTTCCGGTTTTTCAAAAGGAATTTATTTTT
>DATEMK010000025.1:0-6852 GCA_035275625.1 Bacteroidia bacterium
TTAATTCTTCTTTTGTAAAATCATTAACTCCTACTCCGGAAGGTGCATATTTCCAAAAATCCACTGTATCATGATTATTGAAATCTAAAAATCCACCTGTGCCGCAATAACCCGCAGAATCAATTGTAAATGCCACAGCATTAAATCTTGGTGTAGGGCTGCAATCGGCAATAGGCGTCCATGTATTTGCCGATGGGGTATAGCGCCAAAACTGGTTTAATAAATTAACTGCAGGATATGTTACTGAACCGGTTCCAACATATCCTTCATTCATTAAAACGAAACAGGTCATGCTGGTGCCCGGAGTAGGTAAATCGGCAATTTGCGACCATGTATCGTTAGAAGGGTCGTATTTATAAAAGCCCGCAACAGTACTACCGCTCCAGCCTGTTCCCAGGTAACCGTAACTGCCTATTGCAAATCCAACTCCCTGCTGACGTGCGCCCCCAATAAAGTTTGCTTTCTGCGCCCAGGTATCTGTCAGTGAATTATATTCCCAAAAATCATCGTACCAGGGTGTAACCGCGTCAAAGCCTGTGCCCATATAACCATTTGTACCGATAGCAAATGCAGATGCAGAATATCTTGGATTGCCTCCAAAATCGGCAACCTGGGTCCAGGTGTTGGTTCCCTGGTTGTATTTCCAAAAATCTTTTACAAAATGAAACACCATATTGTCGCTTCCGCAGCCCACATAAGCAGTGTCATTTATAACAAAACAGGATGCTGCATACCGTGCAGTTCCTCCAAAGTCGGCTACTTGAGTCCAGGAATCATTTACAGGGTCATAACGCCAAAAATCCTGCAGCACAGTTTGTGTTTCAAGGTTTCTGCCAGTGCCGATATAACCCATCTGACCTGCGGAGAATCCAACAGCACTTTGACGATTTACACCACCAACATTTGTTTTTTGATACCAGGCATATTGCGCATGCGAGATATTTGCTGTTATAAATAGCAGTGTGCCGATAAGTAAATATTTTTTCATGATTTTAAGTTTTTAAGATTTTAAGATTTTAACATTACTATTTTTATTTGCTATGAGGTTAAAAATTGCCGATAACGAAGAAGGGAGGGGTCCGCCCAATCTGAACGTTATCCGTAGTTTACTCTCTCACTCCCTGCCTACCGGCAGGCAGGTTTCACAACCTTTCCTTTCTTAATCACACCATTTTTATTTCTCACCTCGTAAAGATACACTCCCTTTGCAAGTTGTTCAGTATTTATTGAAGTTGAGTTTGTAAATGATTGTTTAAATATTCTTCTTGAAGTAACATCATATAAACTTACTTCAAGTTGCTCGTTTCTTTTTGCTGTGATATTTATTTTATCTGAAAAAGGATTTGGAAAGGAAATCAACTCTTCTTTCTTATCTATTTCATTAATTCCCACTGTTGCATTACAAGTTAAAGAATCCATTGAGACACAAACATCATCAATATAATAATAGGTTAGTTCCAAAGACCCATTTGCCATTATTATAGTATCGGTTAAATTGTTATTAAAAAAATTACCAATGATGATATAATTATATGCTGAATCTGCAATAAATGAACCCGAAACCAATGTCCAATTAAGTGTGTCGGTAATAATAGAATCACTATAAAATTGGGGATTATTTGTTATTGGAGCAGGATTGAAATAACTATAGGGAATGGTAGAAAACATAACACCCATTTTATTTGCTGCACAGTTTGAACCAAATAACGTATCAATACTCAATGCAGTCTTTAATGAGACAAAGTATTTTGTGCCTATTGAGAGTGGATTAGAAAGCATTCCACCAATATATTCCCTAAAAGCGCTTGCACTTCTATACGAACTTATTGCACAATAAGCATTACCAGTTGCAGCAGGCTGGTAACCACCCCAATTATTTGGAACAGACATCATACCAGTTGTACAGGAATTCATGTAATCAGGTGATTCTCTGTAACTGCTCCAGCCAACACTATTGTAAATTTGAGTTGGTCCCCCAGGGCATGAAATCGTATCTTCGAAACTCGGATTCGGGACTAAATTTTGTCCGCTACAAATCCCACAAGCAATAAACATAATGATTAAGCAAATTATTTTTTTCATGGCTTGACTTTTTGAATTAGTAACAATGTTCGTTCGCAGCGTTAAAATGGCTGATAACGAAGAAGGGATCCCGCTATGAAACTCTGTCGCATTAATTTTTCACTACCTTCCCCTTCTTAATTACCCCGTTTTTGTTTCTCACTTCGTAAAGATAAATACCTTTTGCAAGCTGTTCTGTGTTTATTGAAATTGAATTTGTGAATGTTTGATTGAATATTTTTCTTGAAGTAACATCAAACAAACTTATTTCAACAAGCTCGTTTCGTTTTATTGTGATATTTAATTTATCTGAAAATGGATTTGGAAATAAACTTAATCCCGCAATTTGTTTAATCTGTTGAAGTCCTGTTGGCGAATTACAATTTAATGAATCAGTAGAAACGCAAACATCATCAAGGTAGTAGTATGCTCCGTAACATAAATGAGAGCCGTCAAAATCATCAATGACAAGAGTATCGGTATTGTTGTTAGAAAAAAAATTTCCAATGATGATATATTGGTAAGAAGAATCGGCAATGAAAGAACCTGAAATCCTTGTCCAATTTACAGAATCAGTAATTAGAGAATCCGAATAAATGGGTGGACTATTCGTTACTTGAGCAGGATTAAAGACATCATAAGTAACGGTAGAAAACATTGCTCCCATTTTATTACAAGCACAGTTAGCCAGTATGCCGCTGTTAATTGTCAAACTTATTTTAAATGAAACATAATATTTAGTTCCGATGGACAGGGGCTGCAAAAGGTGTCCGCCAATAAACTCTCGAACATTTGGGCCTATCCATCCACTTCCAAAACCTGCTAAAGCGCCATATGCATTTCCCGTTGCTGCTTGTTGATATCCACCCCAATTATCTGGAACGGACACACTGCCAGGCATCGAACATGAATGCATGTAGTCAGGTGAATAGGAATAACTGCTCCATCCGACAGATTTATCCATTTCGTCTGGTCCTATTGGGCAACTAACGGTATCTTCAAAGCTCGGATTCTGGACAAGATTTTGCGCCTTGCAAACTCCGCAAGTGATAAACATTACAATTAAGCAACACAGTTTATTCATGGCGACAAAAAATTACGGATAACGAAGAAGAGAGGGCATACAGCCAGTGGCTGTATGAGCCAGCTTGTGTGCAAAGAGAAGTAAAAAAAAGAAGGGATTAGAAGCATCCGCCTTAGGCGGATTCGTTTACCTGCACTGTTTACCCCGTAGGACGAATGTCCAACGGGGTGAATTAGATGCTCAACTCTTTGTTTACCTATCAAAGCCCTTCTTTTTTTTACCTGCCTGCCTGCCGGCAGGTTTCTTTTAATCTGTATGTTATCAGCCGTTTTTCTCTCGGTGCAAATCTCTGCTGCCTCAATTAGTAATAAGAGCTTTCCCACTCCATCTTTCACCTGTTTTTTCATTTACCAAATTAAACAAATAAACCCCCGGCTGCTTGCTGCCTTTGGTTAAAATGATTTCATTGCTTGCGGTACTAACGGTTTCGGTTACACGACCGGTGATGTCGTAAAGGATGAAAAGATATTTTTCTTTGTTGGGATTTTTAAATGTTAGTTTACTTTGGGTGGTGAGAGGATTAGGGGAGAAGTTATGAGTTATGAGTGATGAGTGATGAGTGGGAATGCCGGTGATGGTATCGGGACCGAGTTTGACGATCCAGTAATCAGAAGAACATAAGGGAATACAAATTGTGTCCACATTATTTTCTGTTTTATCACCTGAAATGTTTGAATCGGAAAATCCACCTAAAATATAGCCTCCATCGTTAGTTTGCTGAACGCCACCAAGCTGGTCATTGCCGGCACCTCCGATGGTATTATCCCATTGAACATTTCCTGCTGAATCGGTTTTCACTATCCAATAATCAAAAGTTGCCGGAGCTCCCAAATTATTTTCAGTTTTATCGCCTGAAATATCAGACACCGAAGGACCGGCAATAACATATCCGCCATCTGCCGTTTGGTGTGCAGACAAAGCAATATCATCATCGCTTCCGCCAATGGTGTTTTGCCATTGTATATTACCCAGGCTGTCGGTTTTTACCAGCCAGTAATCACCAGTTTGTTCGGTTGAATCCCAATTGTTTTCTGTTTTATCGCCCGATGCGCCAGAGACCGATTCACCGGCAAGAATAAAGCCCTTATCTGTTGTTTGTTCAATGGAAAAAAGCAAATCGTAATAACTGCCACCTATGGTATTTTGCCATTGTATATTACCAAGACTATCGGTTTTTACAACCCAGTAGTCATTAGTATAAAGTCCGCCCATGTTATTTTCCGTCTTATCACCTGAAATATTTGATTCTGAAAATCCGCCAAGAATATAACCACCGTCTTTGGTTTGCTCAATGGATGTTAAATTATCATTTTTGCTGCCTCCAATTGTGTTTTGCCATTGAATATTTCCTAAGCTGTCGGTTTTTACAATCCAATAATCGTATTGTCCGAGGTGGTTTTCGGTTTTATCGCCTGAAATGTCTGAAATGGAGGACCCGCCCAAAATATATCCTCCATCGGTAGTTTCTTTTAAGTCAAAAAAGTATTCGTCTCCATTACCACCAATGGTATTTTGCCATTGTACGTTTCCCATGGAATCAATCTTTACAATCCAGTAATCAAACCCGCCATTGCTGTTTTCAGTTTTATCTCCTGATATATTTGAATCTGACCTTCCGCCTAATATATAGCCTTTATCGGAAGTTTGCCTGGAAGACATAATAACATCTGTATTAACACCTCCAATAGTATTTTGCCATTGAATGTTTCCTGTTGCATCCGTTTTCACCACCCAGTAATCATAGGTATTTAATGTTGTGTCCACATTGTTTTCTGTTTTATCACCGGAAATATCTGAATTGGAGAAACCTCCAAGAAAATATCCTCCATCGGTGGTTTGAATAATACTGGAAATTAATTCAGCTTTGCTCCCCCCGATCGTATTCTGCCACTCAATCCCCGGAGCGGTTTGGGAGAAGGTATTATAAATTAAAAATGTTGAATTGTAAATTAGAATAAAAATAATTTTGTAAATCTTTTTCATTGCCGTACTGTTTGAATTAGCAACACTGTTTGTTCTGTGCGTTAAAATGGCTGATAACGAAGAAGGGTTTACCCGCCCGAACGACTGACATCGTTCAGTCAGGCGGGGAAGCACTACTGTTCGTTTACCTCTCAAATCCCTTCTTTTTTTTATTTCTTTTAATCTGCATGTTATCAGCCGTTTTTCTTTCGATGCGAAGATGTGCCGTTTCAATCTTTCACAACTTTTCCTTTCTTGCACGATCCATCTTTGCTACGTACTTCGTAAAGATACAAACCCTTTGCAAGTTGCTCCGTGTTTAATGTAACAGAATTTATAAATTTCTGCTGCAACATTTTTCTTGAGGTGATGTCGAACAAAATTATTTCTGATTGTATATTATTTTCATTACCAACTTCTATTTTGTCATTGAAAGGATTTGGATAAACTGTTACGTTTCCAACATTTGCAGGATTTTCAATAACGTTTGTTGTTTGCTGAAAAACCAAACAATTCATACAAATAATTCCTGAATCATTAACAACCAAAAATTCACAGGGAATTGAGCAAAGGTCGAAAAACAATGTATCTCCATTAAAATGATTTATAGTTGCACAACCAAATGGATTAATTATAGAAGTGGTTGCGATGCAATTTGGCGGATATTGAACTGCCCAGATTCCATTGCAACCGCTCGTGGGGGGAATTAAATAATACGTATTAGGTGAATAAACAATTTGCGCTTGAATTTTAGCTGTAACGAGAATAGATAAAATTAAAAGAGATTGAATTTTTTTCATGGTAGTCCTGTTTGAATTAGCAATACTGTTTATTCGGAGCGTTAAAATGGCTGATAACGAAGAAGGGAGGGCATCCGCCTGAGGCGGATGAGCCAGCCCTGTGTAATACCAGAAGTAAAAGAAAGAAGGGTTTACCCGCCCGAACGCAGTGCTTCCAGGTATTATTCAATGCTGTAAAGAATCTTCTTTCATCAATTTGTCAAATTGTTCTTTTGCCTTTTGTAATTCAAGCGAATCAGATTCTGATAATGGTTTTGGTTCTGGCAACTTTACATCATCTTCTTTTATTGTTTTACCTGTCATCTTTGCAATTAAATTAAGTTTATCTATTTGCTTCAATAATTCAAACCATTTGTCTCCAGCATTTTTGTCTCCAACATTTAGGTATTCATTATTTTCAGTAATCAACAACATTAGATTCGTTTTATCAAAATAAAATTTATTGGGAAGTTTGGATGTGCTTGCTTTTGTTTCAACATATAACGGCCATCGTCCAGAAAAATAATAATCCTCTTTGAAATTGATACTGTCTCCGGAATAATCAAGTTAGCATTACAGTTCAATCGGAGCGTTAGCATTGCGCATATCAATGAAATATCAGCAGGTTTTCCTTAAAAACCTGCCGAATATTTCCCAAATATAAGAATATTCAGCACCTCTATAGAAATATTCGGCAGTTCATATTTTATCCAAAGGACTTTGTGCACGCAACCCGTTTTGAAGTATTAATGTCTACAACCCCCGATATTGAAAGCAGCTGGGTTTCTATTGCCAATACAACTGCCCGCAGGCTGCTGGTGGAAAACTCGTTAACGGCACACGCTATTTTTTTAAGGTGAAAGCCAATAACAATATCGGCACAAGCATTTATTCCAATATGATTTCGCAGATTGCCGCGTAATTTAAACGAAAATAAATTCCGAAGGCTGTCCGCCTCAGGCGGAC
>DATEMK010000026.1:0-18206 GCA_035275625.1 Bacteroidia bacterium
AAAAGCCGGTTCATTTCTGATTGAATCTTTATTGCTTCCTCTTTTGCTTTCTCCGCAAAATTTTCTCCATTGCCTGCATAAATAATATTCCGTGAAACATTCACAAGCAACCCGCATTCTTTATTCATTCCATGTTTGGAAACTTCTTTCAAATCTCCTCCCTGCGCACCCACCCCCGGAACTAAAAGAAAATGATCAGGAACAATTTTACGAACCTGCTTAAACATTTCTGATTGTGTGGCACCGATTACATACATCATGTTTTCGTTTGTACCCCAATTTTGTGATGTATGCAAAACTTTTTCAAACAATTGTCTCACTTCCGGCTCCTTCCCGATAACTATCGGGATGACTTCTGACTTCTGAAAATCTTGAGCCCCTTCGTTTGAAGTAAGAGCCAAAACAATTGCCCATTTATTTTTGTATTCCAGAAATGGTTTCACAGAATCACTTCCCATATAAGGTGTAACAGTGATCGCATCGAAGTCATATTTTTCAAAAAAAGTTTTTGCATACATCTTTGAAGTATTGCCAATGTCGCCACGCTTGGCATCTGCAATTGTAAAAATATCTTCAGGAATGTAATTCAGCGTTTTTTCCAAACTCTGCCAGCCTTTCACACCAAGACATTCATAAAAAGCAATGTTGGGTTTATAAGCCAAGCAAAAATCTTTTGTTGCGTCAATGATCTGTTTATTAAATTCAAAAACCGGGTCATCTGTTTTCAAAAGATGCTTGGGAATTTTTTCCAAGTCAGCATCCAATCCGACACAGAGATAGGATTTCTTTTTTTTTATCTGATTAAAAAGTTCTGCTCTTGTCATTTAAACTTGAAACCTTTTATACAATACTCGCCTCTTTCATCTTCTCTGCATTTTCAGCCATCTGCAAAGCATCAATAAATTCCTGGATGTCTCCATTCATAAATGCCGGAAGATTATGCATGGACAAACCAATGCGATGATCCGTTATGCGGCTTTGCGCATAATTATATGTCCGTATTTTTGCTGAGCGGTCACCGGTAGAAACCATAGTCTTTCTTCTTTTAGCAATTCCTGCATTGTGTTTCTGCAATTCGATTTCATAAAGTTTTGTGGCAAGCATTTTCAATGCTATCGCCCTGTTTCCATGCTGTGAACGTTCTACCTGGCATGTTACTACTATGCCTGTTGGCTTGTGTGTCAGCTGCACTTTTGTTTCGACCTTGTTCACATTTTGTCCGCCCGCCCCGCTTGAACGGGAAGTTTTAACTTCAAGATCCGCAGGATTAATCTGCACATCCACTTCATCCGCTTCGGGTAATACTACAACAGTAGCTGCTGAAGTATGTACCCGGCCCATAGTTTCAGTTTCGGGAACACGCTGCACACGATGCACACCTGACTCATACTTCAATACTCCATAAGAAGCATCTGCATTTACATTAAAAACAATTTCTTTATAGCCTCCTGTATTACCTTCATTATAGTCCACCAGTTCAGTTTTCCATCCGCGCCTGTCACAGTAACGTGTGTACATGCGGTATAAATCTCCCGCAAAAATACTCGCCTCATCTCCTCCTGTCCCTGCGCGTATTTCAACGATGGCTTTTCGATCATCCTCAGGGTCTTTAGGAATTAACAAAAACCTTATATGCTCTTCCAGCTTCTGTTTTTTTTCTTCCAGCTCATCTACATCCGCTTTTGCCATTTGCCGGAATTCTTCGTCTTTTTCTTTCGAAAGCACTTCGCGTGAATGATCAATGTTGCTCAGCACATTTTTATATTCTTTATACGCCTCAACAACCTCCTCCAGTTCCCTGTACGTTTTATTCAAAGCCGTAAAACGTTTCATATCCGAAATAATCTCAGGGCTGCTGAGCTGCATTTCGATTTCTTCAAAACGTTGTTTTATGGCTTCTAATTTTTCGAGCATTTTTTAAAATTGGTTTGCAAATTTAACAACAAAACCTGTCGCGTTTTTGAGCACGGCAGGTTTAGATGAAATGAGGAAAAATCAATAAACAAATTTACCTTTTTCGCTTTCAATAGTGAGTTTTTTCTTTTTTGATTTTTCTACTCTTCCAATAACTCTTGCATCCACTTTAAAAGATTTTGAAATTGAAATTAATTCATCAGCATGTTCAGGTGAACAATAAATTTCCATCCGGTGTCCCATGTTGAATACTCTGTACATTTCCATCCAATCTGTTCCTGATTCTTTTTGTATCAGTTCAAAAACAGGAGGAACAGGAAACAAATTATCTTTAATGATGTGCAGATTATCAATGAAATGTAAAACCTTTGTTTGACCGCCACCGCTGCAATGAATCATTCCGTGAATGTGTTTGCGATGTTTTGCAAAAATCATTTTTATGACAGGAGCATAAGTTCTTGTAGGAGATAAAACCAATTTTCCAAATTCCAAATTCCAAATTCCAATGTTCAGCTTCCCGGTTAATTTTTTTGAACCAGCATAAACTAATTTTTCCGGAATAGAATTATCAAATGTTTCCGGATATTTTTTTGCAAGGTATTTTGAAAACACATCATGCCTTGCTGAAGTCAATCCGTTGCTTCCGATGCCGCTGTTGTATTCGTTTTCGTATTTCGCTTTTCCAAACGATGCAAGGCCGACAATAACATCGCCATCTTTTATTTTTTTATTATCAATCACCTCAACGCGTTTCATTCTGCAGGTAACAGTGGAATCAACAATTATGGTTCTCACCAAATCTCCCACATCAGCAGTTTCACCACCTGTTGTGTGAATATTAATTCCATGTTTTTTTAATTGAGAAACTAATTCTTCTGTCCCGTTAATAATTGCTGCAATAACTTCTCCCGGAATTAAATTTTTATTTCGCCCGATTGTGGATGACAATAAAATATTATCAATTGCGCCTGCGCAAAGCAAATCATCCAGGTTCATTACCAGTGCATCCTGCGCTATTCCTTTCCAGACAGAAATATCTCCCGTTTCTTTCCAGTAGGCATAAGCTAAAGAAGATTTTGTCCCTGCACCATCTGCATGCATGATATTGCAATATTCAGGATCACCACATAAATAATCAGGAACTATTTTGCAGAATGCTTTGGGAAAAAGCCCTTTGTCAATTTTTTTAATTGCAGCATGGACATCCTCCTTTTGAGAGGATACACCTCGTAATTTGTACCGGGAATCAGTCATTCTAAAAATAATATTTGCGAAAGTAAAAATACAGATGGTAACTTTCGGAAAGTTTTAAAACTTTCCGAAAGTTGGATTTTATAAAATAAAAAACTCCCCTGGGGTTAGCAGAGGAGTCTTACGCAAACTGTTTAAAATCTTACTATTGTTTGGGGACGTAATCGGTCCGTAATACTTCAAATTCAGTTCTGCGGTTATATTGATGTGCTTTTTCTTTCTCCGCTTTTGTCTTTAAGCCGTTGATGAAATCTTCCGTAAGCTTATCGCCTGTTTTGAATGGCAGATATTCTTCATCATTTTCAACCTCTTTAGGTGATTTTTCGCCCCGTCCTTCTGAACTCAATCTTTCTTTATCAATTCCATTCTTCGCAAGGTAATCTGAAACTGATTTAGCACGTCTGTCTGACAAGGACAAGTTGTATGCATCGCTTGCGCGGAAGTCAGTGTTGGCAATAATTTTTACAGTAATAGTCGGATTTTCGTTAAGCGTTAAAATCAGGCCATCCAATGCTTTCTTTGATTCGGGACGCAATGTTGCTTTGTCAAGATCATAGAAAATTTCAGGCAGCGTAATTGGTTTTGCTGTGGATTTGAGCGGGAAATCGAAGTTAGCTTCAAAGTCTTTTGACTCATCAATTCCAACTGTGGATACCTCCGCAAATTTTGTCAGGTAACCGGTGTAAGAAGCTGAAACTTTATATTTCACCCCGGGTTTCAGCATGTATTTGTAAGTACCGGCCGCTTCCGTTTTCACGCTCAGTGAAGTTCCATCGCTTCCGAATAACTCTACCGTTGCACCGGAAATGCTTTCTTTGGTATCCGTATCATACACTCTTCCCGCAACGGAGAAGTTTGGTGGCGGCATTATGAATGAATAAATATCATCGCTTCCCGCACCGCCTTCACGGTTGGAAGAAAAGAAACCTGTCGTTGGTGAATTAAACATGATTCCGAAATCATCTCCTGATGAATTGATGGGTGATTTAAGATTGGTCACATTTCCCCATGCACCTCCATCATTTGAAGCCGAGAACATATCCAAACCTCCCATGCCCGCCAACCCATTGGACGAAAAATAAAGTTTTCCGTTTTCATGAATATAAGGAAACATTTCTTCGCCTGAAGTGTTAATGCCCTGGCCTAAATTTACCGGTGATCCCCATGCATTTGTTGCAGCATCCCATTTGCTCATGTAAATATCGTGTCCGCCCATGCCGCTTGACATGTCGGATGAAAAATAAAGTGTGGAACCATCAGCAGATATGCTGGGCTGGCCGGTATTGTAATCATCAGAGTTAAACGGTAATGATTCAGGTGTGCCCCATGTTGAACCGCTTAATGTTGATTTAAAAATTTTACAGAATCCATTCTTCTTATCTACCGATTGGCACCTTGTAAAATACATCGTTGTTCCTTTGCTGTCAAGAGTAGCAGCGCCATCGCTTGCATCTGAATTGACAGGTGCGGGCACCGGGACCGGGGTGCTCCATTTTCCATTATTATCACGCGAAGCGGTAAAGAGATCATAAAATTTCTGGCCATACCATGCATCATTGCCGCTTCCCATTGATTCTTCACGCGAAGACGTTAAAAATATCTGGTTGGTATCGTTAGGATATTTTGAAGTGGCAAAGTCATAATATTTAGTATTGAGGGCACTCACATTTTCAACTGTAAAACGTGTGGGCTTATCTTTCCATTCCTGCGCCATCTGGCTGGAAGTTACTCCCAGGTCGCCTTTCGGATCATCGGGTTTTGCTGTTTTGTATTCATTGTATTTGGCTACAGCCTCATCATATTTGCCACTCATTTTCAGTGCGTCTGCCCAATTCAGCAGCAATTGCGGGTCTTTATTTCCCCCCTTGCCTGCTTTATCATACCAGTCGGCTGCGTTTCTCGGATCGCTCATCATGCGGTAGCACTCACCGATCTTAAAGGCCGTTACCCCCTGGTCTGTGCCGCTCTGTTTCACATATTTTTTCTTGTACTGCTCCATGGCAGAATTGTATTGAGCCCGGTCGAAAAGTTCATCCGCTTTCTGGGTTTTGCTCTTTGGTTTTGAGTCTTTTTTTTGTGAAAATGCAGGCTGAGTGCAGTTTACCAGCAGTGAAAATGACAGAATGCAAATAAATACGTATTTAATCTTGTTCATAGGAATGGTTTATCAATTTTTTATAATTGGCAGCAAATATAATATAACTTGGCAATAAGCAAAGGAAAAAATTATTTTCTATTTAACAATCAGAATAAATAAATATTAATAAAAAGGGGGTTTTAAGGTTTAAAACCACAAATTCAGCCTGTAATGTTTACTTGAAAAAGCGAAATTCCCGTCTCAATTGCAGAATATCTTGGATATAAGCACGTATTTATGATGAGCCTGCCATCGAAGAAAATAAGACGAATTCTGCTTTTTGCAATTATTGTATCCGGTTTTGCATTTTCACCAATTGAAAATGGAGTAAAGCAAAAAACCGAAATAGTTCTTTGCCTTGACCTCAGCGCCAGCACCAATGGTTTGCTCCATGATATCCGCGACCATTTATGGCAATTTATTAATAAAGCGCGAAAAGATTTTCCTCAAACTGATTTGCGCATCGGGGTCGTTGCATTTGCGCGCCCCAGCTTCGGAGCCGAAAACCATTATGTAAAAGTTTTATGTGACATTACCGGAGACTACGATTTGCTTTCCTATTATTTATTTCTTCTCAAAGCCAACATCGAAAAAGGCGACCAGTGTGACGGCAGCGCCCTTTATGCTGCTTTAAAAGATTTGCATTGGAGCAAAGATGCCGCCACCAAAAAGATGATCTATCTTTTCGGAAACAGCAATCCGAAAATGTGCGGTTACGATCACCTTAAAGCCTGCGAAACTGCTGCAAAAGAAAATATTCCCGTTCATGCCGTGTATTGCACGTTCGGTGCAGTCAGTGTAAAATACCTGCCTGTGTGGCAGCATATTTCAGAAACCACCGGTGGCGATTTTTACACCTTTCAAATAACCGGCAGGACACCGCTGAAAAAATTTTCGCGCGATGCATTGCTCCTCGCGGAACTCAACAATAATTTGCTCGATACCTACCTGCCTTTTACAAGAGAAGGCAAACTGCATTTCGACCTCATGGTTGCTGCAGATGAAAATTCAAAAAAGATGAATGAGCAATTTTTTTATGAACGCTGCTCTTACAAATTCTCCTCTTACTTTGAAGATCAATGCCGCCAATGGGACCTGGTAACCCTTCTCAAAACAACTTCTTTAGATCCCGGAAAGCTCAGCCGCCATTACCTCCCGCAGGAATTTCAAAACACAACGCCTAAGGAGCTGGAAGAAATTGCCCGGATAAAAATTAAAAGAAGAGAATTTTTAAAAAAGAAAATGCTGCAGGTTCTTTTAAATTCAGATATTGATAATATCCAACCGCATCCTATTGACACTATCCTCCTCGGTGGTCTGGATAAAAAAACAAATTACGTGGTGAGTAAATTTGATCAGAAGTAAAACTGAAAATTATTTTATCGAAACCATTTCCCTGTACTTCGGCATCGTCCACATTTCATCATCCACAATCAGCTCCAGCTTGTCAACATGATAGCGGATGGTATCAAAATAAGGGCGCACTTTATCGCAATAAGCAATCGCTTTTTCGCGCGCATGTTCAATCTTGTTTGCCTTTTTGCGGGCTTCCGTCATCGCATCCGTATTCTTTTTTATGACGTTAATATGCTCCGAAATTTCGGTGATAATATCCAATTGCGTTTGCCATGCATCGGCTTTAAGCCCTATGTCTTTCATGCCTTCCACATTTTCAACCAGCAGCTTCTGGTAACGGATGGCAACAGGAATAATATGATTTATTGCCAGGTCGCCCATGACCCGCGATTCAATCTGGATTTTTTTAGTGTATGTTTCCAAAAGGATTTCATGACGTGCGTCCGCTTCGCGCTCGCTGAAAATATTATTGTCAACAAACACCTTTTTCGATTTTTTAGAAACCATTGCATCCATTGCAGGAGGAGAAGTAGTGATGTTTGAAAGACCGCGCTTCTTCGCTTCTTTCACCCACTCATCGCTGTAACCGTTGCCTTCAAAACGAATGCTTTTGGAATCCACAATATATTTACGCAGCACCTGCAAAATAGCATCGTCTTTCTTCTGTCCTTTATCTATTAAAGCATCCACCGCTTTGCGGAATTCTTTTAACTGGTTTGCCACAATCACATTGAGAACACCCATTGCCCCGCTGCTGTTTGCCGAAGAACCCACAGCGCGGAATTCAAATTTGTTTCCTGTAAATGCAAAAGGCGATGTACGGTTACGATCCGTATTGTCAAGAAGTATTTCAGGAATTCTGCCGATATTTATTTTCACATCCGTTTTTTCTTCCGGGCTCATTTTTTCATTTTTCACTTTCTTTTCAATGTCATCCAGCACCGCGCTCAATTGCCCGCCAAGGAAAATAGACATGATTGCCGGAGGCGCTTCATTGGCGCCAAGCCGGTGATCGTTGCTTGCCGAAGCAATGCTTGCTCTCAGCAGATCAGCATGTTCATGAACTGCTTTTATTGTATTGATAAAAAAAGTGAGGAACCAAAGATTTGTTTTAGGAGTATTGCCAGGTGATAAAAGATTTTTACCGGTGTTCGTACTTATGCTCCAGTTATTATGTTTTCCCGAACCATTGATTCCTGCATACGGTTTTTCATGCAGCAACACTTTAAAATGATGCCGCTTCGCCACCTTGTCCATTAAATCCATCAGCAATTGGTTATGATCAACAGCAAGATTTATTTCTTCAAATACAGGCGCACATTCAAACTGGCTTGGCGCCACTTCATTGTGACGCGTTTTTAACGGGATGCCTAATTTATGCGCTTCAATTTCAAAATCAGACATGAAAGAAGCCACCCGTGAAGGGATGCTCCCGAAATAATGATCTTCCAATTGCTGACCTTTTGCAGGAGGGTGGCCAAATAAAGTTCTGCCCGTCATTTCAAGATCGGGACGTGCATTGTAAACATCAATGTCAATAAGAAAATATTCCTGTTCGATTCCTAACGTAGCATGTACGCGAGTAACATTTTTGTCAAAATACTGGCAAACAGGAACAGCAGCTTCGTCCAGTGCATGGAGCGCTTTTAATAATGGCGTTTTGTAATCAAGGGTTTCACCCGTATAAGAAACAAAGATGGTAGGAATGCATAAAGTTTTCCCCGAACGGCTTTCCATAATAAATGCAGGAGAAGTAGGGTCCCATGCCGTATAACCACGGGCTTCAAATGTATTTCGGATACCACCGCTCGGAAAGCTGCTTGCATCAGGCTCCTGCTGCGCAAGTGCGCTCCCCGAAAAATTTTCAATCGCCTTGCCGTCTCCCGAAAGTTCAAAAAACGAATCATGTTTTTCAGCAGTTGATCCTGTCAAAGGCTGAAACCAATGTGTGTAATGAGTTGCATTTTTACTGATAGCCCATGCCATCATTGCAGTAGCGACCTGCTCCGCAACTTTACGGTTAATCTGCTGACCGCTTTCTATAGCCTGCATCACTTCTTTATAAACTTCTTTTGAAAGAAATTTCTGCATGGTGTCCTTTGTAAAAACATTGGAGGAGAAATAATCGGAAATTTTTGCTGAGGGTGGTGTAATGATCACCGGGGTGCGGGCGATACTGGCCTCAAGGGCTTTAAATCGTAAGTTGGACATATAGATTTTATGTTTTTTTTTGCGCAAAGCTATAAAAAAACAGGGGGTATGTTCAGAAAAAACCATAAATTTCTTACCAGACCCCCTCAAAAATTGAATGTCAAAGGAATAAAATGTTAATTTTTATTAACAACCCCCCAATTTTTCAAATAAATTACTTATTCCAGACAAGTTCTTGTTAAGAATTCAGAAATTAATTTCTTCAGCGATTAAATTTTGATTTAGTAATTTCGTCCATAAATCTAAACTATTAAAACATGAAAAAGCGTTTACTCATTACCGGTTACCTGTGTGCAGCTTCGACATTATTGTTTGCTCAAACTACGACAATTACCCTCCAACCCAACGCTGCTGCCGGAAAAGATGCAGAAGTATTTAGTTGCGTTCCCTGTGGTTATGATGTGAGAAATTTCGGGACCAAAAAGGATTTAGATGCTATTGCATGGACAAATAACGGTGATAACAGCAATGTGCGTTCATTGATTCAATTTGATTTAAGCGCTATTCCTGCAGGGGCGACAATTACGGATGCGCGGTTATCACTTTATAATAATCCGACCAGCGATGAAGGAGGACATTTCACGTCTTTTTTTAATCCGAATACAAGTGTACTTCAAAGAATCACTTCAAGCTGGGATGAACTTACTGTAACATGGAACACTCAGCCAACCGTCAGCAATCTTAACAAGGTAACGCTTTCTGCCACTACTTCTTCTCATCAGAATTTTCTTAACATAGATGTAAGGGCATTGGTCGCGGATATGCTGCTTCATCCAACAACAAGCTTTGGTTTCAGGCTGAAATTAACAACGGAAAAAAAGTTCAGAAAATTAATTTTTGCTTCAAGTGACCATGCTACCGCTTCGATACGGCCTAAATTAGTCGTCACGTACAGCGGGCCTGCACCAAAGATGGCAGGAAATGGAAATGAACAATCAAAAAATTCAACTGGTTCGTTTGATATTTTCCCTAATCCTGCGAAAGATTTAGTAACTATTTCCATTCATGAAAACGGAAGCAGTTCCGCAACGTTAAAAATTTATAATTTGACGGGAAATGAAATTTATAACCGTTCATTGCAATTAGAAAATGGTGCCAATTCAATTTCTTTACAAACTGACGCATGGGCAAAAGGAATATATTTTATTGCAATTAAAACTTCAAACGGGGTCGTTACACAAAAACTAATTGTAGAATAAAAAAACCTTTCATTTTAGAATTACCAAACCTTTATCAGTCAATTTCACTTTTCGGTGGCCTATTACCGAAGGTTTAGAGCTGTCAGAATCATATCCTAACTGATCACACAACACACTTCCATCGGAAAATATTTCTTTTGGAGAAAGCCCGAATTTGTTTTCATCTTTCAGGAGAAATTCCAGTGTGCCATTTTTATTCAGCCATATTGCCCAACCGCCACCTGTTGTGCTTTTGCCAATGGTTTCTTTTATCTGGCATGAATAGTACACTAAAACATCCTGGGTACTGTCGCGATTAAGGTCACCTGCAAGAAAGTTTACAATTGCACAGCTTCTTCCTTCGCCAGCGATTTTTATTTCATTTTTTTTAAATGCAGAATCAATGTCATTTTTTGTGATTTGCGAAAATGATTTTTGATGAACGAGGTTTAAAGAAGATAGCAGAAATAAGAAAATAATTTTTTTCATTATCATGATTTATTTTTTTTCATCGTCCTGCCCGAAAATTTTTCGCTCAGGAGCTTTATATTCAGGGGAAATATTTGAAGAATTAATGTCCGGGTCCGTGATCTTTTCTTCTGCTTTCTGTTGCAGTGGCTTTTTCTCCTCAACATTCATTGAAGTTTCCATCTCACTTCTTACATCATTCATTGCATTCCGGAATTCACGTGTGGCTTTCCCCATGCCTTTCGCAATTCCGGGAATGGATTTAGAGCCAAAAAATAAAAGTACCACTACAAATATCAGCAGCAGCTCACCGCCTCCGAGACTGTCAAGAAAAAGAATTATTCCTTTTATCATGCAAACAAATATTTATAAAACAAAAATAGCGACTTTAAAACGAAATGCGGGAAAAGAATATGTTTTATAATCAATAAAAGTGTCAGTTGATTTTCGCTCCCTGCTCAATCCACACACCAATCAGTTCTCTTTCTTCTTCTGTAATCCCTGTTTTGTTTCCTTGCGGCATTGTTTTGGTTTGAACAGCCCGGACTAAAATTCTGTCAGCATGTTTTTTAACCTCTTGCGGAGTATCAAACATGATTCCGTTCGGTGCAATTTTATTTACATCATCTGTCGGCCTGGATGAATGACAACTGGTACAATGTTTTTGAATAACAGGTTGTACCTGGATGAAAGAAACAGGCGGCAATTCTTTTGCAGATTTTTTTCGCTTTGGCGCAGTAACAATTATCAATGCAAGAATGGCAACTGTTGCAAAAGGAATCATCCACTTTGCATAAATTCCTTTTTCGTAAAGATTGATGAAATGACGAACTGCAACACTTGCCAATGTCAGTCCGGCAAGAATGATCCAGTTAAAATTATTTCCGAATGTGGTGGGGAAATGATTGCTGATCATTATGAAAATTACAGGCAATGTAATGTAGTTGTTATGCAAGGAACGCAAGCCTGCAATTTTTCCGAGTTCGGGATTCACAGGTTGATTTGCTTTAGCTGCTGCAAGAAGCGCCTTTTGTGACGGAATAATGCAGAAAAAAACATTTCCTGCCATGACCGTTCCAAGCAAGCCACCCACCAGCATAAATGCAGCGCGTCCGCTTAAAAATTTAGAAAGAAAAAAAGAAATTGCGGCAACAATCAAAAAACCAATCACAGCAAATAATTTTTTCTTTTGAAGCAAGGATGTATTACACATCCAGTCATAAATAAACCATCCGAAAAACATGGTTCCGCTTCCAATTAAAATTGCAGCAAGCGAACTTATTTCTCTTACCGATGCATCTACCATCACCGCTTTTGCATTCATAAAATAAACCAGTGTCAGCAGCAGCATCCCGGTAAGCCAGGTGAAATAGGCTTCATATTTAAACCAATGCAGGGTTTTTGGAATTTCTGAAGGAGCAGATTTATATTTCTCCACATAATAAAATCCGCCACCATGAATTGCCCAGAGATTTCCGGCTAATTCATCCCGTAAATTTTCAGTTCTGTTTAAACTGTTTTCAAGAAAAATAAAATAGAACGAAGCGCCAATCCATGCAATGCCGAACACCACATGCGCCCATCGAAGAATTAAGTTAAGCCATTCCAGCACATGTGATTCAAGATGATATTTTGCAGTGAAGAAATATGCAATGTAAATTAAAGGAACAAGGAATGTAAAAAAATAAAATACATTGCGATAGGTTTTTATTTCGCTTTTGGTTTCTGAAACACTATCCGAATTATTTTGAGACAATGAATGATAAGCCCGGGCACAAACAAACGCCACAATTAACAGCAGAAAAAAAACAGCAAGAAAAAAATATTCTGTTGTTGAAAATTGCATTTGATTTTTGTTGCCACGAATTACACTAATTGTCACTAATTAATTCGTGTTAATTCGTGAAATTAGTGGCGGATCTTTCTTCTATTGGTTAAAATTTTATAAAACGACCTGCTTCTTATTTCTTCCAAAGTCAATCCTGTTACCAATGCTTCTTCTTCTGAAATTGCACCGCAGTTCATTGCTTTCAAAAAATAATTTAACAGGCCCTGCCCTGTTGCTGCGTCATCAAATATATCCCCTGATAAAGTTGCCTGCGCAGATTTCCCGACAAAATGTTTTAAGCGGATAGCCGCATCTTCATAACTCTCTAAAAAGAAAACATACGTAGCTGCATAACGCATCGGAAGTTGAGCAGGATTCAAATCCCAACCCTGGTAAAAGCCATTGATTAATGAATGCATCGTATGATCATAACCTGTTTTCCATGCACGATGCACCACTTCGCGATTTTCTTTTTCTTGCTGCCTGGTCAGTTTTTCTCCGCGATGCGGACCGACAGGCATTACATTCGTTGCGCCATCGCTCAGCATGATTCCGGTTCCGCCTAATGCAACGCGCGTCATGTGATGGGCAAAATCACACACAGGATGACCCATGGTTTGATACTTTGCAGTGATGTTGCATGATGCCGTGTAATCATACGTTCCGAAATGCGCTGCAATGCATCTCCCCTTACTTGCGCGGATAAATTTCATCAATGGATTTTTTCCATCATCATCCATCACCGCCTGTGTCGCTTCCACCATCATTTCCATTTTCAAAATACCTTCGGATAAATTATTTTGTTTTTCGATTATTTCGAAAAGCTTTACCAATGCTTCTACCTGTTGCGGGATCGTAACTTTCGGGAGCATCACCACAAAATTGTCCGGCAGCTTCCTGTTTGTTTTTTCTAAAAGCGTGGTGAGAAAAATATCGAGTGTGCGCACTCCGCGGTATTTTAAATCTTCGGTGAATGGTTTAATGCGGATGCCGATGAAAGGAGAAATGGTTTTTTCTTTCATTCCTTTTGCAAGTTCGGTTGCGACAGTTACAGCAGTGCTGTCTTCTTCTTCATCTGAACGGTTTCCAAACCCGTCTTCAAAATCAATCCTGAAATCTTCAACGGCTTCGCGTTCTAACTTTGCAATTATTTTTTTATAAACAGTGTATGGCAGCCATGCTGAATTTTTTTTGCGATCTTCTTCTTTCATCTTATCCAGCCGCGCAACCAGCTTTTTAATTTCTGATCCTGTTTTTGGCAACGATTTATGACCGGGTAATTCCAGCAGGTTTGCAAGCACAGCAAAATCGGGAGCGTAAGTTGTAAAACTTTTCAGCGCGGCTTTTCCGAGCTTTGGAATGCTGTCGCTTTTAAAAAGATTGGCTCCGCCATAAACTGTATGGACCGGCTGCCTGTCGGGTTTATCTCCGGGATAAATATTTTGGAAAGCAAGATTAGCTTGCTTCAATTCATCTAATACAATATTTTTTTCACTCTCCGAAATTGATAACTTCATAAAAACATTTTATTTCCTGCTTAACTAATTTGTGACCTGTTTTTCTTTTTGCGATTTAAAAACCCTGTAGCTTACCACCATTCTTAATTCGTTATAATCAAATAAATATCCTAATTCATTTTTTATTGCCGCATAATTATCAAAACCATGTTTTTCAATTGCATTTTCAATGACAGAAATTTTTTCAGGCTTCATCAAATCGAGGATATTTATTTCTCCTGACCGAATCCATTTTGCAATATGTGATTTTATAGTTCCTGCCGCCAATGAGCGGATGGATGCAATTTCCTCAATGGTTTTTCCTTCGCGGTATAAGCTTAGTGTGTCTTTGAAAGTTCCGCCTTTTTCTTTTTTACCGATAGTTATGGAGCTGACAATTTTTTTAAGCCCTGCTTTTGAATATTTAATTTCACCTGAAAATAATTTTTCGCCCGAAAATTCTGCGTGATACAGCCGTTGAATTTTATTCCAGAAATTTTCTTCTACGATCTGAACAAGCTGAACATATTTTTTTACCCTGCTTTTGTATGCGAGTGATTGCACATGTTCATGTAAAGGTGTAACGAGGAGATTAAAAATGGAGGAAGTAAAATAATCAATGGCTTTGTTGCAACGTTCTTTTAAAACCTGGTTGCCCATGTCACTTTCTTCGAAGTTATTTAAAAGCCTGTCGAGCTGAGCCTGAAATTTATCAGCTATTTCACTGATCACTATTATTTCCGATTTTATTTTTCCACACAGCTCAATTACTTTTTCTTTTTCAGGAATTTCCTTTTGTTCAATCATTTCTTTCCATTCATCTGTTCTATCGGATAAATTGCTGAACGTGAATAATCGCTTCAATAAATATTTTGCATAACGGATTTTTGCTTCGTCAAGGACCTGCTGCAACTGATTTGTGTTATGATGAGAACCGGAAAAGGAATTAATTTTACCATCGGTGAATAAGGCATTTTGGGTGATGCGCGAGTGAAGCACAATTCCTTCAAGACTCTTGCACCTGCTGAGTGCAACATATACTTGTCCTGCTGCAAAAGATTGTCCGGCATCAATGATGACTTTGTCAAAAGTTAATCCCTGGCTTTTGTGAATGGTGATCGCCCATGCAAGACGCAAGGGATGCTGTCTGAAGATACCCAAATCATTTTTTAAAATTTTGCCGGTCGCTTCTTCAACATTGTAGCGCGTGTTCTCCCATGTCTGCCTGGATAAAGAAAAACTTTCTTTGTTTTCATTAAATTCAACAATGATTTGACCCGCATCAATTTTTTTTATGACTGCGAGTTTCCCGTTATAATACCTGCCGCTCTCGGTATCATTTTTTATAAACATCACCTGCGCACCTTCCTTCAAATTCAAAATGCGTTCACATGGATACATGTTCTCAGGAAAATCTCCTTCAATCTCCGCTTCGAATGAATGCATTTTTGCGGGCAGTTTTTCTAATTCACCGGAGTTGATATTATCCGCTTTATAATTATGCGTGCATAACATGACATACCCTTTTTCTGTGGGTTTGAACAATGGCTGAAATCTTTTTTCCAATTGCTCAAAATCATCCTGCTCCATTTCTTTATTGCGGATGTTATTAAGAAGATTCAAAAAACGTTCATCGCTTTGACGATACATTTTTTTCAATTCAATCTGAACGGCATCGAGTTTTTGCCAAACCTGCGAATCAAAAAAATACGGACTCTGATAAAAGCGTTTCAGAATTTCCCATTCATTATCTTTTGTGACTGGCGGCAACTGGTGCATATCGCCAATCAATAAAACCTGAACTCCCCCGAAAGGCATTTTATTTCTGCGAACCACCTGGAGCGCAAAATCCACTGCATCAAGAATATCGCTTCTTACCATGCTCACTTCATCAATGATCAGCAGCTCCAATTCCTGCAGCAGCCTGCGTTTTTCCCTGTTGTAACGCATGTGCTTTAAAAGCAGGCTTCGGTTTGTTACCAGGTTCATATCCACAAATTCATTGGAAGGAATGAACGAAGTGGTGGGGAAATAAAACATGGAATGAATGGTGACTCCGCCTGCATTGATAGCTGCAACACCGGTGGGAGCAACGATTACAAAATTTTTCGTGGTTTTTTCTGCAATGTGTTTCAGTAAAGTTGTTTTGCCGCTTCCTGCTTTGCCGGTGAGAAAAATGTGCTGGTCGGTGTGAAGTGCAAATTGTTCGGCAAGATGAAATTCAAGCCCCTCTAAATCTCCCCGAAGGGGAGACTTTTGTTCATTATTCCTATTTATGATTTTCATCCTAATAACGATTTTCTCCTCCCCTCCGGAGAGGCTGGGTGGGGCTCAGCTTCCTCTATAAGTTGAGTAACCAAACGGATTTAACAACAACGGAACATGGTAATGAGATGCATCAAAAATTTCAAATTCAATAGTGATGCGCGGATAAAATGATTTTTTGTTTTGATTGGTGAAATAAGAAGTTGTTTCAAAGATGAGCCTGTAAATAGCTGTTTCTAAAATTTTGTCTTTAGCAAGCAAATTATCTAGGCGGCCATCTTCATTTGTAAGCCCTTCAGCAATTTTTTTCCAGTCATCTGAAACTTTTTGTTCTAATATCACAGGAACACCAGGCGCGGGTTTGCCAATTGATGTATCTAAAATATGAGTAGTAATCTGGCTCATGAAAATAATTTATCAATGCGAAGATGCGTAATTTTATTTTGCTCGTGAACGGCAATTTTAATTTCTTCCTGCGGTGAATTTTTTAACCGGGACTTTAAAATGGAAAGCATCTCTTCGGCAGATTTTCCGGTTGCGCAAATAATAAATATATAGCCAAACTTTTTTTCATAAGCATCATTGCCGTCTTTTAATTCCTGTAAAACTGTTTGTGTTGCAATATTGACAGCCGATTGTTCGTTTTCTGCCCACTGTTTCGTTGAAGCAAATTTTTTTTCCAATGATTTCATATCTCCTATTTTTGGATGCTGTGTGAATGCTTCCAGCCAATCTTTTTCGCTAAGCGAAAACCAAATTTTGTCCGATTCATTTTTTAATTCTTCAACGGATGGAAATGGATATTTTTCCGAAAGTTTTTCAACCCATGTCCTGCTTCCGCAACATTTAAATATTTCTTCCTTAAATTGTTGAATAGTCATTTTCTTATTGCCACTAATTACGCAAATTAACACGAATTAATTAGTGTAAATTCGTGTAATTAGTGGCTGTTAATTGTTCCGAATAATCTCATTCTGCTAATTCCACCATCGGGAAATATATTCAATCTTACATGTGTATAAGGTCCGATGTTTTGAATTTCTTTTTCGAAAAGGTGTTCATGATCAGCCTGCAATTTTGACTGTGGTAAAATAGTGGTCCATTTTATTTCAGGAGAATTTAATCTTGTCTCATCTTCGGGTAAAACAGTGCAGCCTTCGATGAGGCAACTGTCAGGATAATTTCCTCTGAAATGATGAGTGTCAACAATAATTTGTTTTATGCTTCCCCGGTGTGCCAGGCGAACAATTACCCAATCGCGATTATTTGGAGTGCGGTTTCTTTTTGTTTCCCAACCATCGCCCATGTTCACTCCGCGGCCCGGCATGATTAAATTATCCATATGAGAAAAAAACATGTCATTACATAAAATTGATTTTGCACCATTGATTGCCGCAGCGAGGTCAATTTCATCTTTTTCTTTTACTGCATTCCAGTCTTTAAAAACTTCCCCATACACTTTGAATCGTGCAATTCCTCCATCAGGATAAATATTTAAACGCAGATGCGTGTAAATATTTTTGTCAGCGATCTCATAAAAATTTTGAGAGCCTGGTTGGAGAGATGACTTTGAAAGAATCTCCTCCCATTCAATTTTATCGAAATCTATTTTTTCTGTCTGAGGAATATTACATGCATCAATGCTTGCATGAGGCGGGTGATTTCCAAGAAAATGATTTGTGTCAATATCAACACCGGATATTTTTCCTGATGTAGCCAACTGAATAATACACCAATCATGTCCCGGAGTTCTTTTTCTTCTGCTTTCCCATCCATCCATCCATTTTCCGCGGTCAGTGTATTTATCAGGAATAAAAATCCCTCTGCCGGGTTTTAATAAATTTTCTTTTTCAGCAAAAAAATCATCACTGCATAAAAGTGTTTTTCCTCCGAGACGTTCAGCAGCAAGGTCAGTTAGCTTTGTAAAAAATGGTTCGGACATATCAGCTTAAAAGTATTTTTCCTTCGTTCAAATTTATAAAACTTCCTTTATCAAAAACTTTTTTTCCTCCAATATAGGTTTGTTCAACTACACCAAATAATTCCCTGTTTAAATAAGGTGTTATTTTATGGCGATGTTGAATCAAGCTTTCTTCAACCGT
>DATEMK010000027.1:0-8135 GCA_035275625.1 Bacteroidia bacterium
GAAAAAAATCTGCCTTCTCTTAATATGTGCATGCTTCGATGCGCAAGCACAAACAAATTTAAATTGGGTTTTTTCAAATGTAGGTGCTATGAATGGCGTTGTATGGGATAATTTTAAATGCGCCAATGGTGATCTTTTAATGTTGGGAATTAATAATGGAGCAGATATTGATCCGGGACCGGGAATTAATACCTCGGGTCCTTATTTTTTTGCGAGGTATTCACCAGCCGGAAACCTGATTTTTGGTCATCCCTGTTCTTACACCGCTTATCCACAATTAGGTTGGCTGGTAAATGATGCAGATGATAATTTTTATATCGTTTATATGAATGCCGGTTTTTATGATTTGGATACCATTCCCGGCAGTGGAGAATTTACACTTGCAGGACTTCAGCAAGCTTTCGTAAAGTTTGATGGTATGGGACATTATAAATGGAGCCTTTTATTTCCCGGTAACGTTTATGTTATGTACAGCACTGTGCTGTCGGATAAAAGTGTTGTCATTACAGGTTGGGCAAGCAATTCTCCCGCTGATCTGGATCCGGGTCCCGGAGTTTATATATTTGATCCGCAGAACACTACTGAAGGCTTTCTTGCAAAATTCGATTCGTCAGGAAATTTTATTACTGCAAGAGAATTTCATACCTCAACCGGATTTTCACAGGAATTTATTCTCATTCAGCAGATGAAATCCGACCATAATAATAATGTCTATCTGACCGGATATTTTGTTGGAACAGTTGATTTTGATCCCGGACCCGGCATTCATAATTTGCATTTTTTTACCGAAAAATATTTTCTGTTAAAGTTAGATAGTGCTCTGAATTTTGTGTATGCCTACAAGTATCCTAAGGCAAGCTTTGATATAATGATTAACAATAATAATGTTTTTTTAGAGGGTAGTGCCGAAGATTCGGCTGATATTGATCCTACATCCAATGTTTGTTTAATATACCCGGGTGGCTCTTTCATTGCTAAACTTCTGCCTAATGCCGGAATACAGTGGGTAAAAACAATTCAACAAACTCAGGGAACATGGATTACTGTAAATGGTTTTGAAAATGATGGTTCTATCTATTGTACTTTTAATTTTAGCGATTCTGTAACTCAAAATTCATTTGGACTGCCCAATATACATACACCGCCCTATGAGGTTTGTATGGCAAAACTTGATTCAAATGGTTCCGCAGTTTTTTATTTTGATCTCAATGGTAGCCTCAATTTGCAAAATTCCCGTGTGCTGTTCAGCGACCCATCTCATTTTTTTTATTCTGGTCGCCTGAATGGTCCAACAGACGTTGAAATTGGTCCGGGTATTTACAATATGGCTCCTGCCTGGAGTAATGAGTTTTTTCTTTCCTTTTATTCTTTAGATGTGCAAATGAATCGTATAAACGGAAATGCATTTATTGATTTGAATGGAAATGCAATAGCAGAAAGTAATGAAAATGGTGCACAAAATGCCATAGTTGAAATTGCATCTGCTAATACAATGTATGTTTCAACTGATAATAACGGGGATTATGGGGCTTATGTTCCGGCAGGGAACTATTCTATTTCAGTTCCGACATTTCCTGCAAGCTTATCGGGCCCTGTACCACTTGCAAACTCAGCGAACTTTCCATTCTCAAATCAAATTGATACTGCCAATAATTTTGCATTCGGTGTGGTGGCAAATGAAATTGATGTTTCAGCAACCATTACCGGCTTTGGCAATGCCCGCCCCGGTTTTGACATGGATTATAATATTACATATACAAATATTGGCAGTACGGTTCAATCGGGTGTTGTTGAAGTGCAGTTGGATTCAATATTGACTTTTGTTTCATCAGGCGTTACCCCTTCCAACATTAATGGAAATATTTTGCAATGGAATTATTCCTCATTAAATCCTTTTCAATCATCAAATATAGATTTGGTAGTTACCGTAAGCAGTAATGCGCAAATTGGAGATACCATAGTATCAACAACAAATATTTCACCTGTTGCTGGCGATGCCTTTCCTGTGAATAATTATGATACATCAAGAGTAATAATTACCGGCAGCGAAGATCCGAATTTTAAAGAAGTAAATCCTTCCGGAGATATTACTACAACAGAAGTAAGTTCCGGAACTTATTTAACGTATACCATCCACTTTCAAAATACCGGAAATGACACGGCATTTAATGTTACCATTTTAGATACACTTTCTGTTTTATTAGATATACCTTCTTTTAATTTACTTGCGTCAAGTCATCCATGCCAGTTTACATTATATCCCGGAAATCTTGCCGAATTTAAATTCAGAAATATTTTACTTCCTGATTCCAATATTAACGAACATCGAAGTCATGGGTTTGTAAAATACAAAGTGAAACCGCTTTCAACACTTATTGCCGGAGACCAGGTAAAAAACAATGCAGCTATATATTTTGATTTCAACCAGCCGGTGCTGACGAATACGGCAATGACGGAGATTGTGCTGCCAACGGGAATTAGTAGTCAGTGGTCAGTGGTCAGTAGTCAGTTGGCAGTATATCCGAATCCGGCAAGAGAGGAATTAACTATTAATAGTTATTCGTTATCAGGAAAAAATGCGGAAATAAAAATTTATGACCTGTTCGGAAGAGAAGTTTTTCAACTTCATCCCTCCTCAGGAGGGGCAAACTTAAAACTTCAAACTAAAATAAATGTTTCCGGTTTTTCCCGGGGGATTTATTTAATACAGTTAAAAAGCGGAGAAAAAACTGCCAGAGCAAAGTTTGTGAAACAATAAGATTTCTGACTCGTGAAAAAAATAATTCTAACACTTGCAGGTTTTTGTTTTTTATTTTCTGCTGTCGGGCAGGAGATTGAATGGCAGAATACGATAGGGGGAGACAATCTTGATGTTCTTCAATCCATTCAGGTTACCAATGATGGAGGATATATTTTTGGCGGATATTCCGATTCAGATATTTCGGGTGATAAAACAGAGAATTCCATTGGTAGTTTGGATTACTGGATTATTAAAACGGATGTATCAGGCAACATTCAATGGCAGAATACCATCGGGGGAAGCAATAGCGATGTACTTTATTCCATTCAACAAACCAGTGATGGCGGATATATTCTCGGAGGCTGGTCCGGATCAAATATTTCTGGCGATAAAACGGAAGACAGTATTGGAGGTTATGATTATTGGATTGTAAAAACAGATGGATCGGGAAATGTTCAGTGGGATAACACTATCGGGGGAAGCGATATGGACATACTTTATTCCATTCAGCAAACTATTGATGGCGGGTATATCCTTGGCGGATATTCCGAGTCAAACATTTCAGGTGATAAAACGGAAAACAGCAACGGAGGCAATGATTATTGGATCGTAAAAACGGATGCCTCGGGCAACATTCAATGGCAGAATACTATCGGGGGAAGTGAAGATGACATGCTTCATTCAATTCAGCAAACTAATGATGGCGCGTATATTCTTGGTGGATATTCCCAATCAAACATTTCAGGAGATAAGACGGAAGATTGTGTTGGTGGAAACAACCAGGCTGATTATTGGGTAGTTCATATAGATTCTTTAGGAAACATAATATGGCAGAATACTATCGGGGGAAGCGGTGATGACGAACTTTATTCCATTCAGCAAACAAGCGATGGCGGATATATTCTGGGTGGACATTCAGAGTCAAACATTTCGGGTGATAAAACAGAAGCTGGCAAAGGAGGTTGGGATTATTGGTTGGTGAAAACCGATGCTTCGGGAAATATTGAATGGCAAAATACTATCGGAACCTACGGTCATGACGAACTTCATTCTGTTCAGCAAACCACCGATAACGGATATATTTTGGGTGGTTATTCCAGAAATAGCTTTTCTGGTGATGCAACCGAATACAACATTGGTGAAACGGATTTTTGGATCGTAAAAACCGATTCATCCGGAAACATTCAATGGCAGAATATTATCGGAGGAAGCAATTGGGAATTCCTTTACTCCGGCAGGCAAACGAGCGATGGAGGATATATCGTTGGCGGGCAATCAGCTTCAAATATTTCAGGAGACAAAGGAGAAAACTGCAATGCATACTATGATCATTGGATAGTGAAGCTGACGGATAAATATAATTCAATAACCGGAAAATTATTTATTGACTTTAATAACAATCAAATTCAGGATGCAGGTGAATTGCCAGTTAAAAATAAGATGATCACGGAATTTAATACAGGAAGATTTAATTTTTCCAATCAAAGCGGAGAATATTTGGTTTCTGTCCTCGACTCAGGTAATTTTTCTGTTTCCCCTGCAGCGATAAACTATTACAATCCTATACCTGTAAGCCACAATGCAAATTTTTCAGGAATACATCAAACCGATTCATTAAATGATTTTCCATTCCAGGCAGGAACATCATTTAATGATTTATGCATAACAATAAATCCGGGAAATTTCCGGGCAGGATTTGATGCAAATTATTGGATCAATTATGAGAATGTTGGCACAACAATATTAAACGGAACCGTAATTTTTTTTCCTGATAATGACATAACATTTGTTACATCCAATCCAACTGCAACATCTGTAACAACAGATTCTATTGTCTGGGATGCCGGGTCACTCACACCTTTTCAAACAGGAAACATTTCAATAACCGTTCATGTAGATTCAGGAACACCGATTGGCACCTTAATAAATTCAAGTGTGGTAATTGAACCTGTTGCCGGTGATGCAAATACTGCCTGTAATTATAACTCATGGGAAGTTTTTGTCAGAGGAAGTTATGATCCCAACGCCATCCTTGTTGACCGTGACACTGTTTTAACAACTGAACTTTCATCACCACCATATCTTAACTATATAATTTATTTTCAAAATACAGGAAACGATACTGCATTTAATGCAAGAGTGCTCAATAACATTCCGCAGATGTTAGATGTAAACAGTTTTGAGTTTGTTGCATCATCGCACCCCATGAATATTAATTACGGTGCACATGCAAGGCTTATGGAATTTACTTTTGATAATATTCTTTTGCCTGACAGCAATGTGAATGAACCGGCAAGTCATGGATTTATCCGTTACAGGATAAAACCGCTTTCCGCACTCATTGCGGGAGACAGTATAAAAAACAATGCAGCTATTTATTTTGATTTCAACCAGCCGGTGATGACGGATACAGCGGTGACGGAGATTGTGCTTCCAACGGGAGTTAGTAGTCAGGGGTCAGTGATCAGTGGTCAGTTGGCAATATTTCCAAATCCTGCGGGGGAGGAGTTAATTGTTAATTGTTATTCGTTAGTTGGAAAAAAGGCAGAGGTGAAAATTTATGATTTGTTTGGTAGAGAAGTTTTTCAATCTACAATCTACAATCTACAATCTACAATCAAAATAAATGTTTCCCGTTTTTCGCAGGGAATTTATTTTGTCCGGGTGGAGTCGGGTGAAAAAGTTTTGAGAGGAAAGTTTTTGAAGGAATAAAAATCAGCCCGTCTTTGTGCTCACATCGTTGCTGTTATATTTTGACGGGCATTTCATTAAAATTTCCGAAGCATGAAATTCATCACCGGAAATTTTTCCGATAATGACAATCTGCTCTGATTTTTCAAAATCCTGCGGCTTGGTGCCGTTATATAAAACTTTTTTTTCTGAACCGTTATTATCGGTCATATAAAACCCAAAAACATTTGCATTTACTTCCGGATTGTACTCAAACGGTTTTTCCTTATCCAGCTTTCCAACTACATGAAAAACTTTTCCTTCATGTGATGCCGCAGTGGAGAAATCCGCATATGTCCCTGAATCGCTCACTGTACTGATAATTGCAGCAAAGGCAATGGCAATTAAAATAATTCCGATCAAATATCCTTTTTTCATTTATTAACTTTTGATTTTCTTTTCCAGCTTAGAAACTTTCCTGTCAATGCTTACAAGATAAATAACGATCCCTGTAAATACAATTGCAATCACTCCCACCACTACAAAAATCTTTCCGTTCGAGCGCATGGTATCCGCCATCTCAACATCTCCGGCCTGAGCTGAAAGATTACTTGCTGAAAACAGCAGGAGCAGCAGGAATGCTATAATTTTTTTCTTCATTATTAAAAAAATTTTCTTCAAGTAATTTTATTCTCATTCTTATATTCATGATCCAAACTCCGAGTAAGCTCCAGCCAATCACCGCAGGATAAAAAACAATTCTCATCTGGTTATCCAGGTCATAATTTCCAAATCCCGGGTTGCCGCCATTTCCGGGATGAAGCGAATCTGTTAATCTCGGGAGCACCATAATGAATACAATCATCATTGCAAATGCAAAGATACTGTATACCGAAGAAAGCTTTGCACGCTTGTGCTCATCTTCAACAGAATTCCGTAAAAGAAAATAAGCGGCATAAACAAGCATGGTTGCTGCTGCGCCATTAAGTTTAGTGTCGTTTACCCAATAAGCGCCCCAAGTGAATTTCGCCCAGAGCATCCCGGTTATTATTCCATTAATGCCAAACAACATTCCGACTTTTGCAGATTCTGCAGCTACCAGGTCATTTCTCAAATTAAATTTGGTTAAATATTTTATGCCTGATACTACTGAAATAATAAACAGAACAATCATGCTGAACCACATGGTGACATGAAAATAAAGATTGCGGATGGTTTCATGTAAAATAGGAAGGTGCGGAACCTCCAGCATCATTCCCGCAAAAATTGTATAATAGAGCAGGAGTACAGCCAATATTTTCCACCAGTGTTGTTTCATCTACGAATACGAATTTTTACGAATGTACGAATTACAAATACGAGTTATTCCAAACATATTTTTCAAATTTTAAGTAAATCAACCATTCGTATATTCGTATTTTTATTCGTAATTCGTTGATGATTTTATTCTTTCCAAAGGTATGGAAATAACAAATAAGAGAGTGAAATCACAAGCAGGTTAATGGCAAGGAGGATAATTAAATTCGGATAATTAACCGACCAGTTTAATCCGTCCATTGCATTTTTTGAAAATTTGATAATAGTCATGAGCAGTGGAAGCAAAATAGGGAAACTGAGAATTGCCATAAGCGCTGAACTGTTATTTGTTTTTGCGGCAATGGCTGAAACTAACGTTAAAACCGATGACAGTCCTGAGGCTCCTAATAATAGACCGATAAAAA
This sequence comes from Bacteroidia bacterium, assembly GCA_035275625.1. Classification (GTDB taxonomy): domain Bacteria; phylum Bacteroidota; class Bacteroidia; order AKYH767-A; family OLB10; genus DATEMK01. The sequence goes on from DATEMK010000027.1 coordinate 7,132, forward strand.
ACATTGGAGTATTTTGAACAATATTTCCCATGAATAAAATATAAAAAAGAAAACTCATGCAGGACAGGATCAGAAGCAATATCATATTGTAAATAGTCTTTGCAAGAATTACATGCTGCGGATTTAGCAGCGTGTAATAAAACAATTGCAAACCCTTGCTTTCCTGCATAAAACTTTTTGCAACAGCATTAACGGCAGCGAATAATAAAATGATCCAGAACAGTGCATTCCAGGTGGGAGGATCAATAATTTGTTTGAAAGAGAGGTAACAAATAAAAATGGTGGAGATCACATAAATGAGAATTCCACTGAAGGAATATTTTAATCTCCATTCAAGCAGGATTTCTTTTTTTATGAGCTCGATGATTTGTTTCAAACGAAAATGTAATAATGGTTGCGAAGTTCAATAAAAAATTCAACTTTGCAGGGAAACTTTTCCCGATCGCTGTCGGGATGAAATTATAAAATATGAAAACAGACATTTTAGCTTTTGGTGCGCACCCCGATGATGTGGAGCTTTCGTGCAGCGGAACTATTTTGAAGCATATTTCGCTTGGTAAAACAGTTGTCATTATTGATTTGACAATGGGTGAGCTGGGTACCCGCGGCACAGCGGAAATAAGAGATAAAGAAGCTTCTGAGGCTGCTAAAATTTTAGGAGTAAATATTCGTGAAAATATGAATTTTGCAGATGGTTTTTTTGAAAACTCTGAGGAAAATCAGCTGGCATTGGTTGTTAAAATAAGGAAATATCAGCCTGAAATTGTTTTGGCCAATGCTGTGAATGATCGTCACCCGGATCATGGACGTGCCGCAAAATTAGTTTCGGATGCTTGTTTTTTATCGGGGCTCCAAAAAATTAAAACATCTGATGCTGACGGTGAGCAGCTGCCCTGGCGTCCCAAAGCGGTCTATCATGACATCCAGGATCGTTATATGAAACCAGATTTTGTGGTGGACATTTCTCCATTTATGGAACAACGGATGGCTTCAATCAAAGCATA
>DATEMK010000028.1:0-3116 GCA_035275625.1 Bacteroidia bacterium
AAAAATTAAAAACCTGATCGAACAGAACGGCTTCTTAAAGCTCAGCAGAAAACTCGATTTGAAAAAATGGAACCACGTTAAAGATTTCGGAACAAAAACATTAAAAGAATATTTTTCTATTCTGCAATCAGGAACCGATTATCTGGCGCAATGAATGAATTTGGGTATCCCACAACCGCTCACTTTCTTCCTTATCTTCAGGCAATGCAAAGTCGGTGATCAGCAGCGCCACGTCAGAAGTAAGATCATCCGTCAGGATTTCAAATTCAAAAAAAGCATCATCGGGATCATCTAACCATTTAAACTTCACCATTTGTCCGTCTCTTTTGTGCACCATTTTTGCTTTTGCTTCACTGCCCTCCCATTTGAAAGTATAAATGCCGTCTTTTACATTCACTTCGTCAGCAAACCATTCATCCAGCCCGGAAGGATTGCTCAGGTAATTATAAAGAATTTTCGGTGAGGAGTGCATCTGAAATTCTACCTGGTATTTCTGCTTCTTAGCCATTGTGTTAATTTTTTCAAAAGTCATTTTATTGGTTTTATTTATTTGACAAGTATAGATAAAAATATCATTCAAAAATAGATTTTTAGTTTAACTTTATTTTAATCCCGGTCCGGCCGGCACGCTTTTCCTTAAACGGGCTGTGAATAAGTTGATGATGACACCGGCTAAAAAACCTGGAATATGATTAACTTTGAACTTGATTTAAGAGTAAAAAATGTGCCTTCTTCACTGTAACCATAGGAGCAAAATTACGTTTCATACTGCAAAATCAACAAATAGACTAATTTTTTTTGAAAACTTCCTGAATAGAGATTTTATCTGAAAGGATTTTATTTTTCAGCTAAGCGAAACCATGGGTAAAAAACAACTTACAGATGAAAAATCGGAATTGTTAAAGAAATTTAACAAAACTGATGCTGATTTTCCCTTTGAAAAATGTTTGCCGGTGCTTTTTGAGGAACAATGCAGGCAAACCCCTGTTGCTATTGCCTTGAAATTTTACGATAAAACGCTCTCTTATTCTGAACTTAATAGTAAAGCAAACCAACTTGCACATTACCTCAGAAAAAATGGAATGGGCGCTGATAACATGGTTGGATTATGTGCTGAACGTTCTTTTGAATTGGTTATTGGGGTTTTGGGAATTTTGAAAGCAGGCGCTGCTTATGTTCCTTTTGATGCTTCTTACCCTTCAGAACGGATTGAGCACATGCTCCATGATTCAAAAATTAAAATTGTGCTGGTACAGGATGCATTGTCCGGAATTTTTCAAAATAAAGGATTGCAGGTTGTATCCCTCGACAGAGAATGGGAAAAAATTTCAAAAGAGAACTCTGAAAATCCTTCCCCCATTAACAAGCCGTTAAATTTAGCTTACGTTTTGTTTACATCCGGTTCAACCGGAAAACCAAAAGGTGTGGGAATGATTCATCGGGCACTGATGAATTTAATTCACTGGCAAAAAACAAAAACGAATTTAGGGGTTGCGGCAAAGACGTTACAGTTTGCTCCGATAAGTTTTGATGTTTCATTCCAGGAATTATTTACAACCTGGACAACAGGCGGAACACTGGTTTTGATTGAAGATAATTTCCGGTTGAATGCAATTAAGCTTTTGGAATTTATCAATAAAGAAAAAATTGAACGTTTGTTTCTACCCTTCATCGCACTTCAACATCTCGCTGAAGTGGCTGATGAAAATAAAATTTTTCCAAACAGTTTAAAAGATGTAATCACAGCCGGTGAGCAATTGCAGATTACAAAACACATTGCAAATTTTTTCACCGCATTGCCAAACTGCAAATTGCATAATCATTACGGTCCCACTGAATCTCATGTTTGTACAGCATACACATTGGAAGGAAAACCCGGTACATGGAGCCCGCTCCCTCCTATCGGGACACCGGTTTCAAACACACAAATTTTTTTATTGACTGAGAATTTCGATCCTGTAAAAGTTGGTGAGGAGGGTGAATTATACATTGGCGGAATTGCATTGGCAAGAGGATACATTAATCGCGATGATTTGACTGCGGAAAGATTTTTAGAAAATCCTTTTGGTGAAGAACGCATTTACAAAACAGGCGACCTTGCAAAATATTTACCGGATGGAAACATAGAATACCTCGGACGTATTGACGGACAAGTAAAAGTTCGCGGTTACAGAATTGAATTAGGTGAAATTGAAATCGCTCTCGGAAAAAACTCTTCTGTGACTCAATGTGTGGTGATAGCAAGAGAAGATGAGCCGGGAGATAAAAGGCTGGTTGCTTATGTTATTCCGAATGAGAAAAATAATTTCCATCAGAATGAATTAAGAAAATTCTTAAAAGGCAAGCTTCCTGATTACATGATGCCTTCTGCTTTTGTGCAGATGGAAATTTTTCCAAGAACACCAAGCGGAAAAATTGATAAACGTTCCCTGCCGAAACCGGAATTAAAACGTCCAGAGCTTGATACCATTTTTGTTGAACCGCAAACTGATTTAGAAAAAACATTTGCAAAAATCTGGAGCAAACTTTTGCGGATTGATAAAATCGGAATCAATGATAATTTTTTTGACCTGGGAGGAAATTCCCTGATGGCTTTGCAAATGATTGCAAAGCTTAAAACCGAAAACGGAATTGATTTACCTGTTGTAAAGCTGTACCAACACCCGACAATTTCTGCAATTGTAAAAATGTCCACCCAGGCGGATAAAGAGCAATCTTTTTATGAGAAAGCGAAAAAAAGAGTTGCCACTGATTCACAGATTAAAAATTCCATTGAAAAAGTTGAGGATGGAATTGCAATAATAGGAATGGCAGGAAGATTTCCGGGAGCAAAAAATACACAGGAGCTTTGGAAAAATTTAATAGAAGGAAAAGAAACTACAAAGTTTTTTTCGAAAGAAGAATTGGATGGAGCTATTCCTTCCGATGTAAAAAACGATTCCTCTTATGTTCCCGCACGGGGAGTCATTGATGATGCGGATAAATTTGATGCAGCATTTTTCGGTGTGAATCCAAAGATTGCTGAACTGATGGATCCTCAACAAAGGATTTTTCTTGAAGTCGCATGGGAATCATTGGAAAACGCAGGATACTCTTCTGAAAATTTTAAGGGAATG
>DATEMK010000029.1:0-2921 GCA_035275625.1 Bacteroidia bacterium
TTTAGAAGAGATAAATAAACTTCCTGAAGATATAGTAAAGCGGTGCAAAGTATTTATGCTTACTTCAACTACTGACCAGAAAGATATTGAAAAATCGAAAGCCCATAAACTGGTATGCGATTTTATTTCCAAGCCATTAACTGTGGAAAAGCTGGAAACGCTTTTTTTCTCCCCGGTTTGACCTCGCATTAGCCACATAAAATAACCCCGCAATTACTGCGGGGTTCGTCTCTTCACCTTAGTGAATGAAACTTGGGTATGCTACCGTAAAAATTATTTCATTATGCTGTATTTTATAATCAAATTTAATACACGAACATTATGTTTTGATGAGGAAATAAATTGGCGGAGTGCTGAACCCGGCAGATACAACTGAAAAATGTTGAAAAAAAACGCCTGTTTTTTTTTGTAATTTCCATTTTTCTTTTTAGCTTTAACCCCATGGAAAAGTTCAGCATCACAATAGTGAGTGAATTTAAAAAAGGAAAAATTAAACTGAAAGAAGGCGCTGATTTCTGCGAGTGGAAAACTTATTTGACAGATAAGGAAAACATACTTCTGCTCCGCGCTTTTTTAAAGACTGAGGTAAAGGAAGTGGTTTATAATGCATCCTCAGAAGAGTTCGCTCATGCCCTGAAAAGGGCTATACAAAATAATTGAACGAAAACAGGCTATCATTGTTTTCAACCTGGTTTGTTGAAGGACAAACCCCTTCTTTTTTTACCTGTCCCGCAGCATTGCGGGATTTCTTTTAATCTATTATTATCGGATGTGCTGCTGCGTATATGAAATTGTTTCGTTTCAATCTTGCTCAATAATAATTTTCCTGCAGTAATATTTTTCTTCATAAAACACTTTTACAAAATAAATTCCTGCAGGAAGGTTTACGAGTTTACAAGTTTCTTGTTTACGGGTTACTGTTTTATGATAAACTTCTCTTCCGTAAATATTGTACATTATTAATTCTGCGGGCGCTTGCAAACCGTAAATTGTAAACTCACCTGTTGCCGGGTTGGGAAAAATATTTATTTCATTTAAAAAATTGTTGTGCTCTTCTATTCCTGTCATGGTACCTAATTTGGCTATAAAAACATCAAAACTGCCTGATGAATTGGTTAAAGCAGTTGTTCCAAAAGTTATGGCAGGGCTGGCAAAATATCCTGTAAGAAATACATTCCCGCTTGCATCTGTGGAAACACTATTGCCATAATCCGTATTAGTTCCGCCTGCTGATTTTGCCCAAAGCACATTTCCGGAAGAATCATATTTCACAATAAAAATATCTTCATAATTTAATCCTGCATTGGTTAAAGTATCTGTTCCAAAAACGATGGAAGAACCTCCGAACACTCCCGTCATAAAAACATTACCGCTTGCATCGGTGGAAACTCCGAAGCCTATTTCACTGCCGGTTCCGGTTGGTGCTTTTGCCCAAAGGGCACTTCCCGAAGAATCGTATTTCACAATAAAATTACTGGCACCACCTGCACTTGTTAAAATAATTCCTCCAAAGCCGATTGAAGTACCATAAAAACCTCCCGTCATAAAAACATTACCGCCCGCATCGGTGGAAATGCTCCTGCCCGTGTCACCCCATGTTCCACCCGCACCTTTTGCCCAAAGAACACTACCCGAAGAATCGTATTTCACAATAAAAATCCTGGTACCTCCTCCCCCATTGGTTAAAGTAATTGTTCCAAAAGTAATGGTAGAACTGCCAAAAGAGCCCGTCATAAATACATTGCCGTTTGCATCGGTGGAAACGCAGTTGGCTCCATCAGAAGTAATTCCTGTCCCGCCTGCTGATTTTGCCCAGAGTGCATTTCCCGAAGAGTCGTATTTCACAATAAATATAGTATAAAAGCCTCCGGTAGTTAAAATAGTTGTTCCAAAGGTGATGGCAGGACTTTCAAATGCACCAGCCATAAATACATTGCCGCCTGCATCGGTTGAAACGCTGACACCATAATCTTGACTAAGTCCGCCTGCTGATCTTGCCCAGAGTTCATTTCCCGAAGCATCGTATTTTACAATAAAAATATCATGAGTAGCTGCTATATTATTTGCATTGATTAAAGTATCCGTTCCAAAGATTATGGATTTACTAAAATACCCCGTCATAAATACATTGCCGCCTGCATCGGTGGAAACGCTGAAGGCGCGATCAGAAAAAGCGCTGCCTGCAGATTTTGCCCAAAGCACATTACCTGTGGCATCGTATTTTACAAGAAACACATCAGAACTATATCCTGCAGTATCTGCATTGGTTAAAGTAGTTGTTCCGAAGGTGATGGTATGACTGTTAAAATAGCCCGTCATAAATACATTCCCGCTTGCATCAGTGGCAACGCTGTTGCCAACATCATCAGCAGTTTCGCCAGTTGAATGCGCCCATGCCCAATTTGGCGCTTGTGAAAAAGAAATTCCCTTTCCAACAAAAACTAAAATGCTGATAAGAAGTAAGCGCTTTTTCATGTTTTAATTTTTAATTGTGAATGTATAAGTTAATTCAACGCTGCAAAGTTAATAGTTGCTGTGTTGCCTAAGAGTTTCGCATAATGAAGAAGGGAATCTGCATGTTATCAGCCGTTTTTCCGATCATTAGAATTCAAGTCGTTGGAGTTTTGCACTCTATCTATTATTCCATATTAACTCTTATCTCTCTTCCCTGATGCGTTAATCTTAATTTACGCAATATATAAAATAAATAAATAATTTGCCACATTAATTCAGAATAAAAGACATACATAAAAGTTAAATCATCGTAAAAATTCATAAACCATGAACGGGGAAAGATAAAAAATGTCAAAGAAAAAATGTTAATAAGCAAGCTAAAAATGATAATGAAACCTATCTCGTCCTCAACTGCAAGTTTCAAGAATTTTTTTAATGAATGTTTTATAACGAATTGAGAAATGACA
>DATEMK010000030.1:0-17098 GCA_035275625.1 Bacteroidia bacterium
AAACGATACCTACGATGAGTAATCAACAACTGCCCTATAAGACTTTCACGATAAACGGAGAACTTACCAAGGAACACATCACCTTCTTTAATAAAAACGGATTCATCCATTTTAAAAACTTTCTGTCAAAAGAGGAAGTCACAAAAATATGGAATTCAATTTCTGAAGTTCACGAACAGTGGATTGGCGAACATAAAGAAAAAATTAATGGAATCCCGATTGTTTACGGGGAGGATGAAAACGGCAATAAAATTGTTCAGCGTTCACCATTTACTTCCTTGTTCAGCAACGATTTACATGCTTTTATTAAAAGTGGTAAATTAAAACCTTTTGTAAAGCTTCTGTCGAACCACGATGCCCGCTTATCTGAAAATGAAAAGGACGGTGTGGTGGTAAATCATTACATCAATCATAAAAAAAGTGAGCTTAAGCAAATGGGCTGGCACACGGACAGCGCACGTGATATATTTTATTTTCAAAAAGTGCAGCCCATGCTGAATGTTGGATTATACCTCACCGATTCTACAAAAGCGCATGGCGGTTTGAGAGTTTTACCCGGCTCACATAATCAAAGCATCAGGAGCCTTCTGTTCAAGAAAACACAATTTGTGAGCATGGCTGCAGATAAGGATGAAGTGGGCATTGAAGCGCTGGCAGGTGACCTTGTAATACACAACGGTGCCATCTGGCACCGGGTAGCCATGTCTGAACTTAACGGCAGCGCCAGCCGCAGAATCACTATGTATGTCCCGATTATATGCGGAAAACATATCATAAAAAACGATCACAGCAAAACACCGTTTTATCACAAGCTGCGTTTTTTGGCAAAGAAATAAACATAAAAGTTTAAGGTTTAATCCCGGTAGTTATCGGGAAAGGTTTAAGGTTGTTTATCTTGATCTCTTGAACTAACTTTGAACTTCAAACTTCAAACTTTAAACTTCTCAATTCATGTCATACATAAATCTAAAAGACGCTAACGGAAAGCTTGGAATTTTAACTCCTGGCATGGGGGCGGTTGCAACCACTTTTATTGCAGGGGTGCTTGCTGTAAGAAAAGGATTGGCTATGCCGGTCGGATCACTTACCCAGTTGGGAAAAATCCGCATCGGGAAAAGGACAGAGCCGAAAAATCCGAAAATCAAAGATTTTGTACCGTTGCAAGATCTGTCAGACATTGTATTTGGAGGTTGGGACATTTTTGAAGATAATGTTTATGAAGCCGCTTTGAAAGCAGCAGTGATTGAAAAAAACCTGCTGGACCAGGTCAAGACAGAGTTGGAGCAAATAAAACCGATGAAAGCTGTTTTTGATAAAAAGTATGTTAAAAATCTTGATGGAACACATGTAAAGACAGGAAAAACAAAATGGGACCTTGCAGAAGCGTTAATTAAAGACATCAGGGATTTTAAAGAAAAAAACAATTGCGAACGGTTAGTGATGGTATGGTGCGGCTCAACCGAAATTTATATTGAAGAAAAAGATGTTCACAAAACCATTGAAAAATTTGAAGAAGGATTAAAAAGCAATCATGCGGATATTGCCCCAAGCATGATTTATGCTTATGCTGCGATTAAATGCGGAGTACCGTATGCAAATGGCGCCCCTAACCTTTCCTGTGATGTCCCCGCATTGGTTGAATTGGCTAAGCTGAATAATGTTCCCGTTGCCGGAAAAGATTTCAAAACCGGGCAAACCCTTATGAAAACAATTCTTGCTCCCGGGTTGTCAGCACGCGCATTGGGAATTAAAGGATGGTTCTCCACTAATATTTTAGGAAACCGTGACGGAGAAGTGCTCGATGATCCCGCAAGCTTTAAAACGAAGGAAGTTTCAAAGCTAAGTGTGCTGAAAGATATTCTGTCACCCGAACAGCATCCTGAACTTTACAGCAACATTTATCATAAGGTGAATATTAATTACTATCCCCCCCGTGGTGACAATAAAGAAAGCTGGGACAACATTGATATTTTCGGATGGCTGGGCTATGAGATGCAGATCAAAATAAATTTCCTCTGCCGTGATTCTATTCTTGCAGCACCCATCGTTCTTGACCTTGCGTTGTTTTTAGACCTTGCACAGCGTGCTGAAATGAGCGGTATCCAGGAATGGCTTTCGTTTTATTTTAAATCTCCGCAAACAGCAGCCGGATTGCATCCCATTCATGATATTTTCAAACAGTTAATGAAGCTTGAAAATACTTTACGCCATCTCAAAGGCGAAGACCTGATTACACATCTTGGTCTTGATTATTACGAGGAATACGTGACTGAATGAATGTCGGATTTGGTCCCTCCTGACGAGGCAGTGATTTCCGATTTTCCCTGTTGAGTTTTTTCTTTTCTTATTAAAAAACTAAAATGAAAACAGTGTATAAAATAATTGCAAGCGGATTCGGCAGCGGGTTTTCTCCTGTGGCTCCGGGAACTGCAGGCAGTTTGGCGGGTGTCTTGCTTGCATGGTTTTTTAATTTACTTTTCTCTCATTACGATTTTACCATTTATACTTTATTCTATTTTGTTTTCTGTTTTCTGTTTATCTGTTTCGGAATTATTTCAACGGACAAATTAGAAGCAGAATGGGGACACGATTCACCGAAGTTTGTCATTGATGAAATCGCAGGCATGCTGATTTCAATAATGTTTGTTCCTTTTGCCTGGAATACAGTTCTGATTGCATTTGTACTGTTCAGGTTCTTTGACATTCTGAAACCATTTGGCATCCGCTCTCTCGAAAAAGTTCACGGGGGAGGGGGAGTCATGCTGGATGATATTTTAGCAGGAGTTTATGCAAACGTTTTATTACACGTAATTTTGTTTTCTTTTACATTCTTCTGAATTGTTTATTTGGTATGTGCAGGATGCTATAAAAAAAATTCTCCCGCAGATGCCGCAGATTCACACAGAAATATTGTTTTTATCAGCGAAAATCAGCCTTATCTGCGGGAAACAATAACTCGATAATCGTATATTGATTAGATTCGTATATTCTTATTTACAAAAAATGCAGAAGATTCTTATCCTTGACAATTACGATTCATTCACATTTAACCTTGTTCATTATATTGAAAAAATAACCCATGCGGATGCGGATGTTTTCCGGAATGATGAAATAAGCCTGGAAGATGTAAACAGATACGACAGAATAATTCTTTCACCCGGCCCGGGCTTGCCGGAAGAAGCGGGAATATTAATTCCATTGATTAAAAAATATGCAGCCACAAAGAAGATTCTCGGAGTGTGTCTCGGACACCAGGCAATCGGGGAAGTTTTTGGTGCAAAACTGTTCAATCTTACGGAAGTTTTTCACGGGCTGTCAAGAGAAGTAAATGTGATTGATAAAAACGAAAAGTTATTTACAGGTATTCCTTCTTCATTTAATGCCGGGCGCTATCATTCATGGGTGATTGATAAAACTACCCTTCCCTCCTGCCTGAAAATTACTTCGGTTGATAACAACAATGAAATCATGTCGGTAAGCCATATTGATTATGATGTAAAAGGGGTGCAGTTTCATCCTGAATCTATTTTGACGGAACATGGCGAAAAACTTTTGGAGAATTGGCTGCTGCAATTTTAAAATAATGCAACTAATTTCACTAATTACTCTAATTAAAATATTCGTGTTAATTGGTGTAATTTGTGGCCACTAAACCTTAAACCAATTTCATGCCCTACAAACCAAACGACCATTTCGCGCGCAAAGCAAAGAAGCAAAACTTTGTTGCGCGTTCCGTTTATAAATTAGAAGAGATTGACCAGCGCTATAAAATAATCCGTGCGGGGGATTTTGTTTTGGATTTAGGCGCATCTCCCGGTTCGTGGGCGCAATATGCTTCAAAGAAAATTGGTGAAAAAGGAAAGGTTCTTGGAATAGATTTAAAACCTGTGACGGTTCAATTACCGAATGCGGTTTTCATCAGGGCCGATTTGAATGATTTGGACATCACTGAAATCATCACAAAAAATAATTTCCATCTTTTATTTAACGCTGTCATTTCCGACATGGCTCCCAATACAACAGGAAATAAATTTGTGGACACACAACGCTCCTATGATTTATGCGTGCTTGCATTTGAAACAGCAAAGAGATTTCTTAAACCAAACGGGAATTTCGTTTGCAAAATGTTTGAAGGAGAAGACACCATGCTGTTCCGCGATTCATTGAAAGAACATTTTGAGGAAGTTCACATACTCCGCCCGAAAAGCACGCAGAGCAGCAGCAAGGAAATGTTTATGATCGGGTTGAGATTTATCCGGGATGATAAATTGAATTAGTGCATCATCCTTTGCTTTTGCCTTGTGAGCTCTGCCCTTTTTCCTAACCTGATTATTTTTAAGTTTATTGCAGCTTCAAAAGAAATAAAGTTCTGGTAATTTAATACCGGTGAAGAATTGAACTCTGCAAAACCCGGTTGATATAGTATTCCCAAAGAAAACATTTTGAAAAAATGATATTTCAGGTTTAAACTCAATCCAAGAGATGAGTTTACTTTATTTTCTGTTCTGTCATTAAAATAAGAAGAGTCAGTTCGGATTATGTGTTCTAAGCTCCAATGTGAATTTGAAAAGTTAAAGCCGCAGCCAATATCTATGCGTTCAAAACGCTTATGGTATCGGAAACTGACAAAAGAAATTTTGCATTCCTGGTAAATGGTGTCATTCGCAAATTTATAATAAGGCCCATCAAAATGAATCCGAGAGTCATCTGCAGTACCGGCATTTAAGGTTATATAATTTTTATTTTTAAAACAATAAGCTAACCCCATTCCAATACCATGTAAGCCCGGTGATGAATAATAGCCGTCAGTTGTTTTAATTAAACATGTACCTACGTAAGGAAATGTAAATGTAAATTCAATGGTTCCCTTTTTCAGGGTCGGGTACCTGACAGCAATGAATGAAGTATCTGTTCTTTCAATAAAAATTCTTTTCGGGTGAGCAAATCTCTTATCTGATTTTTTATCAATAAAAAAACCCGCGCCAAGATTTAACACATTTAACCAATATACATTTGACTTTTGAGCAGGCATTGAAACCATTGACATATTGCTGTCTGCCTCAATATGTATTTTAACTTCTCCGGGACCTCTCCGGACAACTCCGTAGTTCAGACTGTGTTTTAAATTTTTTTCAACGGAAACAATTTTTATGTTTTTGTCCGCCCTGATTCTGAAACCTGTTTTCGGTGTATTAAAAATAGTTGCGCACGATGTAAAAAGCAGCAATGGCAATACAAATGTTGCTGTGTAAAATGCTTTTGCATCCTTCATGGCATTGCAGGGTTGTAAAACAAAGATAACAACATCCGGTATTTTTAAGTGAGAGGGAAAGCCGTAAAGGTTTAGGATGGCCTTGCGAAACATCCCGCGTAACGGGCAGTTGACGGGATGTGGAGCCCGATTAGCTGGCACAAATTTTTAATGAACTTTTCAAAAAAAAATTTATGCTGCTGCATTACCTCCTCCCCGTTTATTTGATTTTTTTTGGTGACGGAAATATTTATTCTCTGCCGGAAAACGAGTGCAGTGCCTGCATAAGCCGCAACGTAAATGAGCATGTGGAATTTTCAACTCCGCCTGGTGAGGAAATAATTTTTAATAAAATTATCAGGGAAGATACTGTGTACAGGGTACAATTTATGGTAAACTGCGAGGATTTTAAAGTGCGCGACAGTGCGGCTTACCTGGAACTTGCCAACGGAAGGCAAATAGGAAGAGTTCGGGTTCCAATCGAGGTAAAAATGGCTAAGAGCATGAAAAAGCCATTTATCCTTGTGGCAGCGTTTGATCTGAGCAGGCAGGAGATTGTACTTTTAAGGAATTTTGGCATTGAAAGTTTTGCAATTGGAAAACAAAAATGCCGGCTTGAAAATAAAAAACAAGAAATTTTTTTGAAGTATTTTAAGTGTTTGACGGGTGCGGGTTAAACAGGTATTTTTTTGTTTGTGAAGCGCATATTACTGCTAAAAATTTTTGACGGCTCTTCCATTAAAAATTAACTCAAAACCTTTTCTACCTTTGCACACTTATGATTTCAAAATCAACTGTAGCATTTCATACGCTTGGATGCAAACTGAATTTTTCTGAAACTTCAACGATTGCACGAAAATTTGAAGAAGCAGGTTTTCAGAAAACAGATTTCAATAACGGAGCAGATATATACGTAATTAATACCTGTTCAGTAACTGAAAATGCAGACAAGGAATGTAAGACCATTGTTCATCGCGCATTAAATCAGAATCCGGATGCATTTATTGCCATCATCGGATGTTATGCGCAACTGAAACCCCATGAAATTTCATCAATTGAAGGAGTGGATTTGATTCTTGGTGCAACAGAAAAATTCAATATTGTAAATCACATTGGCGAAGCTGTTAAGAAACAAAAGGCGGAGATTTTTGCATGCGAAATTGCGGGTGCAAAAGAATTTGTCAGCTCTTTCTCCACCACTGAACGTACACGGGCTTTCCTTAAAGTGCAGGATGGCTGTGATTACAATTGTTCCTTTTGCACCATCCCTTTAGCAAGAGGAAAAAGCAGGAGCAACAGAATTGAAAATGTTTTGAATAATGTAAAGAAAATTGCATCATGCGGAGTAAAAGAAATTGTGCTTACCGGTGTGAATCTTGGAGACTTTGGTTATGAGTCAGGGGTCAGGGGTCAGCTGGCAGCTGGCAGTCAAAAGAAAATTATATTCTTAGATTTAATAAAAGAGTTAGATAAAGTTGAAGGAATAGAACGGTTCAGAATTTCTTCGATTGAACCAAATTTATTAGCTGATGAAATCATTGAATTTGTTTCATCTTCCAAAAAATTTGTTCCGCACTTTCATATCCCGTTACAAAGCGGCTCAGATAAAATTCTGGGATTAATGCGAAGAAGATACTTAAGCGGCTTGTATGCTCAACGAATTAACAAAATAAGATCATGGATGCCTCATTGCTGCGTTGGAGTGGATGTAATCGTTGGATTTCCCGGGGAAACGAGTGATGATTTTCTTGAAACATATAATTTTCTGAACGGCCTTGATATTTCTTATTTGCATGTTTTCACATACAGTGAAAGAGAAAATACTCATGCAGTTCAGTTGCCTGGCCGCGTACCTGTCCACGAACGAAAGAAGAGAAATCAAATGCTCCGGATTTTATCAGAAAAGAAATCAAAGCATTTTTATGAACAACAAATCGGCAAAGAACTTAATGTGCTGTTCGAATCTGAAAGCAATTCGGATTCACCGGGAGGAATGATGCACGGCTTTACCGAAAATTATATCAAAGTTAAAACTCCGTTTGATGCTTTATTGATAAATCAAATTATCCCTGTGAAAATTTCAGAAGTTGACCACGATGGTGTTGCCATAATTGAAGATATAAATGAAATGTTTCAAGTGTGATTTTTTTAACCTTAAACCTTAAACCAATGCCACGAATTACACCAATTAACACGAATATTTTAATTAGTGAAATTAGTGCCTGCCGGCAGGCAGGCAGGAAATTAGTGGCTCATTAAACCTTAACCCTTAAACTTTTCAATGTACCCCACTATCTCCGATCTTCTTAAAGACCTTTTCGGATTCAGTATACCACTGCCAATTCAGAGCTTTGGTTTTATGCTGGCAATATCTTTTTTGCTGGCAACATATACTTTGATGCTCGAATTTAAAAGAAAAGAAAAAGAAGGGCATATTACTTTTACATATCAGAAATTTCTGAAAGGCGCACCGGCAACAACAGGCGAACTTATCACTTCCGGTATTTTTGGTTTTATCATAGGGTATAAACTGCTTTATGTCATTTTAAACTATTCTGAATTTGTAAACGACACACAGGGTTTTATTCTTTCAGCAAAAGGAAATTTCATTGGAGGAATCGCTCTTGCAATCGGATCAGTTTACCTGCGCTACAGCGAAAAAAAGAAACAAAAACTGGCCGTTCCTGAATGGGTGGAAGAAAAGGTATACCCGCACCAGTTAGTCGGAAATTTTACAATGGTTGCAGCAGTTTCAGGATTAATCGGGGCGAAAATTTTTCACAACCTGGAGAATCTTGATGAATTCGAAATGGATCCTTTAGGCTCGTTAATTTCTTTCAGCGGGCTCACCATGTATGGCGGACTAATTTGCGGTGGCATAGCTATGATCTGGTACGCTAAGAAAAAAGGAATTCCCGTTCCACATTTCATTGATTCAAATGCCACCGGGTTAATGCTTGCTTATGGAGTCGGCCGCCTCGGTTGCCAGATCAGCGGAGATGGAGACTGGGGGATTGCTAATCCGCATCCGAAGCCATCCTGGTTAAATTTCCTTCCTGACTGGGCATGGGCCTATAATTATCCGCACAATGTAAACGGTGTGGGAATTCCAATTCCCGGTTGTGAAGGAAAACATTGCATGATGCTTCCTGAAGTGGTTTACCCTACTCCACTATGGGAAGCTGTTATTTGTATCTTTTTATTTTTTGTGTTATGGAACCTGAGAAAAAAAATTACAGTTCCCGGTTTGCTTTTCTGCATTTATCTTATCATGAACGGGGTGGAACGTTTTTTCATTGAAAAAATAAGAGTGAATACGAAATACCATATTTTAGGGCATGCCATTACACAGGCAGAGATTATTTCCTGTTGCCTGGTCGTGCTGGGGATTATCGGAATTTTATATTTCAGAAAAAATAAAATGCAGAAGGCAGCTTAACAGAATAATAGCATGGCTAAAGCCTCAAAAACCTTCATTATAATTAACCCCGACCTTAAGGCCGGGTTTACGAAACATGTATAAGAGATGGCTTCAGCCATGAATCTGAATGAAAAATTTAGAAAAAATCTGCAGGCAAACTTGTGAACTTGCAAAACAAGCAGGAGACTTCATCCGGCAGGAGCAAAAAAGATTTTTATTCTCTTCCGTAGAACATAAGGGATTTAACGATCTTGTTTCGTATGTAGATAAATCGGCAGAAAAAATTCTTGTTGAAGGATTGCAAAAAATATTACCCGGATCAGGATTTATAACGGAGGAAAATACATTGAGCATCCGCGGAAAAGAATTCCAATGGATCATTGATCCGCTGGACGGCACTACAAATTTTGTACACGGTGTTCCATGCTATTGCATCAGCATTGCATTGATGCAGAACGAAGAATTGGTTACAGGAGTAATTTATGAAATCAACCAGGATGAATGTTTTTATGCATGGCACGCCTCACCGGCTTTTTTGAATAATAAAGAAATCAAAGTTTCCGGTGTTGACCAGCTAAAAAATTCATTGCTTGCTACCGGTTTCCCTTATACAAATTTTGAGAGGATGAAACCGTATATGGAGGTCTTCGATTTCTGCATGCGGGAAACACATGGTTTGCGCAGGCTGGGTTCTGCAGCGGTTGACCTGGCTTATGTTGCAGCGGGAAGGTTTGAGGGCTTTTATGAATACGGTCTCAATTCCTGGGATGTTGCTGCCGGTGCATTCATCATTCAGCAGGCTGGCGGAAAAGTAAGTGATTTCTCCGGGGGATCAAATTTCATTTTCGGAAAAGAAATCATTGCAACCAATTCAGGAATCTTTCGTGAATTCCTTGAAGTAGTTAATAAGAAATTTGAAAATGGAAATTAGAAATCGGATCCTGTCTATTCGTTAATTCGAATTGATTTCCGCCAAAGGACGGATTCGCTGCGGCGAACGTATTCGTTGATGATTATTGCAAAATTCCATAGCTGAGTTCTACCTGGAAATGAGCATCTAAAGCGCCTAACTTATTTACAGCAGCCTGCGAGATTTTAATGATACTTTTTTCATTCTCACCTGTACCAGGAAGCACCCCGACAATTTTCACAAAAACATATTTATCATTCATTTTATTGGTGACTTTTAGAATCGTTCCGATGGGTGCTGAGCGATGCAAGCCGTAATACTTATTCTGATTAACATCTGCATCTGTGATCCATGAACACACTCCCGATTCGCTCACCTGTACTATTGTTTTTCCTTCATTCCCCTTCCCAACCGGTATCATTGAACGCGTAGGGTTTTCATCTTTTTCAAGATTTTTTACAGGAAATACCGTTTTTGTTTCATGTGAATCAACAGCTGAGATTTCTACCGTTTCTTTTTTGCCGGTGGTTTCCTGCAATGCAACATCATTATTTTTTTTTGCCATCACAGCTTCTGCAGATTCCAGGTTTTCAGGTTTGCTATTTTTTATTTCTGCAATTTTTCCGGGATTATCCTTAGGGTCTGATTTACTTTCAGGATCTGTTCCAGGTTTATCCTTTTCAGAAATATAACTCACAATTAATTTTTGCCCTTTCTGTACAATATTATCCGGCAGATTATTCCATTTCTTTACTTCATCAACAGTGGAACCGAATTTTTTTGAAATGCTGAAAAGCGTTTCACCTGCCCGGACTGTATATTCAATTGCAGTCTTATCTTTTGATTCATTAATCAAACCCGGTGGATTTTCTTTCGCTTTTTTATTACTTGCCTGTAACGAATTAACTACAGGTACATTTAATATCTGCCCGATCTTCAGATCAATCACACCTAAATTTGCATTCATGAGTTCGCTGATCCGAAGATTATATTTTTGTGAAACGCTGTTCCAGGTTTCTTTCGGCTGCACCGTATGAAGCAAATATTTTTCACCTTTGATCCATTTGACCTTTGCAGAGTCAGGTAAAATTTTATTAAAAGCATCGCTATGACTGCCTTTCAATAAAAAGAATGCGAAGAATAAAATCAGTTTAAATTTCATTGCAACGGATAGTTTATTTTTACACAATATTAATTTGAAATTATACAGGTTTTAAGAACGCTTAGAATGTGTTTATCAACAAAGAAATTAACATACGAATGCACGATTTACAACTTATGATTTATAATTTAAGAAAAAATTGTTTTTTTTCTTTAACGGTTTTGATTTGCATTTTCTTGTGCGGATTTTCATTTGGTTCGGATTCGGTAAAAACAAAAACTGTTTACCAGTTCAGAATCCAAACTGAAATCCTTCCCGGCACAGCCCGGTTGGTAAGCAAAGCAGTTGATCATGCCGTGACAATGAAAGCCGATTATATTTTAATTCACATGAACACTTATGGCGGAATGCTTGATGCCGCTGATTCTATTCGTACCAAGCTTTTGAATTGCCCGATAACAAGCATCGTTTATATTGACAATAATGCCGCATCAGCCGGTGCATTAATTTCCATTTCATGCAACAAAATTTATATGCGAAGCGGCAGCAGCATTGGCGCAGCTACGGTTGTAAATGAGAAAGCGGAAGCGCTCCCTGACAAATACCAATCCTATATGCGCAGTATGATGCGCGCCACAGCACAGAAACGCGGGCGTGATCCTAAAATTGCGGAGGCTATGGTTGATCCGCGCACGCATATTCCCGGAGTGAATGATTCAGGAAAAGTTTTAACCTTTACTGTGGATGAAGCCATAAAACATGGTTATTGCGATGGACAGGCGGAAACTATCGAAGAAGTTTTGCAGAAAGAAAATATTAAAGACTATAAAATCACTGTTTTCAATCCTTCTTTTATTGAACGTATTGTCAGCTTTCTGATGAATCCCGCTATCAGCGGAGTTTTAATTCTCATTATTCTCGGTGGAATTTATTTTGAACTGCAAACTCCCGGCATAGGCGTACCGTTATTTGCTGCGATCGGTGCAGCCATTCTTTATTTCGCGCCACTTTATCTTGAAGGCCTTGCTGAGAATTGGGAAATACTGATGGTGATCATTGGTTTTGTTTTAATCGCGGTAGAGCTGCTTTTTATTCCCGGTTTTGGTTTTATCGGTATTGGAGGAATTATTTGTCTTGTCCTGGGATTTACTTTCAGCTTGGTGGGAAATAAGGGATTTGATTTTTCATTAACTCCCACAGGTGATATTTATTCTTCCTTGTCAATTGTCCTTCTCTCCATGTTGTGCTCCATTATTTTATTTTTTATTCTTGGCAAAAGCATTATGAAAACAAGCAGCTTTAATAGACTTGTATTGCAGGATACTATGCATGCCACACAGGGATATGTTTCTTCTGACACGGGGTCTTCCGTGCAGGTGGGAACGAAAGCCATTGCAGCAACTTCTCTCCGCCCTTCAGGAAAAATTGAAGTGGCCGGATCTTTCTTTCCTGCAAATGCTGAATCAGGTTTTATTGAAAAAGGAAAAGACGTGATGGTGGTTGCCGCTGACGGGATTAAAATTACGGTGAGGGAAATAAAGAATTAACTTCATATATCATTTCAGAACTTTATTTTAAAAAATTTTTTTCCTGCTTTTGTTTCCTGCGACTTTTATTTCCCGGCACAAAATATTTTATAAAGTAAAAATTTCAACCGCAGTTCCCGGCCTGAATTATACTCCTCTGCACGGGAAGCAGGATAAAAATAAAAAAGGCGGAATTTGGAATCCCGCACTTTCTTATACTAAAACTAAACCCTTAATCTCACAACTAAAAAAACATGCCAGCCATATTATTCCCCGGATCTTTACTTCGAAAAATCAGTAAACCTGCCCGAGGCGGGATCATAATGGCACACGCCATTTACAGTACCGAACCAAATGTTCCCGGTTTTATCTTCTAAAATTCCAAAAATCTGATTGCCGCCCGAAGCGCCCGAAAAATCATTTTTCTCTAAAATTTTTGTAAACACGCCTGAAGCGGGGTCATACCGGGACAAAGTCATACCACGACCATTAACATCACCTTCGCTCAACCATAGGTTTCCTGTTTTATCTTCGAAAATATAACCTGTAAAATTCTTTGTAAAATTGGTCAACCCGCCTGAGGCAGGATCGTAGCGGCAGAGCCCGTCCTCACTGCCAATCCAAATGCTCCCGGATTTATCCTCTATAATGGAACGGACATTATGAAAGGATTTGTTTACTTTATCTGTAAAATTTGTAAAGCCTGCTTGTCCGGCAGCCAGGGTTTTGCCGTCATAGCAACTCACACCGCCACGAGTGCCGAACCAAATTATCCCGGTTTTATCCAGGGCAATGGAATTAACAGAATTACCGCTAAGGCCTTGCTGCGATGTGAAGTTGGTAAAAGTTCTGCCATCGTAGCGGCTTACACCGTTATCAGTGCCGAACCAAATGTTTCCTGCTTTATCCTCCTGCATACACAGTACAATATCATCTGGAAGACCGTTTGCAGTGGTGAAAAGAGTAAACCCGCCTGAGACGGGATCGTACCGGTATGCGCCTCCGCCAATAGTGCCGAACCAAAGGTTCCCTGTTTTATCTTCCAAGAGAGAAAAAACATGAAAATGCCTCAGTCCTTCTTTCAATGTAACATTTGTAAAGAGTTTACCCTGCCCGTCCGGCAGGCGGGCGTCATAGCGTATAACGCCCTGCCAGGTGGCGAACCAATAGTTCCCGTTTTTGTCCTGTAATATATTACGTGTGATACTATGGGGCCCATGCGTTGAAATGGTGTCCAGCGACTCTACAAAATAAGGGTCGGCTGCAGGGGGAATCATTACCGGCAGTTCCGCAGGGATTGTTTTTGGTTTATTTACCCTGTCTTTGATTGTGTCTTGCCCGTTGGAGGAAGTGACAAAAATTAATAATAGCAGCAGGAGATAAAGTTGCCGCTTTAGACAGTAATTCATCATCTATCAATGCTTTTTTTATTTACCCGCATCCTTTTTATTTTTTAATTATGTTCCCCGTTTTAAAAATTTAACTAAAATGTTTTTCTACAGTTTTTCTTTTATTTCACCACCACTAATTTTTTTCCACCGCTTGCCCCCTCGCTTGTTTGTAATTGATAATAATAAGTGCCGGCCGATATTTCAATTGTAGATATAAGCAGCGAATTAAAAGTTTTATCCACTTTGAAACGCTTTATCTCTTTACCTGTTAAATTATAGAAAACAATTTCACCCTCGTTAATATCACCAGGCAATTTATAATCAACAGTTGTGGATTGTTTAGCCGGGTTGGGATATGGATTTGAAATTAAACTTCGTTCATTCATAAGGTCATCGTTTGTTTCCTGAATAGCGGTACTTAATGTTCCTGCCAGTCCGAATACTTTAGCCTGTCCGTTTTCATAGCTGAGAATCATTTTTGTTCCTGCCGAAGTATTATAAATGGGATATTGCTGTAAATGGATATTCATTTTTATAAACGGAGCACCATTGTCAGTAAAAAGCACAGAACCATTTTCATCATAAATTTTTGTTGTATAAAAACCTCCGGAGTCCGAAACATACATAAATTCAATTCCCGGATCCAGGTCAAACAAATTCTCTGATAAATACAAAATATGCTCAACAATATAATATGGCGGATTGAGAGGCACTCCGGCAAGAGAAATATTTTTAACAAAAGCATGGTTCAGGTCATAAATGCTCATTACATGCCCGCACCTGTTTATTCTAACATAATGCTCACCTGAAACTTCAAATTTCACCAGCATTAATTGGTTAATGTTGCCGGAACAGGTGTTCCAGACGGCAGCACTGTCATAAGTGTGCTCCAACGCAAACTGTGCCTTCGCATTTAGTGTAAATGCAATAAAGACAAATAAAAATACTTTTTTCATTGTGTTTTTTTTCTTTTTATTGTTTGTTTTTTAATGTTTCGGTAAGCAAAATTAGTTTTATTTTTTCCAAGAGGTCGTTTCCGGGTGAAAACGATTTGATTCTCTTTGGATAATAAAAGCAAACAACTGGTTTTACTATTTATTGCCTTGCCCGGGAACTATTTATTGTTTATGCTTTTATCAAATAAGGTTCACCTGCAAGGGTGTCCGGGACATGAATTAATTAATTACTTGTCTCAGTGAAACTCCGTAAACTTTGTGTTCTCTGTGTTGAAAATTTTTAACACAGAGATACAGAGCAGAAAAGAGTTACACAGAGAAAATCTAACCTCAAGGTTTCGGACACTTGTGGGTTCACCTGTCCGTGAGGGATGGGTTTTATTTAATTCAAAGTAACGCGTAAATATAAGCACCTATAACTTATTAAATCCTATCCCGCTTTTAACATTATGTGCCTGGAACTCCCTGTCTTCCCAATGAAAAATATCGGCAAGCGTCATTTCATGGCCGGGTAAAATTTTATAGCCAAGGCTGCGGCACAGCTGTTCTGTTTTTGATTTCGAAAGTTCTTTAAAATAATATTTTGCGACCAGCCTTCCTTTTCTCAGGAGGGCAGGATCAACTAAAGAAATATCGTTGCTGAAGGAGCAAATTACCTGTATGTGATAGACATCGGCTAAGATGCCATCCGTGAGATTTAACAGGTTTGCAATAATGTGATCTTCGTCCTGCAGCCTTCTTTTAATAATGCTGTCTGCATCTTCAATGATCAGGATAGAATTACGATATTCATCAAGAATATCCAGGAATTCCGCACTCCCGATTTTTTTTGTCTGGCTCGCGGGAATAAAAAGTTTTTGTTTTACTATACGTCCTGATAAATAACGGATATAAGAAGTTTTACCCGTGCCTGATTTCCCGTAAAAAATAACAAGCCCGTTATCGTCCGGTTTATTCAGGCGGTTAAGAAGAAGTTCATTTACAGGGATCAAATCATCATTAAAATGCAGCCCGAGATCATACACCGGTGTATCAATAGTAATATGACGGAAAAAGAGATGGTTGTCTTTATCGTTCATTAATAAAAATGCTTCTTTTTTTTCTACTTCCCCTCTCTTATAACAATCTTTTATTATATGGAGGATTTGTTTTAATTCCTCTTTGTTAACGGCATCAGAGTAATACAGCTGCGCATCGTTTGCATTTCCGAATTCCCACGGAGGAAAGCAAAGCATCAGTTCCCTGTCAAGTATATATGCGCTGACCCCGGGCAGCGGATCAATGTCTGTAGTGGAATGAATATGGGTTTCAAATACGGCCGCTTCTTTAAGATTATATTTTTGCGAAAGGCGGTTCAGCAGCTTTGGCTTGTTTATTTCCTTGTACCAGTGCCGGTGTGGAAATTTATTATACAACGAATAAAAATAAATGTAGGGATTAAAATATTGTTGTTTGTTAAACATAGGGGTCAGATCCGCATTCTGTTGAAGAACTCTGAAATCCTCCCCTGGCGATTTTTGTTTTTCCATAAAATTACAACAGGTTATTTACTTACCATGCATGGTTCCTGGCGGTAATATTTCAAAATTCCCGGTTAAATATTACTGGCATGTTTATTTAATCATAAGCTTGTAAAAAAATTGTAAAAAAAATTATGCCATACTCTGTGAATAGAAGAATATTTCTTGTTGAAGACGATGAAGACGATGTTCTCCTGTTTAAAGAGATCATGAAGGAGATAGATGATACCATATTTTTGGACTATGCGGATGATGGCCGGAAAGCTTTGAAAAAGTTGCAAACTATGGAAATTTTACCCCATATTATTTTTCTTGATTTGAACATGCCATGCATGAATGGTTTTGAATTTATGCATACACTTAAAAATGATGACCGCTTAAAACAATTACCAATAGTGATATTTACCAGTTCAAACAATCCTCAAGATGTTGAAAAAACTCACAAGCTCGGGGCGAATATATTTTTGTCAAAACCTGTTGACTATGGATTGATGAAGAATAAACTGGAGCGCATCCTTACTTTTGATTTTGCAGGCGAGGAGCAGGATACTGTTATACAATATAGCTTTTGATTTTTCCTTACGACTACCCAAAAATTGATATACGTTTAATAAAGCATTTTCAACCTCCAGCTGAGTTAGAAATGCGGACGAAAAGGCTTTGAGGAAATAAAAAATAACTGATGTTACTTACCACTCAAATCACATGGCTTTTTATACTTGCCATTCCTGTTGCCTGTATTTCATGGACAGTGACTCATGAAGAAATATTCAGAGAACCACGCGAGTATTGTATAAAATGCAGTACGGAAGGCCTGACATTGCTGAAAAGAAAATTCTTTTATGTTTTCACCTGTGAATATTGTTTCAGCCATTATGTAACTATAGTAATACTTATCCTCACCGGTTTTAAATTATTATTTAATGACTGGAGAGGATATTTTATTTCGGGTTTTTCCATTGTCTGGGTAGCTAACATCTATATGAATCTTTACGGGCTCGTCAGGGTGGATATTAAGAAA
>DATEMK010000031.1:0-5386 GCA_035275625.1 Bacteroidia bacterium
TTTTGATTTAGCCTCATCCAGTTTCTTTTTCAACCTTTCAACTTTCTCATTGGTAACGTTGAAATCTGCATTTATTTTATTAAAATAATCGCTTTGGTCAATGGGAAACTTAATGCCGGGCTCAAAAATGCAGGTTCCACAGTTTTCGTTCTTTTGCCCGATAAAAATATCGCGCCAGTATTCAATAATATTTATTAATCCATAATCTAATTTACCCTCGCCACAATTATCGTTATCCTTACATAAACTTTCGTGAAGCTTGAAGGCAATTTCAATGGCGCTGGTTGCCAGGGTTATTAAGTTATCGCGCGTTGATAAAACAGCGTCAAGTTTTTTTCCATATTCTTCAAGGCATTTAATGACACCTGTTCCGGGAGAAAGTTCCGGGTTGGTTTTTGATGCATTATTTATGCAAGTCATCAATATATCGTAATCTTTTTTAAGACCATCAACCCGTATATAAAGGTCTTCAATCATGCAAAAAAGTATCCGGATTGACTTATTGGATTGTTCTGTTATATTACAGAGTTTTTCAAGATGCTTAATAAAAAGAAGCAGTTGCCGAAAGATATCACTGGCTTTTTCATTCGTTTTTGTCAAATCATCCATCATGGTTTTCAACTTATCACGCCATTCTGTTTTAATTGTATAATGACGCGAAAGTTTATCAACTCTGGCATTCCATTCCTTGTAGCTGCAGGTTGTTCCTTTGAGGTCTGCTGTCCAATCATCATAACAGCAATCACATCCTTTGGGATCGTCAATAATAATTTCTTTACAACAGTCAGGAAGGCAGCCGCTGTTGCCATTATTTCCATTTTTAGTTTTATAGTGAAGCATGTTTTCTATTTTTAATGTTTAGTTAAGATTTAAAATTACTATGCCGGATCCTCGCTGAATTTTTCTCCGCAATAAATGCCATCCACTTTCTTGCAGATTTCACATATATGTTCTTTACATCCTTTCAGTCTGTTTTCATCCTTTTCTTCACCCTCACATGAACTCATGATGCAGTTGCATTTATGACAACATAAATAGGCTATTGCTTCTTTTTCTCCATCCACCAAATTACGTTTTGAATAAAGAGCATAATCTGATTTGGTTAATTCCTTGGTGGCAGCCGTGAGTTCCTCCTGGTATTTCTTTAAATCATCTGTACCTTTTTTTGCTTTTTCCTGGATAAAATCATCAAATGATTTTGCATTGGCTGTCATATTCTGGTAAAATACTTCGAGTGATTTTATATTTGAGAATGTTTGAATACCCGTAACGTCAGCTGCAGAATTTGCAATAATATCCATATCATGCAGCAATATCTCCGGTTGTTTTACAAGTTCTCTTAAAATATCATGCGCTTCAGGACAAGCAGCCGTGCGCCTTGCTTTATCATCACATTTCTCAGGTGCATTTCCGGTTAATATAAGCAATTGCGTACAGTTGCACTTGTCTTTCATACAAGAATCCAAATCACAAGCGGCTTTTCGCAAGTCGTTGAATTTTTGCTTGGCATCCATTGCGGCCTTCACAATATTTTTCAGTACCCCGGTTAAATCCTCGCTGAATTTTATCTCACTGGTCACAACTTGTTTTATTTCGGAAGCGGCCTGGGTTAGTTCCACACCCACACATAATTCAAGGTTTCGGTAAATCCGGTAATTCGTTTCCGTTTCAATAAAACAACATTTCTTCGATTCATAAATTTTCTTTAGTCCTATCCGGTTTTCTTCCGCCTCCGTTAATTCTCCTATATAACCTTTCATTTCATTACAGTTTTCCTTTATAATGGATGAAAGTATTTTAGAAACCGGGCCATCACTTTCAACACAATCTTTGGTTTGGGACGGGTTGTATGGGTTTTCTTGTTTTCTCATTTGTATATTTTATTATTTAAATTTTTGAATTTAACAGCTTTTAAATTTATGATTCAGCAAGCATCTTGTGCATAAAGCGCAGGATAATAAATTCAGCAGGGCGGGCAACTGCTAAACCAATTTCTATAATCATCCTTCCTTCCAAAATATCAAGTTCAGTCATGGTTTCGCCTAATCCCACATGAACAAAAAATGCTTCATTGGTATTGGCGCCAATTAATGCTCCGGCTTTCCACTGCTGGGTAAGATAATTTTCAATCATGGCTTTTACGCGCACCCAGGTGTTACGGTCGTTAGGTTCAAATACAAATTGCTCGGTTGCGTTTTTAGTAGATTCTTCCACCATGATGAAATACCTGCGCACAGCTATGTACCGCCATTCATTGTCATTACCTGCAAGAGTTCGCGCTCCCCAAATAACAGCGGGTCCTCTTCCCTGGAATGAGCGGATAACATTAATAGATTTTCCCGCCCGTGTGTCAACGTTCAGATTTTCCTGTTGTTTTTTTGAAATCGGAATTTCAGGTTTGACTGCAAAATCAATTCCCACATTGGCAGGCGCTTTCCATACTCCGCGGCTGTCGTCAACGGAAGCGTAAACTCCCGCAACTGCAGATGAAGCAGGAAGCAACATGTCAATATTATTAATTGCGTTTTTTGCCATAAAGTAATAGGCATTGTTTTTTCCTTTAAGTTCAGCCAAAGTTCCCGATAAAGAGGCATCTCCTTTTCCAATGATAGTGACCAGGGTATCATTATTTCCATAGTCAAAATCCATTCTTGTATAAATTCTTGGATAATATGCAGCGGCATATTTCATGTGGTCTTTATCACCAAAATCAAAATCCCTGAAAGTTTGAATCGGATCAAAAGCCACATCAGCGGTGTTCATCCAAACATCTATAATTACAAACCGATCCTGCAATTCCACACATTGATCAATAGCTTCTTTGTATGTAGAATAATAATCACCGGAGGAAGTCATATTTAATCCGTCAGGAAACAAAATCAATGTAACTTCATTAATTTTAGACACCGCGTCCAGGCCCGCCAGCAGATCAGGCTGAAGAATAACTCCGCCCGTGCTGTAATCTCCCACTGAAACTATGTAACAATCACCTCCCCCGTTTATAAAAAACATTTGAAGTGAATAATACATCAGGTAATGTGAAGGCGCTGTTACCTTACCCTGAATATCTATTGTGGTTTGTGTCGTATCAATTGTTACAACAATGGTTTTTTCCGGATCAGGCCTGCCATAAAATCTTTCATAGTCGAGCATGGAAGTAATACGCCTGGGAATGTTGCGCAGATCATTCGCTTCTTTTAATTGGGCTTTTTCTGTGTATCCTATAAAAGCAGGAAGGGCTGTTTCGACTGATGCAATAGAGGGTGGAATCTTTTGAATTTCTTCAATATATACTCCCGGGGTTTTGTATTCTGCCATATTATTTTTGTTTTAGTTATAATTTTTGATATAGTTATTTATACAATTGGAAACAGGGATGAGTTTGGAACTTCAATATTTGTGAAGAAGCGATCATCAATTATATTTAACGGCCCGCCAGCTGCGGGATTAGGTAAATACGTTCCTGAAGGAAACGGAGGAAATAAGGTGAGAGAAGCCGTCAGGCTGCGCGGAGTTTTAGTAATGAGATAAGGAGGATTACTATCATCAAGGTAAGGAGTTGTTGCAACTGTCAGATTCAATTCTTTGTTGTTTATATTTATATATTTCCAGTAAGTAAACCTGCTTTTGATTCTTATTTCAAAAAGCGGAGCCGGTTTTTTTATGCTTCCATCGGGATTTTTTTGTATGAAAATAAATCCGTTATTATCCACCAGCTTAAAATCCGGGTTGGTTACTGCTGTTTTTAATTGAACTATTCCCCAGGTATTTTTGAAATTTTCTATCCCGTAAAAAATTATTTTATGATTTTTCGAATAGCCGTTGTTCCCTGTGACTTCAAGCGTATAGATCAATTCATCAGAAAATGGCTTATCTAAGACCGTTTTTAGTTCAAGTGTATCAAAATTGAGACGCACTTTTTGTAACTCTGCGCTGCCTGTTGCAGTGACAGGCGCAGGAATATTTCCCTTTTTGTCTTTAACAATTTGTCCATTTTTATCTTTTAGAATAAATTGCGCCACTGTAACACCGCTGTTTTTCCGGAACGAATAAGAAAACTTAAACGGAACAGCTAAACGGTCATTTTCGCTGGTAAATCCTTTGCCTGCAACATTGAGCCATTGATTACCCGAGTCATTTTTATAAAAAGACTGGATAAGTCCAGCACCTGCATCAGCAAGTTCCCCCTGTTCATAGGTGGCCGTGATGTCTTTGGCAGAAATATTATTTGATAAAAAAGGAAATGTTTTTGTTCCTGAAACAGTTTCATTTGAAAAATAGCACATTGCCGGAATCGGAGTATTTATTCGTGCATTGGTTATATTATCGAATAAATTGCCTGTCCTGTTCAACTCTACGACCAGGTTTAAATCCGGAGGTAATGGCATCAATGGTTTATAAGCAATGGTTCCGTCTGCAAGTGATGATTTTGTTACTTTAGCTGTAACTTTAAACCCTGAATATGTTGTCAGCAACCGTAAACGATAATTTTCAAATGTGTTTTTTATTTCTTCGGGTATTTCAAATCTCAAATTATTATTTACCGATGGCAAATCCCCGGTAAATTTTTGCATGAGAAAATTTATCCTGTCATCAGGCGCGGCTTCTTCAAATATTGTTTTGCCTTCTTGATTGGTGAGATAAAACTCGTGCAACAATTTTACTTCGAACAATGTTTTATAAATGACCGACATTCTTTCTTATTTCATTACCGGTGATAAATTTGTTTCAATTTCTTCAATGAGCGGCACCTCGCGGAGAGGAATACGTTCAGTAATAGCAACTAATCTTAATTTATACATAGCAAAAGGCATCTGCCTGCCACCAAGAGAACCCCATAAGTGATTTATCTGCTCAAACGTTAAAGTATATAATTCAAGAGTGAATTTTAATTCTCTTATATCCGGATCGTTGATATCCGAATCCTTAACAGTTGAACCACGGCCAGAAGAAGAAAATTCAAATGAGTTTTTGAATTGAAAAAAGCGGATGATATAGGACAATCTTAGCAGGCTAAGCTCATACAAATCGCCTGTTGATATGCCATTAGTAAAATTGCAGCTAAATAAAACATACAAATTAAGAAACACAGGCGGGTTTTCATATATAGCAGTATTTGTTAGTCCTGCTTTTCTTAATGGCGGTTTATTTTTTAAAGTCGTTTCTTCCTCAATATTTACCAGGGAGATCACTACCCTTTCACTGACTGCATTGTTGTTAGATGATTCAAACAATCCTATGTTACTGACAATTATATCGTCATCATTTAAACCGGTTATATCCTTCTTATCAACCAGGTAATCTGCAAGTTCGTCACGAATTAATCTTAAGGCTGTATTGATCATAAAAAATATTAAAACCCTATTGTTATTTAAATTTAAAAACT
>DATEMK010000032.1:0-3689 GCA_035275625.1 Bacteroidia bacterium
TAAATTCCATTTGTCAATTTACTTACATCTATGGTGCTTTGTTTATCATTATTTGCAAAATGCCTGTTCATTATTTCATCGCCTGCTGCATTTGCAATTTTTACACTTAATACATTCCCACGGCTACTGTTAATGTTTATAAAGCTAACTGCAGGATTAGGAAATATAGTGGTTTCATTTTCCAAATAAATTATTTCGGAAATATTGGTTGTCACATTTGGAACTTTGCGAATACGGTGATTGCTTCGGTCAGCAATAAATAAGTTACCTGAAGCATCGAACGTGCATCTTAACGGCTCATTAATATATGCGGCAGAAGCAGGAATGCCATCGCCATTATATCCTGCTATACCAGTGCCGGCAATTGTACTTATAAGCCCTGTTGAAGCGGTTACTTTACGAATACGATCATTAAAATGGTCAGTGATATATAAATTACCTGCAGCATCTATATCCACATCCAATGGACGATTGAGGTCGGCAGCAGTGGCAGCAATACCATCACCATTATAACTTAAATTGCCTGTACCTGCTACTGTGCTTATTAATCCGGAGCTTACAGTTATTTTGCGAATACGCCCATTGGCTTCATCGGCAATAAATAAATTGCCTGCGCCATCAAATCCAAGCCCGAACGGAAAGTTGAGTTCAGCAGCTGTTGCAGGTATTCCGTCCCCGTTATATCCACCCGTGCCGGTGCCCGCAATTGTTGATATCATACCTGTTGCGGCAGTTATTTTGCGCACCCTATGGTTGTATTCATCAGGAATATAAACATTGCCGGCCGGGTCAATAACGGGCTCAAGCGGATTATTTAACGAGGCATTTATCGCAAGTATGCCATCGCCATTATATCCTCCAGCGCCTGTACCTGCTATGGTCGTAATCATACCTGTAGCAGCAATTACCTTCCTTATCCGGTTATTATAGTAATCTGCGATATACACATTTGCCGCAGCATCCAGCGATACACCATAAGGTGTATTTAATTCAGCAGCTGTGGCAGGTATTCCATCTCCGTTATAACCGGCAGTTCCGGTACCTGCTATGGTGGAGATCAAACCGGTGGCAATATCCACCATGCGAATACGGTGGTTATTGTAATCGGCTATATAAATATTACCGGCTGCATCCACAGCTACGCCTGCCGGAGAGTTTAGTTGTGCAAGAGTAGCCGCTATCCCATCAGAATTATAGCCGGCAGCGCCTGTTCCGGCAACGGTTGATATTAGTTGTGAATAAACCGTAAACCTTAAAAATAAGAGTGCTGCAACAAGTATATTTTTTTTCATTTTTATTTTGTTTGTATTTTCATCCATCCGGCTGGATTTTTATCTTTCGGGATCAGGTACTTATTTTTTTTGAGCATCGGGAAGAAAAATTTCAGGCTATTGAATTATTATTTTGATCACCTGAGTAAATTGGTTTTTAGAAATCAGCCTGCAAAAATATACACCGCCTGGTACACCCGCCATGTCAATTTCTTTCTTTAACCCTGTACATTTTGACTTGTAAATGATTTTTCCGGTTACATCAGTAATGATCATATCCGAATTTTTTTCCATCGTGTTTAAAGTGAATTTTCCATTCGAAGGATTCGGAAAAACTTTTGCTTCCGGTTTTTCACCCGGAATATTTATTCCCGACATAAGAGAATCCGGAATCACCCATACATCTTCAATAGCGTAAGAGGAAAAAGGATAAGTGCCCCCACGGTTTATAACCGTTAACATATTATCCGGGATAAAGCTGCCTATAGTTATGTATTGTTCTCCGCCCGTTGCAATATAAGTTCCTGAAATCTCCGTCCAGTTAAGTGTATCGTTCAGGACATTACCGGGCGGGTTTGCAATTTGGGGTGCATAAGCAAAAGGAGTTAAAGGATTGATCGGTGAAGATGAAAGATAAATTCCCAAACCTCCGTCAACAGCCCACATGGCATTATCTTCATTCAGGACCGTGAACATGCCCACATTGTATTCAACTCCTGCTGTAAGCGGGGACTGAAGCTGCGCATAAAAAATTTCGCGGTAATCCGCTTGTGCTGTCCAGTATATCACCACTCCCGCAAATGCATTCCCCATGCGGGCAGGCTGGTAGCCGCGTGCACTGTTTGGCACGCCCACTATACCCGGGTTCACAGGTCCGTTATTGTTGCATGCATTGTAATAATCCGGAGTATTTACCGAAGTATGCCAGTTAACGGCAAAGTCAATTTGGCTTACAAAATACGGGCATTGAAGAGTATCTTCAAAGCCCGGGTTAATCACTAAGTTCTGACCCTGCATATCTGCCGTTCCCAGCAGCAGGAATGAAATGAAAAAAAGCCTGGTACAAATAAGCCGGATTAGACGGTAACTCATGAAACAAAGTTAAAGATAATCTTCAGCAAATGGCAAAAGATTTTGAGATACCAATTCGAAAAAAAACTTTTTCCTGCGGTATTGATTCTGAACTTAGCTTATGTTGTGTTCTATAAGAATTAATGGGAATCCTTACTGCCGGATAATTAATAAGAAAAAAACGGAATATTTTCTAATCCTCCGGTTACCTTAAAATTTTTTGTGTAATTGTTTTCGAAACCGCTTCGCCAACGGAATTTACCTGCAGCTTCTGGTTCTGCATAAACTTTTTGGTTTCAAAATTAAATCCTGTTTATTCCAACACCACTTTCGTTATCCAGCTTTCATTTGGTAATTTCACCTGGAGCAGGTAAACACCTTTGGCGAGCGAACGGGCATCTATTTCATAACTATTAAAACCTGGTATTGCTTCCACCATATTTGATATAACAATTCTTCCTGCCAGGTCTGTAAGTATAAGGCTGCGAGGTAAACTGTTTTCCGAGTTTATGTTTATGGTTATTTTATCATGAAATGGATTCGGGTAAACCAACACGTTATTTTCGGTGTCGGTTATTCTAACAGCTACAATCTTAGAATAAGAAAACTGCCCGTTAAAATCAGTTTGCTTTAAGCGATAGTATGAAATGCCGTTATATGGATGTTCATCAGTAAAAGAATAACTTACAGCCAATGTTGAATTTCCAGCACCATTTACTTTCCCGATTTCTTCAAATTCATTTCCATCTTTACTTTTTTCAATAGTGAAATAATCATTGTTGGTTTCTGTGGCGGTTTGCCAGGTTATGTCAACTGCGGTTTTATTCTGGATGGCCTCAAAAGTTAAAAGTTCGATGGGGAGTGGCGATGAGATATTTACTTTATGTACAAAAATATCAGAGCTGCCTGCCACAGAAACATTGAAAGTGCCGCTTCCTCCATTAAAGTCAACTGTGTTTTCAAAACCGCCTGTAGAATAAAGATTGTTAGAATTATCAAGCACCAGGTCATCAATAAAGTCGCTTCCGGTACTGCCTATTCTCCAAACCCAATGGTAGGTTCCTAAAGTTGTGAGCTTCATAATATAAATATCATGACTTCCTGCTGAAGTGAGGTTAACAGTTGCCGCCCCGGGATTAAAATCCACTGTTCCTTCAAAAGCCCTGCCTATATAAATATTGCCTGCTGCGTCAACATCTATCCTGGGAGAATATTCTGAATTTGGTCCCCCGATACGCTTTGCCCAGGAAAAATTTCCGGCAGAGGTAAGCTTGCAAATAAAAACATCATATAAGCCAGCCGAAGTAAGATTAGTTACTCCTGCACCGGGATCAAAATCGGCAGTGG
>DATEMK010000033.1:0-12919 GCA_035275625.1 Bacteroidia bacterium
GTAGAAAATGAAGAATATTTGACCCCGTTAAATAGTATTTCTTTTTTTCTTATACAAATTTTTTTTTGCGTCCTTCCGTTTGCATTTTATGAATCTTATCTTTTCTATCACGTATCTCAATTTTGGTTATTCCTCATTTCAATATTTTTGTTTTTATTGCCTCTAATATTAATTTTCATTTGGAATGGGAAAAAGAAAATCTTATTTATCATGTCTTCTTTTGTAGTTCTTCTTCAATTTTTATATTTCTTTTTAGGCCATGAAATTATTATCAAAGATGATATTCATTGTAGTCGGGTTAATGATTCAGTATATGTCAGCACAGTAGTGGATATTTTTTATAAAAATTCTGATGAAGGTCAAAAGTTTATTCATCAGTATCCTGTTAATATTAATGGCAAAGTCTATATCACAAAATTAAATGTTAATGAAAAAGCACATATTTTTTCAAAAGGTCAGAAACTTTTAATAATAATACTATTGTTCACGATTTTTCTTTTATTGTTGCCATGGCTTGTTTGCTTTTTGCGTTTTTATTTTAGTACACGCGAATTTGAAAAAAAGGCTGAAGCAATCTTAGATAAAATGATAGCTAATATTGATGGCTTTATATCTGGGCGGTTCGGAGAATCTTAAATTGGAAATATTTCCGCCATCGTCTGTGTCCCCACACACAATTCTTTTGTAACATGTCCCTAACAAATCCAAAAACAAAAACAAACAAATAAATCCGTTACCTTTCAAAATCTCAAAAATTTTCCCCCTGCCAAAACTGCTTGCCAAAGCACCTTCAGCCATTTTAAAGCACCCGCATAATGTCAGGAAACAGGGGTATTTTGTTTCGGAGGAGGGGTATCGTGCTTCGGAAGAGGGGTATCGTGCTTCATAAGACATCAATCCTCCTTCGTAAGACATCAATCTTCCTTCTAAAGAGCCATATCTTACATCGGGGCAGGAGTAACTTTCTTCGGAGTAAGCCTAACGGGTTTCTAAAAAAGGATATCCTCCTTCGGAAGAGGAGTATTCTCCTTCCCAAACTACTCTTTGTCATTAATAAAATAAGTATTTACCTGCTTCTGCTCCTGCCCCTGCCCCTGCTACTCCAGCCCCTGCCCCTGCTGCTCCTGCCGCTGCCACTGCTACTCCAGCCCCTGCTCCCTGCTACCGCTCCTTCTCCACCCAATCCCCATTTTGCTTTATCAAATCAATCAAAGCATCCACCGCTTTATCAGAATCAATAGCGCGTTTCACCACTTCCTTGCCTTTATATAAAGTGATTTTTCCCACACCCACACCCACATATCCGTAATCAGCATCCGCCATTTCACCCGGTCCGTTAACGATGCACCCCATAATGCCGATTTTTATTCCTTTCAAATGATCCGTGCGCGAACGGATTTTTGCTGTGGTTTCCTGCAAATCAAAAAGCGTTCTGCCGCAGGAGGGGCAACTGATGTATTCAGTTTTTGAAATACGTGTCCGGGTAGCCTGTAAAATGCCAAATGCGGTTGAGTTGATAATTAGGTGATTTATTAGAGGCAGTTTTTTCGGAGGTAAAGCCTCCTCTCCCCTCGGAGGGCAAATGTCCGGTGGACATTTGAGCCAGCTTGCGCCATGAGTCGGGAGTGGGGCTGTCAGCCATATTCCATCTCCAAACCCATCTAAAAATAACGCCCCGCAATCTGTTGAAGCATGCAATTGAAAAGTTGATTCATCTAAAGTGGTGAGCGTAGTCGAACTACCTGTGGTGAGCGCAGTCGAACTACCTGTGGTGAGCGCAGTCGAACCATAATTTCTTTTTATGATCACAGGAATATTAATATCATTTTCCATTAAATAAAAAAACATTCTTCTCTGCTCTGCCATTCCATGTTCATTGTTCGTTTCAAAAACAAAAACAACATGCTGAAGGTTTAAGGTTTGAGGTTTGTCCGCCAAAGGACGGATTCGCTTTAGCGAAAGGTTTGAGGATAACAAATCGTTAATGGTAACCGAAACAAAATTTAATTCATTACTGGTATTTGAAGTTTCAAAAAATTCTTTTGCATTAAACAATGGATAGCAGCGGGTTTTGTTTGAAAGCGTTTTCCATGTCGCATAATTATAGATCAATCCCAGCGTTCCCGGAATTTCAAAATCAATTTTATTGTTTCCCAAAAAAATAAAATCACATGCCTGGTCGCCCAGGTTCCATTTGTCCAGCGTTTTTGAATAATTATACCCGGCAGGCAGGAAAGTATCCGTTGAAATTTTTTCTTCAGTTGAAAAATCAGCAATAACCCTCGGAACATTATGTCCGCCAATATTTACTACTTCCTTTGTTTTTCTTCTTGCATACTCATAATGGGAGAATCCTGAATCGTAAATCCTAAATCCTAAATCGTAAATCTTTTTATGTTCTTTTCTTTTTGCATACCGTTCCACCAATGTTCTTGCCACAGGAATTTCAAACTCCGGTTCTTCCGTCAATGAAACACGTATGGTATCGCCAATTCCGTCTTCCAGCAAAGAGCCAATCCCGACCGCAGATTTTATCCGGCCGTCTTCTCCTTCACCTGCTTCGGTCACTCCCAGGTGCAAAGGATAATTCATCCCTTCTTCTTTCATCTTTACAATCAGTAACCGGTAAGCCTGGACCATCACAAGCGGGTTGCTTGCTTTCATGGAAAGTACAATGTTGAAATATTTTTCCTCTTCGCAAATCCTTAAAAACTCCAATGCAGATTCCACCATGCCAAGCGGTGTATCACCATAACGGCTCATGATGCGGTCACTGAGTGAACCATGATTAGTTCCGATCCGCATGGCAGTGCCGTATTCTTTACAAATTTTTACCAGCGGAATAAAACGCTGCCGGATTCTTTCCAATTCTGCTTCATAAGTTGCATCAGAATACTCAATCGTTTCAAATTTTTTCCTGTCCGCGTAGTTGCCGGGATTAACACGAACTTTTTCTACAATACGGGCTGCAACCTCGGCTGCATTGGGAGTAAAATGTATATCGGCTATTAATGGAACAGCGTATCCGCGTTTGTTTAATTCCTTTTTAATGTTTTCTAAATTCCTTGCTTCATTAATGCTTGGTGCGGTGATCCGGACATATTCACAGCCTGCTTCAATCATTCGAATACTCTGTTCCACCGTAGCAATAGTGTTCATGGTATCCGTAGTGGTCATGCTTTGAACACGAACAGGGTTATTTCCGCCAAGCGGAACATTTCCAATCGCCACTTCCCGCGTCAGCATGCGCTCATAGCGGGTAAGGCTGTTGCAATAAAGAAGATTTGATATGCCGGTTTCCATTTTCCGCTGTGGCGGATTGCAAAGTTAAGGAGAAAGCGTATGACCGCTTCACTAAGAGAAAATAAGGGGGTATAAAATGCAAAAACCCTCCCGTTTCCGGAAGGGTTTTGTTTTTTTAGTTTTCAACGATCACTTCATTGAATCTACAGGAGTCGCAGCAGCGGCAGCACTATCAGTAGCAGCAGCTACACTGTTAGGAGTAGCATTTTCAGCTGCGGCAGCATCTTGTGCCACATCAGCTACAGAATCTGCAGCCTCTTGGTTGGCTTCCTCGGAAGTTTTGTTAGCATCACCACAAGAAGCAAAACCGAATAGACCGGCAATCATTAAAACAGCGAATAATTTTTTCATTTTTGGTTTAATTTGATAATTATGTTTTTGAAGGCGCAAAGGTAATAGAATATTTCAGATACAATCAGTAAATAAAAAATAATTTTTAAAATTTATTTTACTGGCAATTAATTTTGGCCCCGCCTATTAAGATTGTACCTGAAGATGACTTAAACGGAACACCGCAAAAAACCACTGAAAGAGTTCCATAATTACTCACATAAGCACTTCCGCTCTGCCCTGTAAAAGTCGTTCCTGCTGAATTGGTTATTGACAACTGTATTTCGGTGCTGTCAAAGGCTGCTGTTCCGGGATCATCCACTTTCAAAATCTTATTAACAACGGGTGCGTTATCAGTGGCAAACTTAATTTTTATTTCCCCATGGATGCTTGAACCCGCTATCACGTAACCATATGAATTAATCCCGCACGCAATAGAGGAATTAAAATTCCATGTTGCACTTCCGAATAACCCCGTGTTATCATCCATGGGGCAGGGCGCATTTACAATTACATTTGTCGGGCTTGTGTTGCTTGTGCATGTTGCACTAATCGCCCGTGCAAAATAAGTCCCACCGGCATCGAACGAAATATTATTGATTTCGGGATTTTGATCATCAGAAGAAAAATTTTTTGGCCCTGTCCACTCATAAGTTATATTATCTTCACTGCTTGAAGCGCTTAAACGCAATGTTGATCCCATTGATAAAGGGCCATCATTAGATACATAAGGACTGGTAAAATCAGAGCAGGGACCTGTTATTGTATTATTATCGTCTTTCTTTTTGCTGCAGGATAAAAAATGAACAGCTATTATAAATATAACCCAATGATAATTTTTCATTTTTGGAATTGTCAGCACGTAAAATGAAGTTTAATGTAAAAGTAAAATATTCTGAAATATTTTCAAATCACTACTTTTGCGGTTACTTAAATTAGAGGAGCTTATAAATTGTAAATCAAAAATAACTGATATGGCATTTCAACTTCCAAATTTACCTTATGCATCCAATGCGTTAGAGCCGCATATTGATGCACGAACCATGGAAATCCATCATGGAAAACATCACCAGGCATATATTACCAATCTCAATAACGCTATTGCCGGAACCGATGCTGAAAATATGAGCATTGAAGATATTTGCAAAAATATTTCCAAATACCCGGCACCTGTTCGCAACAATGGTGGCGGACACTATAACCATTCCATGTTCTGGACCATCATGGGGCCAAATGCAGGCGGAACTCCGGCTGGAGAATTAGGCAATGCAATCAAATCAGCATTCGGCTCGTTTGATGAATTCAAAACAAAGTTTGCTGATGCAGGAGTAAAACGCTTTGGTTCAGGATGGGCATGGCTCATAAAAAATACTTCCGGCAAATTAGAAATCTGTTCCACTCCAAATCAGGATAACCCGTTAATGGATAGTGCAGAAGTCAAAGGATTTCCCATTCTCGGTTGCGATGTTTGGGAACATGCATACTATCTTAACTACCAGAACCGCAGACCCGATTACATCACAGCATGGTGGAATGTAGTCAACTGGGACGAAGTTGCAAGAAGATTTGCGATGTAAAAAACAGGTTTAAGGTTTAAGGTTTAAGGTTCTTTGTCGCTTCAGCCAACCTTAACCCTTAACCCTTAACCCTTAAACTTTGAATTCCCCCTCTTCAAACACTTTTGATATTATTATTGTTGGTGCAGGACCTGCAGGAACTGCCTGTGCGATTGCTTTAAAAGATTCAGGATTAAAAATTGCAGTTCTTGAAAAGCATAAATTTCCGCGCGATAAAGTCTGCGGTGATGCTATTCCCTCGCGTGTTCCGAAAGTTTTACGTTCCATAGCACCCGGAATTGCGGATGAAATAAAATCTTTTGATAAAAAAATAACCATTCGCGGATGCAAGGTGGTTGCCCCGAATCTCAATCATGTAGATATTTTTTTTAAGCTGGACGGGTACATTTCCACACGTCTTGATTTTGATAATAAGATGGCAGAGGTAATGAAAAAATATTCTGCCGTTACTTTTTATGAAGCCGATCCTGTAAATGATGTAACGGTTACGGAAGATGGAGTAGAAATAAAATCTGAAAAAAATATTTTGTTGCGTTCAAAACTTGTGATCGGTTGTGATGGCGCTCATTCTGTTATTGAAAAAAAGCTCACTGCAACAAAAATGGACCCCAAACATTATACAGGTGCTGTGCGTGCTTATTACAAAAACATTGCAGCAACAGGAGATGAAATGATGGAAATTCATTTACTCAAAGAATATCCTGCAGCATATTTTTGGATTTTTCCTTTGCAAAACAAAATCGCAAACGTTGGTTTCGGAATGTTGAGCGAAAAAATTTCGGAAAGAAAAGTAAATCTCCGGAAAAGCCTGCTCGATATTGTAAACATGCACCCGACTCTTTCCAAAAGATTTCAAAATGCTGAGGCTTTGGATGAAGTTACCGGTTACGGTTTGCCAATGGGATCGCGGAGAGTAAAGATTTCCGGTCAGCGTTTTATGTTATGCGGTGATGCCGCTTCACTGATTGATCCGGCAACAGGTGAAGGCATCGGTAATGCGATGTTGAGCGGCAAACTCGCTGCCGAACAGGCAATAAAATGTTTTCAGCAAAATAATTTTTCAGAAGATTTTATGAAGATGTATGATGAAGATCTGTTTAAAATTATTGGAAAAGAATTAAAACAAAAATATTTTATACAACGAACATTGGGAGAACGTGCATGGCTCGCCAATGCTACCGTTACATTGGCTTCAAAAAATAAGTTTGTGAAGAAGTGGTTGCAGAAAATGTTTTAGAAAAAGTATCTTTGAATTAAATATTGACTGATGCAAAAAATTTTAAATTATATCAATGGAGAATTGATTGAGCCATTGTCAAAAAACTTTTTTGAAAACATTAACCCTGCAACAGGCGAAGCATATTCTCTTATCCCTGATTCCGATGAACGCGATGTTCAGCTTGCAGTTGATGTGGCCCAAAAAGCTTTTCCTGAATGGAGCGCCATGCCTGTTGCAAAACGGTCAGGTATTCTTTTAAAAATAGCTTCCTTAATTGACGAAAACCTGGATCGGCTGTCCCTTGCCGAAAGCATTGATAACGGAAAACCCGTTTGGCTCGCCAAATCAGTTGACATTCCACGCGCCTCTGCAAACTTTCATTTTTATGCAACTGGTGCCATTCATTTAAGTACGGAAGCACATGCCACCGGAAATACTGCTATCAATTATACCTTACGTCAACCCATCGGCATTGCGGGATGTATTTCCCCCTGGAACCTGCCGCTTTATTTATTCACCTGGAAAATTGCCCCCGCCCTTGCTTCCGGTAATTGCGTGGTCGCAAAACCAAGTGAGATCACCCCCATGACCGCTTTTTTACTTTCCGGGCTGTGCATCGAAGCAGGTTTGCCAAAAGGAGTTTTAAATATCATTCACGGTTTCGGACCGAAAGCAGGTGCAGCTATTGTCTCGCATCCAAAAATAACCGCTATCAGCTTTACTGGCGGGACAAAAACCGGGGAGTGGATTGCAAAAACTGCCGCGCCTATGTTCAAAAAACTTTCGCTTGAGCTTGGAGGAAAAAATCCAAACATCATTTTTGCCGATTGCAATTTTGAAGAAGCCGTTAAGACTTCCGTCAATGCTGCTTTCAGCAACCAGGGCGAAATTTGTTTATGCGGTTCGAGGATTTTTATTGAGCATTCTGTTTATGATAAATTTAAAGAAGCGTTTCTCAAAAGAGTTTCCACATTAAAAGTGGGAGATCCGCTGAATGATGAAAACAGAATGGGTGCAATTGTTTCAAAACCACATTTGGAAAAAATTCTTTCTTACATTGACCTTGCAAAACAGGAAGGCGGAAAAATTTTATGCGGAGGAAAACAATTATTCTTAGATAGAAAAGATAAAAACGGTTTTTTTATGGAACCCACCGTTATTGAAGGATTAAGTTTTGATTGCAGAACAAACCAGGAAGAAATCTTCGGACCAGTGGTTACTATCATGCCGTTTCAAACCGAGGAAGAAGCGTTGAAATACGCCAACTCCACGCAATATGGTTTAGC
Organism: Bacteroidia bacterium; assembly: GCA_035275625.1. GTDB lineage: Bacteria > Bacteroidota > Bacteroidia > AKYH767-A > OLB10 > DATEMK01. The sequence continues at coordinate 7,716 of DATEMK010000033.1, forward strand.
CGGAACTATCTGGACGGAAAATTTATCACGCGCTCATCGTGTAGCTGCTCAATTGGACAGCGGTATTATCTGGATCAACTGCTGGTTATTCAGGGATCTTCGTACTCCCTTTGGCGGGATGAAAAATTCCGGCATCGGCCGCGAAGGAGGCTTTGAAGCGCTCAGGTTTTTTACTGAAGAAAAAAATGTGTGTATTAAACTTTAATAAAGTGGTCTTTTGATTTGCAAAAATCAACCACTGATCATCACTTTTAATTTAGTACCCGCCTTGAGACTTTTATTATTTGAAATTTTATTTAATTCCATAATCTGGTCTACTGTAGCGCCTTCATAGCGTCTTGCAATATTCCATAAGGTATCTCCCCTTTGGACAAGATGAAAAATATATTTTGGTCCGTTTGTTTGATTTTCCTGCTCAGGGTTGTTTGAAATATTTTCGGAAGTTACAGTCGAATCTTCTGACTTAATCTGCTCTGAAGCCATCGCAATTGACGAATCACCTGTATTACCCGCTGCTGCATTATTTTCTTCAACGGTGTTTTTTGCTGTTTCCGTATTTTGCATTTTAGAAACAGGGTTTTTGATTTTAACCCATGCAAGTATTTTAAGTTTCTGACCTTTATTAAGCCTTGTTGATTTTAATCTATTTAGTTTTTTAATGTCTTGTGACGAACAATTGTAATCAGCTGCTAACCCTGATAATGTTTCTCCGCGTCTTACTGTATGTGTTTTTTTAACCTGCTTGTAAGTATATTCAAAATCCCTTTCGTCATTATTGTTTTTTGGATTAACGGGTAACGTAGCAAGAATCGGAGCCTGTTCAGGCGGATCAGAGGTATAAATGTCTTTCCCGTTTAAAAGAAATGCCGAAACTTTATTTGCTGGCAGACGAACAATTTGTGCCTGTTCTGTTTCCGGTATCACTCCTTTTTTATACACAGGATTTAAAAAAGCAACAACATCTAATGGGAGGTCAACATTTTTTGCAATTTTACTCAACGTTGTCCGCTGGTGAATCATTATAGTGTCCACTTCAAAATAAGAAAAGGCAGGAGCCACCGGGAAGATATTGTGCTCAGATGAATGATTCATCACATAGCAAACAGCAATGAATGCAGGAACATACCCGCGTGTTTCTTTAGGCAGGAACCGGCTGATCTCCCAAAAATTTGTTTTCCCCCCCGATCGTACAATGGCTCTGTTTACATTGCCAGGACCGCAGTTGTAAGCGGCAATTACCAGCAACCAGTCACGGTAAATGTCATACATATCTTTGAAATACTTACATGCAGCATAGGTTGATTTTACCGGATCTCTTCTGTCATCAGTGTAAGAATTAACTTTCAGATCATACAGCTTGCCGGTATTGAGCATGAATTGCCAGATACCTGTAGCACCCACACGTGATTTAGCAATCGGATTTAATGCAGACTCCACCACTGATAAGTATTTGAATTCAATGGGCAAATCTTCTTTGTCAAGAATTTCTTCAAAGAGGGGAAAATAAAGCTGCGATAAGCCCAATACCCGGCTGGTAAGTTCGCGTCTTTTTACCGCATAGAGGTTAATGTAATTTTTTACCTGTTCATTGTATGCAAGCGGTATGGGAGTAACAATTTTTGAAATCCTTTCATTGTAAACCTCATCTGTAAAAACCGGGCTGCCGTTAATAATATCATTTGAGCTGTTTGAACCGCTTGCGCCCATCAGGTTATTAAAGCGGATAACATTATTTAACATAACAAGGCTGTCCAGCATTTCAACAATCGGATCATTACATACTGTTGCCTGATTATTATCAAGGCATGAACCCTCCAATTGACCGACAGAACTGTTATGGAAGTTCAGGAATACAAACAAAGTAAGCACTGTTAATTTCACTTTTTGCATAGTTTATATTTATCTTCCTTTAAGAATTAAATAATTAATAAGTATTTTATGGGGAATCAGTTCGCTAAAATAAGAATAATATTTTTTATGATAATGAATGTTAATAAGATTAATGCTGAATGCTTAATAAGCATGCATTACTTATTTACGGCTGTTTTTGAAAAAAAAATAGAAATTATTTGAAAATCTTACGTAAGATTTTCAAAAGAATTGTCTTTATACGTCAGAAAAATCATCCGCAAAGGATTGGGAGAAACCCCAAATCCAACAACCAAAATTTATTTAAAAGCTTTTAACTGGAAAGATTTTGCTTTGCCGAAATACCGGATGCTAAAAGGAATAATGCTCAGCAAAACTGCGAACATTGACATTATAATAAGCACGGTTAAATTTCCCAAATCTCTCAAAGCAAGGGCAAGCAGGATAAAACCGATATTAACAAGAAAAAGAGTTAAAGAAACTTCGCGATGGGTCAATCCTAAATCCAGCAACAAATGATGCATGTGATTGCGATCAGCTTTAAAAGGAGATCTCTTATTGAGTACTCTTACAATGAAAATTCTCAATGTATCAAACATCGGGATGATGAGAATTGCAATTGCCATTGCCGGCCCTGACCGGTAAGGGAAAGCATCAGGAGGAGAAATAAAGCTGAGCTGGATAAAGTTTATTGTTAAAATGGAAAGAATCAACCCGATTATTAATGACCCGGTGTCACCCATAAAAATATTTGCAGGTGAAAAATTATAAACAAGAAATGCAAGAAGGGAACTGAATAATGTGAAAGAAAGAATACATAATGCAAACTGGCCGTAATTATAAAACCATAATCCGAAGGTAAAGCTTGCAATGGCCCCTATGCCTCCGGCTAATCCGTCTATGCCATCAATCAGGTTGAATGCGTTAATGACGAGAAGGATGGTAAACAAGGAGAATATAACACTGAACCAGTAAGGAATATCATAAATGCCAAAGATGCCGCAAAGGGTAGTAATTCTGATATTGGCAAACAAAACGATAATTAAGGCAGCGATTATTTGTCCGTAAAATTTTTTCTTCGCAGTAAGTTCTACAATATCGTCTTTGAGCCCGATAAAGAAAACAACAATAATGGCGGAGATTATATATTGTGATGACTGGTATTCAAAACCGGATGACCAGAATGAAAAAGAAAAAACCACTCCGGCAAAAATTGCCAGGCCACCGAGGGTAGGTATGCTTGATTTGTGAGCCTTTCTTTCGCAAGGTTCATCAAAAAGGTTTTTGATGACAGAAACCTTAATGATGGAAGGAATTGCCAGGAAGGTAATGATGAATGCGGTTATACAACTAAAGGCAATGTTTATCATAGAGCGTGGACAAATGTAAATTTATAAATAATACATTCAAAATAAATTTTGTAAACTATTGAATTTACTTGGTGAACAGACTTTTTTAAACTGCGAAGATGATTTTGGCTGGTTCATTTGATAAATTAATTAACTTTTTTTACTGTTAACAGGTTTTAAAGTTGCGCAAATAAAGAGTTGGGATGTTACCCGAAAATTGATCGAATGTTAAATTTAAGAGCAAGTTTTATGCCCAATCAAAAAGAAATCCATTTTTTTTAAAAATCGTAATACCTGTTGGTCAGGTTGGTCCTGATTCCAAAGTACACAAAAGTGGTTTGATGGTTTCCGTAATTATTTTTAGCTGTACGGCTGGTGGCGCCACATTCAATTACAAGATTGGTTTTCGGATTCACAAGATAACCAATTTTAAAATCTATGTAAAGCTGTTTGGTTTTCAGACCCTGCCCAACCCTGTTTCCATATTCATTTGGATGGGTGTTGTAACTTGCAAAAATATTCTGACCGTAGTTAATGTTAGCGTCTGAGGAATCTTTAAGGTCATATCCTACAACGGCATACATAACTTCTGCCGCAGTAAAAAAATTCTTGTATTTATAATTTAATTTTGAAACAGATTCATAAAAATTGGCACCGAGCGGATGAGTAATGGATTCATTATAATGACCATAAGCCGTAAGTGAGCTCCGGTGCTGGTAAGTATAAGGCCGCACAAAATTAAATTCCGTAAGCAAGTGAAGATTTTTTATTGCAAAAACATTGTATGACTTGAGCCCAAACTGAACAGCCTGTTTGTTTGCCCACCATCCTCTTCCTGAGCGCACCTCGCTTATTTTAAATTCGTCCAGCATAAATTGAATATAAAGTAAATTGCTGTTGTTTATTTTATATTTTATATTAAAGCCTATCATTGCATTATCTGCAGAACCAAGAGAAAATTCAACAGGGCGGAAAAAAATAAATGGATTGATGTAATTAATATCAAAACTTTTTGCACGCACTGAATCTGATTTCCAGATAATGGCTTCAAGAATTCCGACACTTGCCCTTTTACCAATATTTAAATCAAGGAAGTGAAATGAACCATACTTTTTTCTAAAGCTGAAATCCTCAGGCGGATAACCTGGGGGCGGAGGAATTAATAAATCCTGGAATACACAATATAAATTGGTGTATTGGACTTTCCAGATGGTAGTTGTAATTTTTAAAAAAGGATAATTGAAAGCATTATCAGAAAGCAAAAGTGAACGGTAACCATCGCCAATAAAAACCTTATCATGCCCGAATTGTACATTAAAATATTTTTTGAGTGAATACGAAATAGTTCCTGAAGCAATATTATAATCAAAGCTGCCATAAAGTTTTTTAATCCTCGCTCCTCCAGGAACTACTTTCGTGGTACGAATGGAAGAATCAATATAATCAGGAAATCTTGACTGGGATTCATAAAAATCGGTGGAAAATGAAAACCGTTCTCCTATGTTTCCGCTTATTTTGGCTCCTCTTGTATTGACATAAGTAAACTTGTCAATCCTATTGTTGCTGTAACTTCCTTTTTGTTCAAACAGCGGGTCAAGGTAAAAATTATAATCCTCTCCTTTTACATGGAAAAGATGTTCCTTTCTTAATTTTCTTCCAACCAATGTGCTGTTAAACTTATTGTCTTTTACATGGGCAGAATCCAGCGAATCCAACGGAGCATTTTTTGAAACTTCTGTACTGATGAATGGCCGCATGGCTGTGTGCATATCCGATTTCAGATTGTATATCCAGGGTTCATAACGAAGATTGTATTCCCGGTTGAGAGGCAGGTAATATTGCTGGGAAAATCCGCAATGTATATGTATTATTGTAAATAAAATAATAAGGGAAATGCTGTTTTTCATTGTATGAGCAATGGATTTTACATGAATAGTTTCAAATGTAAATACAATAAAACTTTACCGCATAACACTTAAAAATAGT
>DATEMK010000034.1:0-10409 GCA_035275625.1 Bacteroidia bacterium
AATACATGGCTTAAGAAAAAAGAAAATACTGAAACAAAAAGCCGAAGAATATCTTAAGATGGCTTCTTTGTGGGATGAAGTAAAAGACCGCTGGCATGATCCGGCATCCAGCCTTTCAATCGGGCAGCAACAGCGATTATGTCTTGCCCGCGGACTTGCTGTAGAGCCTGAAATTATTCTCGGTGACGAAGCCACTTCAGCGCTTGATCCGATTTCAAGCCGATGGATAGAAGAAAAATTCGTGGAGCTGAAAGAGAAATACACGATCATCCTCGTAACCCATATTCTCCGGCAGGCCAGGCGAATTTCTGATCATATTATTTTTATGTATCTCGGTGAAATTATTGAACAGGGTCCTGCCATGGAGATTTTGGAAAACCCGAAAGAAAAATTGACACGGGAATATGTAAAGGGAATTATCAGTTAATCTTTTTATCGCGTTTTATTCACGACTTCGAAAAACATTTTCTCGTACATATTGGTAATGTTATCCCAGTTGTAAAACGTTTTTATTTTCTCCACATTATTTATTTCAAATGCCGGCCGCTGCGCAGCATGATTTTCAAATCCATCAATGATATTTTTCACATCATCAGCCGAGGCGAAATACATGGCATCTTTTCCGAGAACATGTTTGTTAAATACATTGTCGTGAGCAGCGATATAAGTTCCGGATGCCATTGCTTCAAGAAGTGAAGGGTTGGTTCCTCCCACGGAATGACCGTGAAAATAAATTTTTGCAAAATGCCGGAGCTGGTACAAATTTTCCTGGCCGCTTGCCCATCCGCTGAAAATAATTTTGTTGCATGTTTTATATTTATCAACCAAAAACTGCCCGTATTTCGTTTTGTAATTTGCAAAAACAAGGCAGGGAATCATAGAACTTGATTGCACCATACCGTCAAGTATCATTTCAATATTATTTTCAGGCTCCAGCCTGCCAATCATCACATGATATGAAAATTTTTGCAGGTTATATTTTTGCAGCACCGCTTCATTCAAATCCAGGATATTGGCAGCGTAAGGAATGAAGTAAGACGGCTTGTGAAAATTTTCATTAATGTATTTTTCTATTCCAATATTGTCTGCAACCAGCGCATGGGATTTCTCCACAGCAATTTTTTCAAACCATCTTGTGAGGCGCTGTATAAAGGCATTCCATTTAGCGCGCTTCCATTCAAGCCCGTCAATATTGGTGATGATTTTAGATTTTCTGAAAGGACACACATAAAATGAAACGGATGCTGTGGTATAACCACAGATCAGAACCACATCGCATTTTTCACGTATGGCGTCTTTTAATGAAAGGTAATCGTAAATAAAATTAGCAGCCGTTCCGATTTTTTTTTCAGGGCTGAATTTCTTTTTGATTGTTACTCCGGAAAAATCCGGCTTATCATAAGGATGGCTGTTCGGATTGTAAACAATTACTTCATGACCTTTCTTAACAAGCCCGACAGAAACATGCTCTGCAAATTCTTCAAGACCTCCATAATTATTCGGAATGCCGCGTGTGCTGACAAAAGCTATTTTCACAAAAAGATAATTTTAGAACAATTGTTCCGTCCAGCTGCGGGGAGTTTTGTCGTTGCGGATTTCAATGTCCAAGTGATAACGGAAAGGCTTGGCTCCGCGCGAACGAATGTATTCAATCATTTCGCTGAGCCCCTGCTCAAGCGTATGTTTTGTTTTATAGTTGAGCAGTTTCCGGGCTTTATCGGCAGAACAGCCTGCAAGCTTCACTTCCATCGGGCGATCGGGAAGATACATCGGTTTCAGATCAAACTTCAGAAGTTTCGCAATAACTTTCGCAAGTTCATTGATGGTTACAAACTCTTCATCGGGTCCGATGTTGATAGTTTCACCAACTACTTTTTTATCAAATGCAAGCCTTTCCAGGCAATCAATATCATCTTGGATAAAGCTGAAGCAGCGTTTTTGCTCACCGTCTCCGTAAATAATCGGCTGGCGGCCCTGCAGCATCATATTGATCATGATGGCAGCCACATTACGAAAAGGATCATCATATTTCTGACGCGGACCAATAATATTGTGAGGCACCGCAATTACATATTCAAAGTCATGCACACCGCTGAGATTGGAAATGGTGATTTCAGAAGCATACTTTGCAATACCGTAAGGATCCACAGGGTTACAAATCATATCTTCAGTGAACGGAACTTTTGGTTGCGAACCATAGCGCGCCATGCTGGAACAAAACACAAAACGTTTTACTTTATTTTCAATAGCCGCACTCAGCAATGACATAGTGATCTGGTAGGTGTTTTCTGTAATGAGATGCGGAGAAAAAACAGAAAGCCCTTCGTAAGGAGTGGAAGCACAATGATAGATGACATCACATCCTTTGGTAATTTTTGCCATGGAGTTACGATACTTGCAGTCATAAGTATTCATGATCACCTTCGGATTCACATTATCTTCGTACCCGCCAATCATATTGTCGGTTCCAATGACATCATGACCTAAGGCAAGCATCCTGTCAGCAAGATGGCTTCCTAAAAATCCTGCTACTCCTGAAATAAATATTTTCATAATCGGTTATATTATCGGCTTAAAGGGGGGCAAATATACTTATGTAATACCTTTAAGTCAAAATTTTTCGGCAAATTAATGATATTAATACGGCAACTGTAATAATGCGTTTTTAATCCCCGGTATTACGACAATAGCCCTGCAAAAGTTTCACCGATCTCATTCCACGAAAAACCCTTTTCAGCCGTGTGTTTCGCCTGCTGCTGTATTAAATTAATGTTAAGTTTCCCGGAAAATACTTCATCAATAATTTCGGCAAGCGATTGAGGGCTGTTTTTCTCAAAAAGCAATCCGTTCACCTCATGCTGAATTATTTCTTTGAACGGTTCCAGGTCAGAAGCAATTACAGTTTTCCCTAAGCTCATTGAAAGCAGAAGCACACCGCTTTGATAAATATTCCGGTAAGGAAGCACAACAGCATCACACAATGAAAATAATTTATCCGCTTCCTCATCCGTAATAAACCGCAGCATGGTAATAACCTTTTTCTCCAATCCATGTCGTTCAATAATTTTTTGATATGGACTGAAATTCTTAATTCGAAGTTTTCCTGCAATGATCAGTTTAAAATTGCTTTTCGAATAATGCATGGCTTCAAGCAACACATCCAGCCCTTTCGTTTTTTTTATCTGCCCGAAAAACAGCAGGTAATGTTGTGATGGATCAAGCTTAAAATGATTCAATGCCTGTTCACGAGTATATACAGGATGTGCAATATGAGCATAATTACCGTGAGGAATAATATGAAGGTTTTTAAGATCGGGCTTCCCCGTAAATTCTTTAATCTTTTCCATTGAGTACTGATTGTGCACAACCATGGCATTGTGAAAACTGCTCAGCACAATTCGTTTTATGAACTTGTAAGTTGACGTATCAATGGTCTCAATGTCATGAACAATTAAAAAAATTTTCAACTTTAAGATTTTTGAAAGCAGCAAGATAAAAACATCGAATGGTCCGCCTCTGAAAACATGGAAAATGATCCAATCCATTTTTTGTAACCTGCAGAAAAAAACTGATATGATCAGTCCGGAGAAAGTTCCCCATACGGATATCAAACGCGGTTTATCAACGTTTTTAAAAAATATTTTTGAGTGCACATTTTTAGCCGCGCTTTTATAATTGGAAAGAACAAATGTTGTTAAACCTTTGTCGGCAAGAGCATTCATTAATCCATCGTCATAATGATTCATACCCATTTTTTTCCCTATCGGATCAATCAGAGCTATTTTCATTTAACTGAATCTTTTCTTTATGCTTTGCAAAATATTTTTTGTGCGTCCCAGGTTCACAGCCAATGCAACAAATACTTGCAAAGGAAAGATCAAATAATAAAACAGCAGGAGAAAATAATTTGGTTTTACCCGAACATCATCATACTTAAAAACATTCCGCCATTTTTGGGTGATGCTTTCACACAAATAAATTTCCGTTGAATTCAATCCTTTTTTCCAGTTACCTGTTTTGCTTTGATCAATTTTTGCCTCCTGGGTATTATCAAATTCCACAGAAGAACCCTTTTGTTCCACCTTCAGCATTTCCGGTTGAAAAGATATTCCAAGAAATGTGCACAATCCACGTACTTCTTCTTCGGGATTTGCGATGAGCTTTTCAAATGAGAGGATGTTAACACGAGGGGTATTCGTTTGCGCAGCAACCGCCTGTGCATTGGTATTCCACAGTTTCGCGATAATAAAAGGATGATAATTAATCCTTGCACGGATGCTTTCGCGCAACGGGATGGAAGCAGCAGCTCCCAAAAATCTGCGTTTCCATTTTTTCTTTTGCGATAACAGAACATCTTTCGGATCGCGGATCATGCAGATGATTTTACATCCGGGATAAATTCTCAAAAGCTCATTGATGTAAAGAACATTGCGCGGAGTTTTTTCGCAGGGAATTTTTTTCTTGTTGCATTCAGCTTCGTATTGAAGAAACTGCTTATACAACAAGCCAAAAGAAATCTCCGTTGCATTCAACCCTCTTAAATTTTTTTCACTTTCACCGATGTATTTTTCAGGCTGCCTTTTCTTTAAATACCCGTCACGCTGAATGCTGATAAGATTTGAAAAGTTAAACAACGCTTCATCGTATGTCATAGAAATCTTTTCATCCACCGGCATCCATCTCTCCTCTAAATAATGAAGTTCATTAAAAGTGAAAACATCCGGATGTTTCCCCAATATTCTCCCCATTAAAGTAGTGCCGCTCCGGCTGTTGCCTGCTATGAAAATCATAGCCGCGAAGTTCTATAATTAATTCAGAAGTAATGTCTTTCCCCAATATAAAAGTTGTTATGAAAACATCCCCCTCTCCTTTGGAGAGGGTCGGGGTGAGGTTAAAAAAGACTTTTTTATTCCACCATCATTTTCCCTGAAAACATAGTGACTCCTTCACTTTTAACCTGGTAAAAATAAATGCCGTTTTTTAAATTCCCTCTTGCAAAAACATAAGGAAACGATATGCTCTTTGAATTACTTACTTCCTGTCCCATCAAATCATAAACCGATAATTCTGCATTTTTAAATTCTGCATTTCCAATTACGGTGGATTCAGAAAAAGGATTAGGGTAAGCTGTAAACTGTAAACTGTAAACTGCAAACTCATCCGTATAAACCGGGCTGCATCCGAACTGTTGCAATTGAGTATTGAGGCTCGCTCTTCTCACTGTTATAAAATCTTTAATGCCCGGAATATTTCCCATCACGTCATTGTCAATATTCAAATCAAAATTTGCATTGCTGAATTGTTTATTCGGATCAGCATACACGTACGGACGTATCACATCGGCAATGCTGTCAATTTTCGGTTCCATTGCAGCAAGGCTGAAATCATTCTGAATCCATTGGCATACATAATCGAGGTAAGAAGTTTTGTAAACCAGGTTCTGCATCATTCGGTTTTGCAACGGGCGGTTCATCGCGGGCTGCGAAATAAAAAGCGCATCAAGCGTTTTAATCTGTGAAACCGGGATTCCCATGTTAAAATTTCCGAATGCCTCATTCACATCCCATGCAATCCATTCAAATTTATTGGTGATGAAATCATCATACACATAATAATTATGTCCCGAACCAAGATAGGAGTCAAGGTTTACAAAAAGATTATTTGCCGCCCATGCCTTAATCGCAAGATCGCTTACCATAACACTTTCCAGCGAGTCATAAAATTCAGCCGGGGATGGATTATTTATCCGGTCACAAAGATGTACCAGGTCGCTCCAGTCATTTGCTGTTTCGTTGGTCTTTAATTCATAACTGTTGTAGTAAGCCGAATCAGCCAGGCCATGCCAGCGGAGATCACCATGAGGATCACCTTTAAAAAGATTGCCATCATTGTTTCCAAAGCGGTCCGTCAGAAAAGTTTTGTTCACCTGTTCCACCATCGTGTAAAACCCCCAGTGTGTTCCGTTAATATAAACATCTGCATAAGTACAGCGCGGTGCGGGTATGCCATGATCATTCATAAAATCACACATTAATTTCTCTCTCAGGAAAGAAGGGTCTTTAAAAACATTGTTAAGATTCAGCGTTTTTAAACCATCAAACTTCTGGCTCACAAATTCATCAAAAGATATTTTAAAAGGTTTTTTTACACCGGGCATGGAATTATAAGAAGAATTACCCTTCAACTGGATCCCCACCGAATCCATCAACGTTCCGTCAATATCCACACTGCCAAACATCGGTTTATCCAACGGTTTATAGGCAACCAGCGAATCCCAGAAAGAAGGCTGCGTGAAATAAAAATTCACCGTATGAATGACGGAAGTGTTAAACAGTGCATCTCCGTCAGTGCTTTGCGCTTTAGTATTGAAGATAAGAAAAAAAGAAAACACGATTAAGCGGACTGTGTGCTGGAAAGTCCCCTTTAGGGGATTTAGGGGTCTTGCCTGTAAAGGTTTTATCATAACAAGGATCAGGTTTTTGGGTTCTCGCTTATTTTGATGTTGATTCTAAGTGAAGGTTTAAAGCAGGTTAAATAAATTCTGCATTGCAAGTTAAAATTTTTCTGGTACTTTGTAGAAAGTTAAAACTCAAGGCGGCTGCTTAAATTCTTAATTTTCCCGCAGATTTGACAGATAACCGCAAATAAAATCCGCGAAAATCCGCGGCATCTGCGGGAGATATTTTTCAAAAAATTCGTACATGAAAAATTAAACAGTTTTTAAATTCTAAATCTCAATTCAAAAAATGCAAAAAAAAGAATTAAATATTTCATTTGAACAATATGAAAATATAAAAGAGCTGAACGGTGACGATCGCAATCTTTTAAACGAAGCAATTGCCTCCACAAAATCCGCTTATGCTCCCTACTCTGATTTTAAAGTAGGTGCAGCAGTCCTTCTCGAAAACGGAACTATAGTAAAAGGAAGCAACCAGGAAAACGCTGCATATCCCTCCGGACTTTGTGCCGAACGCGTAGCATTATTTTCCGCAGGTGCGCAGCATCCAGGTATAAAAATAAAAGCCATTGCAGTAACAGCCTTTAAAGCAAAAGAACCCGAACCCCGTCCTGCAAGCCCCTGCGGAGCCTGCCGCCAGGTAATGGCAGAATACGAACAGTTCCACAAACAAAACATCCGTTTCATAATGATCGCTGCTGATAAAAAAATAATCGTTGCTGAAAATGTAAAATCATTATTGCCGTTTTTGTTTAGTGGGGAGAGTTTGAAATGAAAAAATATTTTTACAAATAAAATTGGGTATACGAAAGATACTTGCGGGATTAACTCATTGCCTGTAAAAAAGTACTTTCCGATGATAAAGGGTATCTCTTTGCTCGTCCTGACAAAACAAAAACTAAAGCCTCTTTTGCTACTTTTGTGTCATGGCAACCACCACCACAGAAAAGAAAACACCATCCAATCCGCATAAGGCGGATGATAAAAAAACATATCTCAAATGGTATGAAGACATGCTCCTGATGCGCAGGTTTGAAGAAAAAGCCGGGCAACTCTACGGCATGCAAAAAATAAAAGGCTTTTGTCATCTCTACATCGGCCAGGAAGCGGTCGTTGCAGGGGCCATGTCCGTCCTGCGTCCTGAAGATGCCATGATCACCGCTTACCGCGATCATGCGCATGCGCTTGGAAAAGGAATTCCCGCACGCGAAGTAATGGCAGAGTTGTATGCAAAAGCAACCGGCTGCAGCAAAGGAAAAGGCGGAAGCATGCACATGTTCTCAAAGCCCCACCGTTTTTTCGGAGGGCATGGAATTGTTGGCGGGCAAATTCCCCTTGGTGCGGGAATCGCTTTCGCGGAACAATATAAAGGAACGGATAATGTATGTGTATGCTACATGGGTGATGGCGCGGTAAGACAAGGCGCTTTCCACGAAACCCTCAACATGGCAATGACCTGGAAGCTGCCCGTTATTTTTGTCATAGAAAATAATAATTACGCAATGGGAACTTCCGTAGAACGTACAAGCAACGTGCATAACCTGTACAAACTTGGACAGGCTTATAACATGCCCTCAGAGGCTGTGAACGGAATGAGCGTAGAAGACATTCATGAGGCGATGAACAAAGTGGTACAACATGCACGCGATGGCAAAGGGCCTTATTTATTAGAAGCAATAACCTATCGTTATAAAGGACATTCCATGAGTGATCCTGCCAAGTACAGGACAAAAGAAGAAGTTGAAAAATACAAAGCCCAGGACCCGGTCGAAATGGTTTTGAAAACTATTCGTGATAAAAAGCTTGCCAGCGAAGAAGAGATAGAAAACATAAATAAGAAAGTTGCAGATATAGTTGAAGACAGTGTAAAGTTTGCTGAAGAGTCTCCTTATCCCGATCCATCGGAACTTTATAAAGATGTATATGTTCAAAGTGATTACCCATATATCAGAGATTAATTTTTAATCAATAAAAAAAATGGCAGAAATTATACGCATGCCCAAGATGAGCGATACCATGACAGAGGGTGTTGTTTCCAAGTGGCTTAAAAAAGTAGGTGATGAAATAAAATCAGGTGATGTGCTGGCGGAGATTGAAACCGACAAAGCAACTATGGAGTTTGAATCCTATCAATCAGGAACGCTTTTATATATAGGAGTGCCTGATGGAAAGGCCGCACCTGTAGATGGTGTGCTTGCTGTTATCGGTAAACCCGGAGAAGATTTCCAGTCATTGCTGGATGAGGCAAATAAATCTGCACCAAAGGAAGAAACTCAGGAAGCTCCGTCAAAAGAAAACGGAGAAACAAAAAAAACAGCCGCCTCAGGCAAAAAAGAAGATGCACCTCAAAAAACAGCAACAAAAGAAGCTGTTGCAGAAAAGAAAGAAGGCGCTCCTAAAATAACTGCCCCGGTTAAACCATCATCATCATCATCAGATGACGGCAGAATAAAAGCATCTCCCCTTGCAAAAAAATTAGCAGAAGAAAAAGGAATTGATTTGACTAAGCTGAAAGGAACCGGTGACGGAGGCCGTGTAGTAAAAAGAGATATAGACTGGTTCAAACCCGGAAGTTTTGTAGCCGGTGCGCCACAAACATTTGTTGGTACAGAAAGCTTTGATGAGATTCAGGTTTCACAAATGAGAAAGACTATTGCAAAACGATTGTCAGAAAGCAAATTCACTGCTCCGCATTTTTACCTGACAATGGAAATTAATATGGACAGGATGATGGATGCACGCGAAAGCATCAATGCCATTTCTGCCACGAAGATTTCTTTTAATGATATAGTTATAAAAGCAACAGCCGCTGCATTGCGCCAGCATCCGAAAGTAAATGCTTCATGGCAGGGAAATACGATCAGGATGAACCATCATATAAATATTGGTGTTGCAATTGCTGTAGAGGAAGGATTATTAGTTCCCGTGGTTCGTTTTGCTGACGGAAAAACGCTTTCGCAAATTGCAGCTGAGGTAAAAGAATTTTCTCAGAAAGCAAAAGATAAAAAACTGCAGCCTGCAGATTGGGAAGGAAACACTTTTACTATATCTAATCTTGGAATGTTTGGCATTGAGGAATTCACAGCCATCATCAACACACCTGATGCATGTATTCTTGCCGTTGGCGGAATCAAACAGACTCCTTTAGTGATAAACGGAAAGCTTCGCATAGGCAATGTGATGAAAGTTACTTTAAGCTGTGACCACCGTGTTGTTGACGGAGTAACCGGTTCGAAGTTTTTGCAAACCCTGAAAGGATTTTTGGAAAACCCGGTGATATTGCTGGGACAAAATTCTATTTAAAATAACACCCGATCTGTTTCTTACCAGATTTTCTCAACTTTCTTATTCATTATCTTAGCATCCGTCCTGACGCTTATTACAAAAATTCCTGAGGGGCTTTTAATGCAATCTTCTTTTAAATGGACTTCATATACTCCCGCCCTTTGAACATCTTTATTTTTATCAGAATAAATTATTCTTCCCATTAAATCAGAGACTTGAATAGATACCATGCTTTCTTTTTCTAAATAATAGCGCACGACAAGTGCTTCATTAAATGGGTTTGGATAGACAATAACATCTCCTGATATTTCTTCGTCAAAGAAATAATTAATGGGAAATCTCGGTGATCCTGATTTTACAATTTTAAACTGATCATAGATACTGCCGGTAGAAGTTATAAATTTTGCTGACAGTGTATCTGCATTAAAATCAATAACCATAGAACCATATAAAGTATTAGCATAAGAATACATTGCTGCATGAGGCCATGAGGTCTGAACAGAAACACTTCCGCCTTGTCCTGAAACACCACACACTGCATAAACAGCACCGGTAAAGTTGGGAGATGATTTAATATAGTACGGAGCATTTCCGCTTCCTGCATCAATCTTCATTCCCGGAGTCAATGTACTTTCAGTTCCATAATGACCATTCAGGAGAACAGAAC
>DATEMK010000035.1:0-8309 GCA_035275625.1 Bacteroidia bacterium
TGTTTGATCGCCATCCTTTTTTTCTCAGGAATGATTTTCCTTATAATTGGTTTTAAGAATTTTTTTGAAAATTTTTTTTCTGATAAATAATCAAAAAGAGCAGCAGGTTTTGCATCAGCGCTGTTATACCGGAAACTTGTATCAGGAATAAAACCATCATTCACGCCAATAAATTGAAAAATTACTTTCATTACTTCCCCGGGTTTCGCATCGAGGTCATCCGATAGAAAAATTTTTACGTGTGAGAAATTTTCCCTGAATGCTTTTACCTGTTTCGCATAAAAACCAACTGCAGCGTAATGCCACATAAAATCCCAGCGCTTTTCAATGCGTGATTTTTCTGCGTCAAGAGCTTCCTTAAAAGAAAGTGTTTCAGCGCCTGCCCGCAGAAAATGTTTGTAAGCGGAATAAGCTCTTTCAACAGGATTGCGCAAAATGAAAATGATTTTTACATCGCCCAGCTTTTCTTTGATAAGGGGAACAGCGCTTTCGTGGAAATAAGCATAACAAGTCGAAACTTCACCGGTTGCATTTTTATTAACATGCGAATAAAATTTATCGTAATCTTTTTCGGTAAAAACAATTCTTGATTTATCCCTGTAAAAAGGCGGCTTATCGCCCGGAGCATTTTTATAAAATTCTCTTGCAAAATAAAATGACTCCTTCCGGGGAATATCCACTTCAGGATGTTGGGTTAAGTAATAATATAGTGATGTAGTTCCGGCTTTGGCTACTCCGGCAATGAGGAAGTTGGGAAGCATTGACGGTTGATTATGTTAATTAAGTTGATTTGTTTATTGATTTTTCAATAAGCAGAGTTGGTTCAATTTCAGTCTTACAATTTTACCAATTAACATAATCAACACAATTAACCAACCAACCTGTCCAGCACTGTTTCAATCAAAGTATTCATTGCACCATGATAGTTTTTAGAAAACACCTGGTTAATGCGGTTTGCGACAATTACATTTACTGCAGCACATTCATGACCAAGAATTCTTGCCAAACCATACATGGCCCCGGTTTCCATTTCAAAGTTGGTTACACGGAGGTCTTCGTATTTAAAGCTGTTGAGCTTTTCGATCATATCCGTTCTCGCAAGTTCAGCGCGCAGCACCCGTCCCTGCGGACCAAAGAATCCTGAACAGGAGGCAGTCATTCCTTTAAACATACCATCCGAAAGTTTCTGCTCCAGCAGGGAAGATGATTTTGATAAATAGGATTGGGCGAAGATTCCCTTGTTCGGATAATGCTTTTGAAAAGCTTCAATTGCTTTTTGCTCGAATTCATTATTCGGAAGTTTGTAAAAATTAAGCAAGCCATCCAAACCTAATCCGTACGTTGAAAATACAAAAGAGTCTGGAGGAATATCAGCCTGCAAAGCACCGGAAGTTCCAATGCGAACCAATTTAAGCGCAGTCAGCTTTTCTTTAATATACCTCGACTTTAAATCTATGTTAACCAGCGCATCTAATTCATTGTAAACAATATCAATGTTATCAGTTCCGATTCCGGTTGAAATGACGGTAATTCGTTTACCTTTATAAAAACCGGTATGGGTTACAAATTCCCTCTTTTGCTTTTTTAATTCAATCTTATCAAAAAACCGGCTCACCATGCTCACCCTGTCAGGATCGCCTACGTTGATAATGGTGTCAGAAATTTCATCCGGATGGAGGTTCAGGTGATAAATGCTTCCATCACTATTTAGTATAAGTTCTGACTCAGGAATTTGTTTCATAAATATATTCAGTTTAATTTTGCTGAGTTAACAAAAATATTGAATTTTACTGTTACGGATTTTTGTTCCCGATTTTAGATTGACCTGATGAGTAAAGACCAAAATAAAATTTTAGTTCCAATTGATTTTTCTGATCAATCCTTAATTGCATTAAAACAATCATACAACCTTGCCAGGTTGACAAAATCGGAGATTCTTTTGATTTATGTTCTTGACGAAGATTTTATAAAATCGCTGGAACATATTTTTACTGACAAATCTTATGAAGACCCTGTGAGGGACCAGGTCCAGCTGCGCCTCGATAAGCTTGCTGATGAGGTGCACAATGAGGCAGGAGTAAAGGTAAATACCACCATCCGGAAAGGTAAGATTTATGAAGAAATTGTTAATGTTGCCAAAGAGATTGATGCTAAATTTATCATCATGGGCACGCACGGGAACATAGGGCTTAAGAAAAAGTTTTTAGGTTCCAATGCATCACGTGTTATCAAAGAAGCGAGCTGCCCGGTTATAACTATTAAAGGAAAGAAACATCATTATGGCTGTAAAAAGATTGTGCTTCCTTTAGATTTGTCAAGAGAAACAAAAGAAAAAGTAGATAAAGCAATTGAGCTTGCCGGGTTCTTCGGTTCAACCATTTATATTGTTTCAGTTATTGAAAGTGATGACGAATTTTTAATGAACAAGCTTACCCGTCAGATGAACCAGGTAAAAGAGATCATTGAGTCGAACAATATTCCTGTTCATACAGAGTTTGTAAAAAGCGGTGATATTCCGGAAGAAATCATTAACTATGCAGAAAAAATTGATGCCGATCTGGTTATCATCATGACTCAGCAGGAAATTTACTGGACCGAAATGTTCATTGGTTTTGCAGCACAGGAGATCATTAATAAATCTGACATCCCGGTGCTCAGCATCCGCCCGCAGCTTCGAAGTATAGTAGAGTTTACAACATCCTAAATAAAAACCTTGCACTATGACAAAACCTAAAAAATTCCTCATTAACAAAATTCTGATCCCCTATGATTTTTCGGAAACTGCAGCGTTGAGTCTTGAGCACGCAGTATTCATGGCACAATTGCTTAAAGCTGACATTACGCTGCTTCACATTGTGGAAACTGTCAGTTTCACATCTGCCATCAGTCATGCTCTTGGAGGCTTTGAAAAAAAGATTGAAACAGCTACCAATGAAAAGCTGACCCAGGTGGCTGATGAAATCCATCGTAAATCAGGAATTGCTCTGAACATCAGGACAGAAGTAGGGCGTATCTATAGAAAAATTAATGCTGTTGCCAAGGAAATGAAAATTGACATGATCGTGATGGGAACCCATGGAGTAAGCGGCTACCAAAAATTTCAGCTGGGTACCAATACATCTAAAGTGGTTTCAGATGCACCCTGCCCTGTACTGTCAGTCCAGACTCACCGGAAAAATCTCGGTTTTAAGAAAATTATTTTACCCATTGACGATTCTCCCGCCTCCAGGCAAAAAGTAAATTATGCTCTTGAGCTGGCTCAGCATTATGGATCTCATGTAAATATTGCCGGCTTAATTAATTTCACAAACGAAGATTTAAAGCGCAAATTCAAAATCAAAGTTGAACAGGTGGAAGAATACCTTCTTCAGCATGGAATCGGCTGTGATGTCAGTTATATGACCGGAGATAATCTTGCACAAATGACTTTAAAACATTCCGAAGAGCAAGATGCAGATTTGATTGTGATCATGACCGAGCAGGAGCCCAGCCTTACAGGTCTTTTCATGGGTACTTACGCAACACAGGTTGTAAATCATTCAAAGATTCCTGTATTAAGCGTGCATCCGATGGAAACCGACCCGGATAAAATTAGTGTTTCGTATTAATTTTAAACTGAAGAAAAGAAAGTGTGAAAACGGGAAAGTGAGAGTTACTAAAGCATTTTTCCGTTTTCTCATTTTCCCACTTTCCCACTTTCATTTTTACCTGCTCCCGAAAACTTTCTTTAAAATATCCGAAACCCGTGCAGCAGGATCTTTACGGATTTTTGCTTCCTCCTGCGCTACAAGTGTGAAAAGCCCTTCTATCGCTTTTTGTGTTACATAATCATCAAGGTTCGGATTCATCTTAGTCACAAAAGGAACTTTGTTATAATTGGTGACTAACGGGTTCCAGTATTTAGTAACCTGCACCTTGTTGATAGAAGCCTTGACAACCGGCATAAATTCGTTTTTCAACTGGGCTGAAGTTGTGTTTTTTAAAAACTGTGTTGCAGCATCATCCTTTCCTTTCAGAATATTCATCCCGTCAGTAATAGTCATTTTGGTTATGGCATTCACAAAAATTGGAGCCGCTTTTTTTGCTGCATCTTCTGCAGCGCGGTTCAGGGTTACAACGAACTGGTCCACCTGCTTGCTCATTCCAATGCTCTTCAACGTTGATTCCATTTGCTGCGCTTCCTTCGGAAAAGGAATTTTTATTAACGGATTTTTATAATAGCCATCCATTTTTGATGCCTTGGTTGCCGAATTTTTGCTTCCCACTGAAAGCGCTTCTTTGAGTCCTTTTATAATGTCATCATTACTCAGGTTTTTTCCGCTAACGGCATTCTGGGCGTCTTTGATGGATTGATCCCATTTTATTTGCGCACAGCTCGTCATTGCTGAAAAAAGAAATACAGCCATTGAAATTTTGGATAGTTTCATATTTTTTGTTTTTATAAAGATAATTTTGCTGTTAAGTTAAGCAAGGTAATTCAGGTAATTGGGAATTATGGTAATTGGTTAATCGGGCAATTATGAGATAAAGGTAATTAATGTAATTAATTGTAATAATGTACGGAACAACTAATTGTCCATTTACCTCAATTACCATAATTACCCAATTACCAAAGATGCTGCCGCAATATCTGAAATAATTTTAGAGAAATTAATTTTCACAATAAGTTCATTACAAAAAAAAATATGCAGGCAGAGATTATTACTATCGGTGACGAAATACTTATCGGGCAGGTGGTGGACACCAATTCAGCGTGGATGGCTCAGCAGCTGAATGATATCGGTATTGACATTAAGCAGATCACTTCGGTTTCAGATAATGAACAGCATATCATCAATGCATTGCATGAAGCAAAGCAGCGTGCTGATATTATTTTTATTACAGGCGGCTTAGGCCCCACAAAAGATGACATTACTAAAAATACGCTGTGTAAATATTTTAAAACAAGATTGGTGTTTAATGAGAAAGCTTATGCTGCTGTGGAGCATCAGTTTAAAATAAGAGGAAAAGAAGTTACCGCGACAAACAGGAAACAGGCGGAGCTTCCTGAAAATTGTACTCCTGTTTACAACATGAACGGGACCGCCTCAGGAATGTGGTTTGAAAATGACGAAAAAGTTTTTATCTCCCTTCCCGGTGTTCCTTTCGAAATGAAAGCGATGATGGAAAACGATATACTCCCATTGCTGAAACAAAAATTCAAAACGCCTTTTATTTATCATAAAACAATTTTAACACAGGGAGCAGGTGAATCTTTTCTTGCTGACATGATAGAAAAATGGGAAGATAATTTACCAAAGCATATCCGCCTTGCCTACCTTCCTTCACCCGGAGCTGTCCGGTTAAGACTAACGGCTAAGGGAGACGCTGTAAAAATAAAAGAAGAAACAGAACAGCAAATTAAGAAATTGCAACCCATCATTGAAAAATATATGTATGGTTATGATGATGATACACTCGAAGAAATTATCGGGAAATTTTTAAGAGAAAAAAAGCAAACGCTTTCAACAGCGGAAAGCTGCACAGGGGGTTATATTGCTCATCTTATAACAAGTGTCCAGGGAAGCTCTGATTATTTCATCGGATCTGTCGTTTCTTATGCCAACCGGATCAAAGAAAATTTTTTAGAAGTGGATGCTGGTATTTTAGAAAAATATGGAGCAGTGAGCGAACCGGTCGTACTTGCTATGGCAAAAAATATTAAAGAAAAATTCAATACAGATTATTCAATTGCTGTTTCCGGCATTGCAGGGCCGGGAGGCGGCACTGCTGAAAAACCTGTTGGTACGGTATGGATTGCAATCGGAACCCCGCAAAAAGTTTTTGCAAAAAGCTTCCGGTTTGGAAATCACAGGTTGCGGAATATCCTGGTGAGCGCACAAACTGCATTGAATATGCTGAGGAAGGACCTATTAAGCAAATGAAAAACCCCTCTAAAGCCTATTTTTGAAATTGCCTCCCGAAAATTCCAACCACAAATCATTTACACCTGTTATTCTTCAAAATAATTTTCGCCTCTTCATTTCCCATTTGTTTTGATTTATTCCAGTCTTCGCAGGCGCCTTTCGTATCATTGAGGCCTTTTTTTGAAAATCCCCTGTTGTTAAATGCTTCCTGGTCGGAAGGATCTAATTCAAGCGCTTTATTAAAATCATCAATGGCGCTTTGATAATCACCTGTTTTATTTTTTGCGCTTCCTCTCGAAATATAGGCAAACTTATGTTTGGGATCAATTTTTAAAGCAACATTGTAATCTTCAATAGCAGCGGCAAAATCCTTTATCATTCCTTTGCAAAAGGCTCTTTGGATATATGCAATAACATAATTGGTATCAAGCGCGATGGCTTTTGTATAATTATCAATAGCCTCTTTATATCTTAAGAATTTATAATCTTTCTGACCTTCCTTAAAAAATTCTTTAGCATCCTGAGCGAAGAGAATAGGAGAAGAAATAAAGAGAAAAAATAAAATTATTGTTATTCTTTTTTTCATTCGTTACTAATTTAAAATTTAAAATTTAAAATTTATAATTTCACTCAAACGGCTCACTGCTCTTATATTTAGAATCCAGAACTAATTTTATCATGTGCGTCATTGCCTTTTTCATTCCGTTAACGCCTTTTTCATCAAGATAAACTTCCCAGCTTACGCGTGCATATTCGTTGCTTTCCTTTCTTACGAATAAATCCCTTGTTACACACTTTTTTGACGGAGCGCCTTTGCAATTTATTGAAAAAATATTATACTCCTTGTCGTATTTCATACTGTTAATATCAAGATAATTCATTCCAACCTGGTCTTCACGAACATTTTGCCCACCTGACTGGTAAACTGAAATCAAAACTCCTTTTGAAACATCAATAGAACATTTACCGGCAAATTTTCCATTGATATAATCAAGCGTCTGCTGCATCGTAACCTCCTGTGAAAAAGATTGAAAAGCCAAAAAAGTAGCCAGGAAACTAAAGATCCACTTTTTCGTAATATACACTGCACTTTCAATTTTATTCATTGTTCAAATATAATTATCTTATTAGAATTAACCATTCGCCCGGCAGGATTTTAAATATCTTTGCGGGTACAGAAAAAAAATAGTCTACGTAAATGAGAAGACAAGGTTTATCCGGTAAAATTTTTTTCATACCGATATTTTTTTTCTTTTATTTTTTCTTCCCCTGTATTTCTTATGCCCAGCCGCGTTCCATCAATGTGCAGGTAAATTTTAAAGTGGAAGAGGGAAATTACGAAAAGTCTTACATGATCATGGAAAATGTGACTACAGGTGAGAAGCAGACATTGCCCGGGCAATCAAAGTATTCAGTGAATCTGAAAGTGAACAATAATTATATTCTTTCATTTAATAAGCCCGGCTACATTACCAAAAAAATAGAATTGAACACATCAGCGCCAGCTGACCGGATTGACCAGGGATTTTATCCCGTTCCAATGATTGTAATCCTGATTAAGCAATATGATGGTGTAAACATTGTTGTATTCAATCAGCCGGTGGCAAAGTATAAGTATTCAAAAATTACTGATGATTTTGATTACGACACGGATTATACAAAACAAATTCAATCTGCTTTGAAGGATGCAGAAGATGAACTGGCAGAAAAGAAAAAGGAAGAAAAAGCGAATGCAGGCGCTAATGCAAAGGTTGCGGAAAAAGCAAAGCAGGATTCTGTTGCTGCTGCCAAAGCTGAAGCGAAAGCGAAACTCGAAGAAGAACAACGCCAGAAAGCAGAAGCAAAAGCGAAGCAGGAGGAGGAAGCCAAAGCAAGAAATGATTCCATAGCCCAGGCAAAAAAAGATTCCTTTGCAAAAACAGAAGAAGAGAAGCGCCAGCAAGCTGCGGCTAAAATGGAAGAAGACGAACGAAAAAAAGCGTCAGCAAAAATGGAGGCGGATGAAAGAGCCAAAGCAGCAAAAGCACTGGCTGATGAAGAAGCAAGAAAAAAAGCATTGGCAAAACAGGAAGAAGAAGACAGAAGGAAATTAAATGCAAGTGCGAGCGCGGGAAATGATGGAAGAAAAGCCGCAGCCACCATAGAAGGCAGTGATCCGAAAATAAAACAGAATGCCAGTGCGAATTTTGGAAGTGATATTCATCAATTGGAAAAATCAGAAGAAGTGCCGGCTAATGTCAGCGTAGAAGAAATAACTGAAAATAACAGGAGTATCACAAAAGCGACTGTTACCAGCGCCAATAAGGAATTGATTTATCTGAAAATTATTTATAAATGGGGCGGAATATTTTATTTTGAAAATGACCGGTCCATCAGCAAGGATGCTTTTCAGCTTGCAACAAA
>DATEMK010000036.1:0-7213 GCA_035275625.1 Bacteroidia bacterium
CTGAAAAATGTATTTAATAAAAAAGTATCTCTTTTCGGATCGCCCTCTGCCAATATGAGCCTGTAGGAATCAATAAAAATAACCCGGGTTTTATTATCGTTAAATTCCCTCACAACGGGACCGGGATGCCCGGCATCGGGAATAAAGGGGTTTTCCCTGGTCTTTAAATTCGAAAACCCCTCCCCTTTCAAAGTTTGCTCAATAAATTTTTCTTCCAGTAACAAAGCTCTTTTTCCTCGCTTAAGATTTGTTAAATTCCACCAGTCATGATTGCCGGGAATAAAATAAGCCGAACCTTTATATCCTTTCAGAATATTTAATTGAGACATGATCCTTGCTTTGGTTATTTTGCTCCCATCATACCCTTTTACCTTCATGGGCAGCAAACCATGCAATGCGCTCCTGTAGCAATTATCGCCCAGGAAAACCACAGCGCTGTTAGGATTTTCTTTCAATTTTTTTCCCAAATCAAAAAGGGTGGCTTCTGTTGTGTCGTCTTCACCTGCATCGCCAATAAGGTATAATCTGAAAGTAGGTTCGTCCGGGATTTGGGAAAAACTTTCAGCAGAAAGAATTACAAAAGCAATAAAAAAAATAAGAAGGAAATTATATTTCATAAATCGGAAAGCGAATTTCTTTTTACAAATTAAAACATTAAAGCGTAAGCTACAGCTTTTGAGCACTTTTTTTTAAAAAAGTTTATGCCATTGAAAGAAATTGGGCAATTAGTAATTAAGGTAATTTAGGTAATTGAGGAAAAAAAATTACCACACTACCACAATTACACAATTACCCGTTAGTTATTTGACAAGGACAAGGATTCGCTCACAGGTAATTCTTTCACAGGAACAGCGCTGGAAAAAACAACAGATTGAATATCTGTGAATTTATTTTCTCTTATAATTCCTCTGAAAACAAAACATCCTAAAACGATAAGAAAAATCAAGTCGCTATCGGGCAGATCAGCATTATCCATGTTCAGTTGCATGGATGCTTTATATTTCGAAATCAATTTATACCTGATTATTTCTTTCCGGTCAGGGGAATAAACAGCAAGTTTTACAAATACGGCATTTTGAGTCCTGCATAAATATTTGTTTCCGTTTTCAAATTCAATAAATGCTTTATTTGTCCTGAAAAAACGTTTTAAGGACATTATTTTTTTTTCCTCATTCTCCAACACCGTTAGCGGATTCCAAAATCCCCTGTTGCGGATGGTGTATGTTTTATCTTCCCATTTAAAACCGGCACATTTCTTTTTATCTGATTTCAATTCAACGATTACTTCGTTATCGTTTTTAAGAAACGCCTTCTTTTTTTTAAATTCCCATGTAACAGAAGAATTAATGGCATTCATTTATTTTTCAATTTAGCGGTTCAGTAAAAATATAAAAAATTCGAATACATGCACAAAAAATACAATTCTGAAGAGATAACTTTTATTTTAATTTTGAAAAGCTAATTTTACAGGAATATAATCGTATGCTGCCGCTAAAAAATACTTTTTACTCAATTAATTTTATCCTGCTTTTAATTAATTCTACCTTTATTTCAAAATGCACAGCGCCTCTGAACAACAAGGACTTGCCATACAAATTATCCAGTCCCGCCAAAGAATATATTCTTCAGCATAAGCTAACAGAAGTTTCAGGATTGAGCTTTATTTCGGATAACGAAGTGGCGCTCATACAGGATGAGGATGGCACAATCTTTTATTTTAATCTCGAAAAAGGCACCATTTCAAGAAAAATAACATTTGCAAAAGATGGTGATTACGAAGACCTGAAAATATTGGGTGATACCGCTTATATTATCAGAAGTGACGGGACAATATTTGAGGTTTTAAATCTGAAAGGGAAGTCATCAGACATGATAAAAAATAAATACAAAACCGGTCTTGCCCAAACGAACGATACCGAAGGAATGTGTTATGACTATCAACGAAAGCTTTTATTGATTGCCTGCAAAGGCAGTCCTGGCATAGGTGATAAAAAGTATAAAAATAAAAAAGCTGTTTATAGTTTCGACCCCGCGACAAAAAAGTTGTCTGCAGAGCCTGTTACCCTGATAGATGCAAATGAAGTGGAAAATAAAGCTTATGGCACAGGCAAAAATATTATTGAACGTTTTATGCGGTTTTACAGGGATACAAAGCAGAGTGCATTTCTGCCTTCAGGAATCTCCATTCATCCTTTTACGCACGAGATGTATGTGATATCTTCCGTAAGCAATTTAATGGTGGTTATGGATACGACAGGAAAAGTCAAAAATGCTGTAAAATTATCACCCAGGGAATTTAAACAGCCCGAAGGCATTGCGTTTGATTCAGCAGGTAATTTATATATTTCAAACGAAGGGAGAAATGGAAAGGGAAATATTTTAAAGTTTTTATATTTGAAAAATTAACTGTTCTGTAAACAAACTAATTTTATTTTATGACTAAAACATATACCCTGCTGCTTTTAACAGTTCTTTTTTTATACGGTTGCAGCAGCCAGAAACCATTTTATTCTAAGAAAGAAAGGGATTGGGAAACTAAAAAAATGCCCGATGTACCGGTTCAATATTCCGTGTACCTGTTAGGCGGACTCGATGAAGGCGAACGGGATACTTCAAACGAAGTTCTTGACATGCTGAGCCATAATATTGAAAGAACCGACAGCAACCATGCAGTTGTTTTTCTAAGCGATCATATTTATAAAAACGGAATGCCCGATGAGAATGACGTAAAGAGAAAAGGAGCAGAGAAAGAAATTAATGCACGGCTTGATTATCTATCAAATGATAAAGGAAAAATATTTTTTATCGCAGGAGATCATGATGTTATTAAAGATAAGGAAAAGAGAAAAGAATCTGCAGCCAGGACTAAAACATATGTAGAAAACAAGCTTGGGAAAAAGAATATCTTTTTGCCTGAAGACGGCTGCCCCGGACCCGGAGAAGTGGAGCTGACGGATGACCTGGTGCTTGTTCCCATAAATACCCAATGGTGGCTTAATGATAAAGATGAAAGAAATAATAATTGCGATATTAAAAAAGAGCTGGATTGGACGAACGAATTAAAAGATGTTATAGATAACAATCAACGAAAAAACATTCTTGTTCTCGGGCATCACCCGCTCTTCAGTCTCGGACATCACGGAGGATTATTCTCCTTCAAAGAACATATTTTTCCTTTAACCATGCTGCATCCCAGCTTATATATTCCCCTTCCTATTATAGGATCACTTTACCCTTTGTATCGCGGAGGTGTCGGCACTAAAAACGATGTCAGCTATCCGCCATACAAAGCCTTAAAGAGGAGCTTATATAAATCTTTTGCAGGGTATAATAATGTTACGTATGCATCCTCCCACGAGCCCAACTTCCAGTATATTAAATATGAAAAGCAGGATTTCATTATCACAAATTCTTTAAATAAAACGGAATGGGCAGGCAGAAATAAACTTGCTGATTTTACATATCCCGCAAAAGGTTTTGTAAAATTAAGCTACCTGCAAAACGGGGAAGTATGGATGGAAATATTTGTTCCCGGTAAAAATAAAAAAGAGGGTGAGATCGTTTACCGGAGGCGGTTAAAAGATAATATTTACGGAAAACAGGATGACAGCACCCGGGTGGACTCAAGCATTCCTCTCGCTGACAGCACTATTATGATAGCGGCTGATCCAAACCTTAAAATCAGTGGATTTAAAAAAATATTTTTAGGGCAGCATCACCGCGATGCATGGACCACTCCCGTCAGGATTCCCGTGTTAGATTTACGTACGGAGCAGGGAGGACTCGAAATAATTAAAAAAGGCGGAGGGTTTCAAACTAAATCATTGAGGCTCCGGAATGCAAAAGGAGAAGAATTTTCGGTGCGCTCTGTCATTAAATATCCTGAAAGGCTGCTTGGTGCAACAATGAAAAATACATTGGTTTCTGATATTGTAAAAGACCAGACTTCATCAACGAATCCCTATGCCCCTTACATAGTAGATGACCTTTCGGAAGCTGCGGGTGTGTTACACAGCCAGCCTAAAATGGTTTATATTCCAAATGATGTTCTGCTGAAAGAATACCGGAAAGACTTTGCAAATACACTGGCATTATTTGAGCAACGGGCGGACGGCAATTTGCCGCGGGTTGAAAACTTCGGAAATGCCAAAACCGGCATCAGCACACTTAAAATGCTCGATAAACTTCATGCGGATAACGGGAACGGGCATGATGAATATGCACTTTTGAAAAGCAGGCTGTTTGACATGTGGATCAATGACTGGGACCGTCATGAAGACCAGTGGCGGTGGGGCACAGTGGACTGCAGTACCAACCCGGAGCGCTGCAAACTGTTAAAAGCACAAAAAGAGTATTACGTTCCCATTCCCCGCGACCGTGATTTCGCATTTGCCAAATATGACGGAATTTTTCCATGGATTGCAGGACGTAAATGGGTTTCAAGAAAGTTTCAGCATTTTGCCAACGATATCAGGGATGTTCCGGGTCTGAATTTTAACGCACGCAATCTTGACCATGCGTTGCTGACAGAATTACCAAAAGTAGAATGGCTGCGTATTGCCAATGATTTGAAGAAAGAACTGACAGACGAAAAAATTGAACATTCCATCCGTCAGCTTCCTGATACGATTTATAAAATTGACGGGGCTGAAATCACTTCCAAGCTTAAAGCAAGGAGAGATAAAATTAATGAGTTTGCAGAAAAATACTACGCCTACCTTGCAAAGTACGTGGATGTTACAGGAAGCGATAAAAAAGAAATTATCGAAGTCAACCGCATCAATGATGACTCCACATCTGTAAAAGTATATGATAAAGAAGAGGGCGATAAGGGAAGACTGATATATGACCGTACTTTTAAAACGGATGAAACAAAAGAAGTGCGGATTTACGCGATGGGCGGAGATGATATTATTAACATCACCGGCAAAACCCGTAAAGGAATTTTGATAAGGATAATCGGGGGAGAAGGAAAGGACAGCATTACAGACGCATCACGTGTAAGCGGGTGGTGTAAAAAAACGAAGGTGTATGATGATGAGAAAAAAAATAAGCTGAACCTTGGCAGCGAAGCAAAAGACCTTACCTCCTCTTCAAAAAGCATTAATGATTACATTTTTAAATCCTATGACTACAATTTAGTGGCACCGGCTACGTTTTTCGGATATAATACGGATGACGGAATTTTCCTTGGCGGTGGTGTTGTAATCAAAAAGCAGGGATTCCGTAAAAAACCATACGCAAGCTTGGAAAGGATAGTGGCTAACGTGGCTTCAAATGGCGGCTCATTTAATTTTAAATATACCGGTGATTTCACCCAGGTCTTTGGCAAATGGGGAATTAATACCGATGTTTCGGTTCTTGCTCCCAAGAGCACTACTAATTTTTACGGACTTGGAAATGAAACAACCCTGCTCCCTTCCACCCCGCGCATTTATTACCGTCTTCGTTATGACCAGGTTCATGTATCTATGGCATTGAAAAGGCATTTAGGAAAATACCATTCGATAAAAATAGGCCCTGTGTATGATTACATAAAAATTGAAAATACACCTGGCAGATTTATCAGTTCGCCTGAAGCGCAGCCATATATACAGGATTTTGAAGCGCGCAACTCAGGCGGAGGAAAACTGGAGTACGAGCTGCAAAATATAGATGACACTGTTATGACCCTTAGAGGTATTAAGTGGGCTGTTAGTGCAACAAGTGTCAGCGAATTCAAGCGAACATCCCTGCACCCGACCAACCTGCATAGTGAACTGAGCCTTTATATACCGCTGCCGCATTACTCCACTATCGCATTACGTGCAGGGGGCTCACACTTGCTGGATGATTTTGAATTTTACCAGGCGAACACTCTCGGAGGGCAGAATGCGGAAAGGGGACAGGGTAATTTAAGAGGCTACCTGCGCGGACGTTATGCAGGGAGGAGCGTTGCATATTTGAATGCTGATCTGCGCATTACACTTTTCAGGTTTCGCACCTATCTTTTTCCTGCGCAATTCGGAGTGCTGGGATTTTATGACCGTGGAAGAGTCTGGAATGATAATGAAACTTCTGATAAATGGCATGACGGGTATGGCGGTGGAGTGTGGATGAGCCCCTTCGGGATGGCAATTGTGAATGTATCCTATGCCGTTTCTAAAGAAGAAGAGTTATTTGCAGTCAGTTTGGGTTTCCTGTTTTAAAAAATATATGTTATGAAAAAAGCAACATTAAAAATATTATTTGCGCTATTGCTGATTTCCTCTTATTCACAGGCGCAGGTAGAAAAAGATACCCTCACCCCGGGAGATACACTGCAGGTACACGAGGGAGATACGTTAAAAGATCACTGTGTTATTTGCGCAGGTAATGTGCATACTTTTATCTACGCACCGTACTATACACAGTTTAAAAAGCAATGGCCCTTTCTTGTGGGCGCTTCAGCCGCGTATGCTGCCGGCTTTATATTGGCCTCCACCAATAAGCACGATCCTCTCACCGAAGCAGAAGTACAATCACTGGACAGAAATTCAGTGAATAGTTTTGACCGGGTATCTACCCGCTATTGGTCCACAACAGCGGGAAAAGCGAGTGATTACGTTCTTTTCGGAATCGGGCTGTTACCGGTTGTATTTCTCTCTGAGCATCACACCAGTGTGGATATGGTACCTCTTGCAATAATGGCAGCAGAAGCATACCTGTTCAATTATGGAGTCACTACCATTGCTAAAAACCTCGCACACCGGACGCGGCCTTATGTATATAATACGGATCTTCCTTTAGAAACAAAATTAGGATCAGGAGCAAGAGAATCTTTTTTTTCAGGGCATACTTCGCAAACTGCTGCCGCCACATTTTTGTTTGCAAATGTTATCAGGGATTATCACCCTAACATGAAACCGGGAATAAAAACCGGCATGTGGGTGTTTGCTGCCACTGTTCCCGCAGTGGAGGGATACCTCCGTATGCGTGCAGGAAAGCATTATCCGAGCGATGTCATTGCCGGTTATGTGATTGGCGCTGCCAGCGGATGGGCAATACCCCGCCTGCACAGGTACCAGCGATCACGCAGTAATAAAAATAAAGTGGATCTGGGATTTTTGCCTTATAAGGATGGGATGATGATGAGCATCGGTTACCGGTTTTAATTATATAACGAATTCTCCGAATAAATCGCGTCAGGGATGACCGTTTGGTAATAATTAAAAAAGCCACTATGCGGTCATCC
>DATEMK010000037.1:0-2285 GCA_035275625.1 Bacteroidia bacterium
GGCAGGGGGCGCAGGAGCGTATGCGCAGAAAATACTGGCCGGTGCTTTTCAAAGATTCGCGTTATGCAGAACGTTTGCCAATCGGCACGCCAGAAGTACTTCAGCATTGCAAATATGAAACGTTAAGAAGTTTTTACCGCGATTGGTATCGCCCGGATTTGCAGGCAATAATTGTCGTGGGAGATTTTGATATTGATAAGATGGAGAAAAAAGTAAAGGAAGAATTTTCTTCCATTCCAAAAAAAGAAAATATGCGACCGTTAAAAATATGGGAGGTGCCGGATACGAAAGAGTTTTTAACTGCCACTGCACAGGACAAGGAATCTCAATACACACTGATCCAGTTAATCTACAAGCAACCCATTGAAGAAACAAAAACGGTGGGCGACTACAAAAAATTAATTGTGCAAAGTATTTACAACGGAATGATCAACCAGCGACTGTCAGAACTTC
The DNA here is from genome assembly GCA_035275625.1 of Bacteroidia bacterium. Classification (GTDB taxonomy): domain Bacteria; phylum Bacteroidota; class Bacteroidia; order AKYH767-A; family OLB10; genus DATEMK01. The sequence goes on from DATEMK010000037.1 coordinate 454, forward strand.
AGAAACAGGCTGATCCTCCTTTTATATTTGGTTCAACAAGCTACAGCGGGTTTGTGCGCAACAAAGACGGGTATATTTCATTTGCAGCTGTAAAACAGGATGGCATTGACAGGGGCATCACTGCGCTGGTAACAGAAAATGAGAGAGTAAAACGTTTTGGATTTACAACAGGTGAATTGGAACGGCAGAAAAAAGAAGTAATGCGAAATATGGAAACAGCTTTTAACGAAAGAGACAAAACTGAATCCAAAAATTTTGTGCAGGAATATGTTTCCAATTTTTTAGAGAATGAGCCATATCCCGGAATAGAATATGAATATGATTTGTATAAAAAATTTATTCCCGCCATTACAGTGGATGAAATAAATGCACTTGCAAAAAAATGGATCACTGACGGGCAAAATGCAGTACTCATTGTGATGGCTCCTGAAAAAGAAGGAGTCTCCGTTCCAACGGATGAAAAAATAAAATCATTGATCAAATCAGCGCAGACTTCTGACATCAAGGCTTATGTTGACGTGGCAGTGAACAAACCTTTGATGGCAAAAAAACCTGTTGCCGGAAAAATTGCGAACGAAAAACAGATCAGTGATGTCGGGGTAACTGAATTAACTCTTTCCAATGGAATCCGTGTGTATCTGAAACCAACAGATTTTAAAAATGACGAAATTCTTTTTACAGCTTATAAAATGGGCGGAACTTCTTTAAGCGCTGATGCCGATTACCAGAGCGCTGATATGTCAAATGCCATTGTGGATGAATCCGGCATTGGTGAGTTTGATAAAATTTCTCTCGATAAAATGATGCAGGGAAAAGTTGTGAATGTAACGCCAAGCATTGTTGAAATTAATGCCGGGATGGATGGAAGCTTTTCACCGCAGGATATGGAAACTGCCTTCCAGTTAATTTATCTTTATACAACTGCTCCGCGAAAAGATGAATCAGCATTCAAATCACTGCTTGAGCAGCAGAAAGGATTTCTCCAGAACCGGCTGTCCTCTCCTGAAAATATTTTCAGAGACAGCGTGATGTATGCCATGTCCAATTACAATTTCCGCTACCGCCCGATGACTGTAGAAATGCTGAAAGAAATTAATCTCGACAAATCATTGGATATTTATAAACAACGTTTCGCAGATGCTAACGGCTGGGTATATACGTTTGTAGGAAATTTTAAACCTGAAACCATCAAGCCGATGATTGAAGCTTATCTTGGCGGAATTCCTTCGGCAGGAAAAACAGAAACATTCAAAGACTTATCTATTATGCCTCCAAAAGGCAAGTTAGAGAAAACTGTAAAAAAAGGAGTGGAGCCAAAAGCAGCAGTAAGCTTGAAATGGACAGGCTCCTTTGAATTTAACCGCATGAGCAGGTTCCGGGTGAATGCACTGATGAAATTATTAAGCATCAAGCTGAGAGAAAATCTTCGTGAAGACAAAGGCGGAGTATACGGAGTGGGGGCTAATCCGAAACTTACTCACTATCCGAAACCTGCTTATGAGATGACAGTAGGATTTAGTTGCGCTCCTGATAATGTGGAAAAATTAATTGCCGCTGCTCTCGATGAAATCAATGATGTTAAAAAGAACGGCTGCAATGAAAAAAATCTTTTGAAAGTGAAAGAAACATTTTTACGGGAACGCGAATTAGCTTTAAAAGAAAACGGTTTCTGGATGTCAGCTATTTCCCAAAGCGCCATGAACGGGGAAAACATTTCTGAACTTCTTGAATACAACAAATGGGTGGATGGACTAAAAGGAGAAGATTTTAAAGCATGGGCAGAAAAATATTTTAATATGAATGAGTACAAACGGTTTGTATTGCTCCCGGAG
>DATEMK010000038.1:0-7387 GCA_035275625.1 Bacteroidia bacterium
TCAGCCTTTTCTTCAACGGTTAATTTGGTTGAGGAAGCAGCTGTTATAGTAGCCGGTTGTGTGTTTTTCACGTTACCCGCATCCTGTGCAAGTGCATTGCCCGCCACCATTAGCATTGCTGAAAGGCAGACGGATGATAAAATTGTTTTTTTCATTGTGTTTAATTTTTTAATTATTTACACAAAACTGCTTATTGTTAATGAATTGACCGTGAAGAGGAATAAAGGATTCCTTTGATTATTTTATTTAGTAAGAATCATTTGTTTGGAATCTGCTGTTGTTCCGTCAATGATGAGCGAATAAGAATATATTCCTGCCGGCAGTTCTCCTGCCTTTATAATTACTGGTGATGAGGATTGAACAGGATAGGTCATTACTTGTTTTCCGCTTTCATCAGTAATAACTAATAGCGCTGAATTAAAATACACGGGTAATTGAAATTTAATTTCAGTTTCTGAGCTAAACGGGTTGGGAGAATTTTGAAATAGCAATTCCGATTTCGGATTCATAACTGCGGATTGTTTTAAACCGGATTTCAAATTATTAATTTCTGATGTAAGGTTTTCAATTATCTTATCCTGTGCATTATTTTTTTCAGCTAACTCCTGCACCGCCTTTACCAACGGCACCACAAATTCCGCATAACCCATACTGTAATTATCCGTTTCGTTAGTGGGCGCATGAACAGCATCAAAAGAAGTAAAACCTGTTTGCTGAATTATTTTTTCAACATCCTGGGCAATGAAACCTACAGTGCGATTTTGCGACCGTTCCACTAAAGTTTTTTCTCTTCCGGTTGTGAGCTGCTGCCCGACATGCTTCGCATATTTCAACCGGTTGAAATTATAGGAAACCGGCTGCAGCTTCATAATAAAATCCAATCCCTTCACATCCTCCTTAATATTTTCTTTAAACCTCCCGTCAGAGGGCCAGGAATAGGCAACCGGTCCTTCCACTACATTAACTGCTGCATCACCTAACCGGACTTTATCAATTGAGTTTACAACTGCCCCGGCCCCGACAGCGGTTGCAAAAGTCAGTGTCCCGAGAGAGGTATTTGCATTGTCTCCTATACCGGTATTGAACGATCCGGTGATATTGGAAAGAAGGGCATAATTTCCATTGGCTGTATTAGAAGATCCTTCAGTATTATTAACCAGCGAATAACTTCCGGTTGCAGTATTGTCATTACCAATCGTATTTTCATTAAGTGCCCCGCTTCCGAGGGCGGCATTTCCAAATCCTTCGGTGTTGGAATAAAGCGCGCCTGTACCACTGGCAGTATTTATATCGCCCGTTGTGTTGGAGAAAAGTGCCGCTCTGCCGCTGGCAGTATTGAAGCTTCCTGTTGTATTCGTAAACAGCGCATCCGTTCCGGATGCTGTATTAGTTTGTCCCTCCGTGTTCGAATATAATGCACCGGAACCTATGGCGGTATTTGATGAACCCGTGGTATTGGCATTACCGCAACCATGTCCTGTAAAAACATTTTGATTGCCTTTTATGGATAGTATAGTTTTACCCCCGATGCGATACACCGAATCGGTATTGATGCTGCCGCCTTTTATATCTAACTTGTAAACGGGTGCAGTAGTCCCTATCCCGACTTTTCCTGCAGCGCTAACGGTCATGCGTACAATGTTTTTTGTCCGGATTTTAAAATTTACATTATCTGTGGTGCCGATAAAATTTGTGGTGCCGTTAGTTCCTGCATTGCCTGTAAGGTTCCAGCTTTGCGCAATACTATTGCTTGTTGCTGCAGCAAGAAAGCACATTGCTGTAACGATTTTGATGTTTTTTTTCATTTGATGTTAGTTTTATTTAGCGAATTGAATATTGTTCTTTTTAAAGCTTAACTATTTTCTTTGTAAAAACATTTTTTCCCTGTGAGAAAGTGACAGCATAAATTCCACTCTTGTGATGACGCGTGGAAATTTGAAATATATGTTTTCCAGTGGAAAAACTTTCATTTTTTAATATGGATTCAACGGGATTACCAAGCATGTCGGTTATAACAATTGTTACAGGCTCAACATCCGTGGAAGCAAATTCCACATTGATAAAGTCTGTATGAGGTTCAGGATAAACTGTGAGCCTTACTGCCGGGTTATTGACCTTAAATTGATTTTCGTTTATAACTGTGTTTACAGATTTAGAATTTTCTTCACCATCATAATTGCCGCTTAACGGAATGACTAATGGAAAACCTGAACAGGACCCGGTTTTCGCTGTAACTTCAGAACCTGCAATAGCTTCAAAACCCGGTACAAAATTCACGTAATTACCGGCCTTATATATGATGTTATTTCCATAACTGCCGTCAATATACCTGTCGGATTCAATGGTATTTGCGGCTTCATAAAAACGATACCCGTATTGTGTATTATAAGGGCTGCCTGTGAAAAAATGCGATGAGGGGCATGATGAAAAAAGATCAGACTGCCATAACCCGCGCCCGATAGTAGCCGCATATAGTGAATTACTCACAGGGTCAATGACTAAATCAGAAACATGTGTACGCGGCAGTCCATTGATAAAAGGAATCCAGTCGCTGAACGTATTGCTGCGGTAAAAAACACCTACATCCGTTCCGATATATACTTCGTTATTAGCGCCAGGTGCCATTGCAATACAATTTACTCCAATGTTTGGAAGTGTTCCTGAACGGTTAAACCATGATAATCCTCCATCTATTGTTTCATATACTTTTTGCCCGTTTTGATAGCCACAAAAAGTGACCCATACATGGTTTACGTCAGCAGGATCAACAGCCATCCCAGTTACCGAAAACTCGTAGGTCCATGTCACCGGTAAATTGCCTTTTACAGGTGTCCATGATACACCATCATAACGCTGAATTAAATTGGCTGAAGTTGATGGAGGATTTGGTACAGCGCGTGTAGCTGAATAAATATAGTTTGGATTAGAATTACAGATTGCAATGCAGCTCCGCCCGCCTGATGAATAAGCAAACGTTGGCACCCAGGTATCTCCTCCGTTAACGGATTTATAAACTTCATTACAGGCAGCATAAATAATATTGTGATCGGATGGATGCATGACCATGCATCGTACCCAGTCGCCATTGGATGGCACACCGAGTGAGTAATAAAAGTCTCCGCCATCATCAGTCTTTAATAAATCTCCGTTAATAAGGCCATAAGATATTAATGGATCGGTATAATCCATCATGCAATTGAATCCATCCCCGCCAATCAAGTGTTTGCAGCTGCTTCCTGAAGTGCGCTTATTAAGTCCGTTATCGAATGAACCAAAATAAAATAAATCAGGAAAAACGGGTAAATGTGATATCGAAGTAATCCATGCAACCGACAGCCCGTTATTTTTCTCCGACCATGTAATTCCCCCATCTGAACTTTTGTAAATTCCTCCGTCAGAAGCCACATATAAAACTCCGCTTCGCGTTTCAATATCGTGAATGTCAACATGGACATAATTTGTACCACCCCATCCCCCCGAAGAAATGGTATTGAACACCGAACCCTGATTAGTACTTTTGTACATACCAAGTACGCCCGCATAAATAACCGATGAACTGGTTTGTGATGCTTCCAATGCGATATCAAGGGTTACCTGGCCGACAATACCGTTTGTAGTGTCAGACTTTAAGACAAAACTATTGCCTGAATTTGTTGATAAATACAACCTTGCTTTATTGTTTACTACACCTGAAAGAAGGTAAATAAATCCGGGCGCAACTATGGTTGTAGCCATTGAAAGCCTTTGTGACAGGGGATGAATAAGTAAGGGGGAGCCGAAAGAATTGCCACCATTTGTTGATTTATATAAACTATTATGATTGCATGCATACACGGTGTCAGGAAATGCCGGCTTGAAATTAATCTCGAAAATATTGGGATCACTCAAAACAACTGACCACTGATTACCCGCAGAAGATGTCTTATACACTCCGAGTGATGTAACGGCAAACAGCACATCAGGGTTAGATGGATTAATAATTAGTTTTCGGGCGTATAGTGATGAATCATCACTAAAGGCTAAACCTGTCTTACTCCATGTAAATCCTCCATTGTAAGACTTAAGAACGCCAATGGAGGGACATAGTCTATAATCCCCGTCACCGGTAAGAATATAAATTTCGTTTGGGTTATTTGGATTAATAGCAATATCGGATATGCCAATGCGTGGTAAACCATCTGTTAAACAAGTCCATGAATCTCCGCCATCAACAGACTTCCATAACCCACCGCTTGGAGAACCGGCATAAACAATATTGGCATTATTAGGATCTGTCCGAACACAATTCATGCGACCCATTGCACCGGATTGGCCATTAGTATGTACTATAGTGCTGCAACTTATATTGGTCCAGGAGCCATGAGTTGACATAACAGATGCCCCCTTATTGGCTGCATACGTAAAATATTCATTCCAGATTAGTGATGCATGATTCATGCGCATAGCATCCCTGCGTTCTTCGCTGTATTCCTCTTCATCTTCATCTTTTTTATCTGATTCACGAAAGCGAATGGTTTCCATTTCGGCTTCTTCCGGTGATAACTTTAAAAAAGAATCTGTGCGGCTTCTCTTTTCTTTATTCTGCGCTTCAAGGTTATATAAGCAAATAATAAAACAAATTGATATGAAAATTCCTTTCTTCATTTTGTGAGTTATTTATGGTAATTGGGTATAAACAATTTACTTGCTTTTTATAACTGAATTTTTATTCACCGCATCTTTAAGTATATTAATCTCTTTCTGCTGCTGAATAGCATGTAAGGTAAGCTCCTCAATTTTTTGCAACAGTAAAGTTTGCATGGTACCGACTTCGAAACCCCCTGCTGTTTTTACTTCTGCTGCCGAAGGAATTCCGGGAAGATAGCCATGTATGTTTGTAAATTTTTCAACTTCTTCGAGCGGTAATAACTTATATGAAGGATCAAAAACATAATCGGGCCAGTTTGCATTTAATTGTATCTTCATTTCTTCGCAAATTGCTTTTCCATTTACAGAAAGCTTATATCCTGTTGCAGGGTTTGCAGCACCGATACATACATTTCCATCTCCTGTCAGGCTCATGACATCGCCATATACACTGTTATAAAAATTTAAGCGGGCATTGCTGTTCGTTGCTGAACTCATTCCTGCAAGGGTCCAATAATTGGAAGTAGTGTTGTTACTGAAACTTAGTCTTGCAAAATCACTATTGGTTTGATGCACCTTGATCTGAGGATCATTTGCTGCGCTGGCATAAGTGACCTGTAGTTTTGCCTGGGGTTGGGTCGTGCCAATACCAATGCGCCCATCTGTGGTAACAGTTAGTTTCGGAGCGCTTTGAATGCATAAATGCAACCTGCCATTGGCATTTGTATTACCTGTACCGAAATCAACATCTTCGGCATTTCCTGAAAAGGAACCTATATATCCGCGGTAAATTCCGTTTTCATTTAATCCGATGTACATCGAAGTTCCGCCATCAAAGGTTGCTGGATTGTTGGAAGAAGAAACGACATGAAGTGCAACAGTTGGAGCCGCGGTCCCTATTCCGATTTTTGCCGAGGCATCACCAACTTGTACCTGGTTTGACGCATTGCGGTTCAATACTTGCGCTCCGGAAATACGGTATATTGAATCGGTATTGATGCTGCCGCCTTTAACATCCAGCTTAAATATTGGAGAAAAATTTCCTATTCCAACTTTTCCTGTGTTAGTTATATTAAGGCGCAAAATATTATTGGTTCGGAATTTAAGAGAAACATTGTCGGTAGTTCCGAGAAAGTTGGCAGAACCGGTCCCGGTATTACCTGTAAGGCTCCAGAATTGCGCATTCGCATGTTGAATTGTTACCAGGCAAATTGCAATGAGCAGCAGGCTCATAAGTCCTGTACTTGATAGGATTTGTTTTTTCATAATAGATTTGGTTAACAGTGTATTTATTTTGATTTATTGCTTCAAACATACATGCATGCGCTTCTTTTTAAACAGCCCATTGAGGAGAATATCGTTTTGATTGAGCGGAATGTGGTTCTGCCTTAGTACATTTTTTAATTGGCATTCGTTTATTCAATTACTTTGTCAAATAAATTTACGTGCTGAAAATTCTGCTGCATAAGCTGCTTTTGTTTTCCTGTTGCATGGCGGGCATTGCCTGCTATGCGCAGCCATTTAATTTTCGCAACCTGGGTGTAAATGATGGTTTACCTTCGGGCAAAGTGCATGCGGTTACACAGGATAAAACAGGGTTTATATATTTTGCTACCAGTGACGGACTCGTGCGGTACGATGGCGAACGCATGAAACTATTTCATCATATACCCGGTGATTCCTCATCACTTCCTAAAAACAGCATAAAAGGACTGCTGACAGATAAAGATGGAAAAATATGGTGTTCGCATGATAAGCTTGGAGTTTCGTGTTTCGATCCTTTGACAGGAAAATTTAAACTGGTAGATTTCAGAAAATATTTACCCGGAAATGATTTCGGAGGATACATTAACAATCTTTATCAAAACTCGGACGGAAAAATATACGCCTGCACTTTTTTTTCGGAGCACGGGATAGTAATAATTGATCCTGAAACGATGACATCAGAACAATTCTTGCTTACTGACCATGACCCGCGAAAAATTCTTACAGCAATAAATAATGATATCCTGGACCTTCATTTTTATAATGATTCACTATGGCTGTTTGGAACTCACAGTGGCCTGGTATTTTATAACCCGCTGAAAAAATCCGCATGGAAATGCTTGAAAATGGATACTATAAATTCTAACAGCTGGGAAAACATCATCAACGGATTTGTAAAAGACAATGAAAACAATTTTTATTTCGGAACCTGGGGTGGCGGCTTGCATTACTTTGATTTTAATAGCGGAGTTCTCAGCACATACATAAAATCGGAGAACAGCCCTGATATTATAGCATGTTCACCCCAGTATATTATAAATGATTCCATACTTATTTTCTGCGGGTGGGACTTGTTTTATTTTAATACCCATTCAAAAAAAATATTTCGTGAAACTCCCGATTTGCTGAATAAATATTCATTCCCGGGACGCACCAGTGATGCCTACCGGGCAGCAGATGGTTCCATCTGGTTATGTATGATTACCGGTGTAAGCAGGTTTCATCCCGATAAAAATGATTTTAAAACCGTCATGATGTTTAAGCCGGACGAATGGCTGAATATAAATCCGGAGCTTGAATTATTTTGGCTGATATATGACCGTTCAAACCGGGAATATGTAATTAATTATGTTTTAGCAAGAGAAAAAGAATTAAAATTCATCCTTTCTGTATTTGATGATCGTTTCCACCACAAGTATGATGTTTCTAACCCCGTTACCAACAGGGGTACTCCCCTTTGTTATGCAGGAAACGATTTTGGAAAAATATTTTTCAG
>DATEMK010000039.1:0-7844 GCA_035275625.1 Bacteroidia bacterium
CGAAAGTAAAAACGTTTACAGAGAAACCCGATCTGGAAATGGCAAAATTCTTTCTCCACACGGGAGAGTTTCTCTGGAATGCAGGTATTTTCATCTGGAACCTCAAAGCCATTATGAAAGCCGTTCATGAATTTCTTCCCGAAACCGATGCGCTCTTTAAAGATGGCGATGCCTTTTACAATACTCCCGAAGAAATGCAGCATGTAAAAAAAGCGTATGAGCAATGCTCAAACATTTCCATTGACTTTGGCATCATGGAAAAAGCGAAAAACGTTTTTGTGATGGATTCTGAATTCGGCTGGAGCGATTTGGGAACTTATGGTTCCCTGTACGAGCATATCAAACATGATGAAAACCAGAATGCCGTTGTCGGAAAAAATGTGATGCTGTATGATTCTAAAAACTGCATCGTCAACATGCCGAAAGAAAAACTGGTTGTTTTGCAGGGACTGGATGATTACATTGTGGTGGAATCAGATTATGTACTGCTCATCTGCCGCAAGCGTGACGAGCAGCAGATTCGGCAGTTTGTGAATGATGTGAAAATAAATAAAGGAGATCGGTATGTTTGATTTTTCGACTAAAAAATTTGGAGACAACCGGCAGGAATTCTAATAACCTGTGTGCCCGCCTTTCACTGCAAGTCCGTCCCGATAGTTATCGGGAGGCTTTCCGTTTCAGTCGGGTCTAATTTCGTAGGGAGTCGCTTCGCATCAGCATTTTAAAAAATACAAAATTGAATTTTTTGTTAATCCCGAAGAGGGCAAAAGTCCGGTGGACTTTTGAGCCAGATTGAGATCAGCCAAGTTTATAGAAAACCAAACCATAAACATCACGATGCCGAAGGCATCGAATTATATTATCTTATAATTAATGCACCTGTTTTGCATTTTTCCACAAAGATTTCACCAGCCCCATATTTTGATGATTTACTTTGATACCCTCCAGCTTTGGGTTCAATGTAGCTATATTTCCAGGAACGCACCATTAGATTATAAAAACATTGTTTTTGTGAGGGCTCAAGTGTTAATTGTTTAATACCAGCGCCTCGTATGGTGACAGATAACTTTACATTTGTATTATTTGTAAAACAATAATCTCCAACATTATTTTCTTCACAATCTTTATTTGGTACAAAAGAATCCTTAACAGAATTATCATTAGTTAAAGGAATTTTAGCAATTCCATCAAAATCTTTTATTTCTTCCCATATTTCATTAAAAGGAATTGACCATCCCACATTTGGATTTAATTCAGTAATAGAATCAAGTCTGTATAGATCAATAGCAACGTTTATCCCTATAAGCTCACCTTTATTATTTACCAATGCTCCGCCACTTGAACCGAAATAAATTTTTGCGTCATGCTGAAGGTAATTTTTTGCTGAAATATCATCCTTGAGTTTTAAATTCCTTTTTCTCGAAAATAGACCTTGGCTTATTGTACCATCTAATCTGCGTGGGCTTCCCATCGCATAAACTTGTTCTCCTTCCTTTAAAAAATCATTGTTTCCAAATTTGATGGCAGGTAAGGAACTGTTTTTGATTTTAAATACTGCAAAATCTCTTTCCTTATTTATTAATATAATTTTATCTTCTTCATAAGATTTATTGTCCTGATCTATTACAGTCATTTTTTTTCCATTATAAACATGATAATTTGTTATTATTATACCGTCTTGCCCAATAACAACTCCACTTCCCGTCCCGCTTGAATTTTTAATAGATACAACAGAATTTTTAATCATTGACTTAATTTCTTCGGATTTATATTGGGCATTGAGAGAATAATGAAACATTAGTAATATGCTAAGAATAATAAGTTTTTGCATGATTAATATCTTTGAATTTCCTTTTTTTTCCATTGTTTGTTTCTCACAAACCATTTTTCAACAGCGAAAGTAAATTTAATTTTCAACACTGCCAATACCCCTAAAAAGAAATCCTATCCGTAAGGTAGCCAATTATAAAAATCAAGGTTTCCCTTGATACAAACAATATCAAGGTTTCCCTTGATTTTTTGTATTATTTAATTACTTTCTTTTACGCACGGTTATGTTGTCATTTAATAATATTTATTTCATAATCTGTAAAATATTTATTTCCCTTTTCATGACGCAATTACGATTAAATTATGTAATATAACATACTCTTTTCTTTTAAAATTTCCTCCAATGTTAAAAACCTTCCTTTATTATTACCTTTAAAACCTAAATTACGATTGAAAAAAATTTATAATAACAAAATAAATCTCAAGCACTATGAAAAAATATTTATTGACTACTCCTTTATTTTTTACATTATTTGCAGCAATGTTTTTTTCCATTTATACTAATTTATCTTTTGCGCAGTCTGCCTCTCCCAAAAAATATAAATGGGGTTTATCTGTTGCAATAAACGATGCTCATTCACAAATTGCTTTTCTTGGAGGAACGGCTTTAGCAATGGATGCCGAAGGCAATATGGTAAGTGGAGGTGAAAAGACAAATAAATCTTATTCTTTAAGCATTATTCCAAAATATTTTATTAATGATGAATGGCTGATTCGGTTTGAATACGGAATCACCCAAATAAACCTGACAAATTTTAACACTGTAACTTCGTCCGGACTTTATGCTTCAATCCATTATCCGTTGCTTCATGATACTATAAAGCAGAAAATAAACAGGTTTGTTGCAGGTGCTCAGTTTAATTTTTTTAAGAATAAAATAATTGAATCCTACGGAGGAGTTAATATACCTTACATCAAATATTCTGCTATAACACGCCATACATATACTGATCAACGAAATGTAGCCACAGATACTTTAATGTATAGTTACATCGAAAACAAAAATATTCCCGGAGGATATGCTGCCGGTTTGGGCGTTTTTGCCGGTTTTAATGTTCATGTATTCAAGCATGTTTCTTTGGGTGCAGAGTTTTCTTCAGCACTGTTGCATTATAAAGTAGGGGGAGCATCTATTTATGAATCATCAGTACAAATTGCACCTGGTCCTTTTCAAACAACAAGGTATGAATACAATGAATCTTATAAAGCCACCCGGTTTACAAAAATATTAGCCTCTTTTAATTTAACCTTTTGGCTTTGATTCCACTCACTTAAATTTTAATATAAATATTTCAAAAAAACAAAAAAAATTATGAAAACAAAAACCAGTAAGATTCACGCAATGATAATTGCCGGAATCTTTTGCTCTTACTACCAATATAATTTATTATATCCTGTTCAGATAAATTTCTAATTTTCGCCAGCGATAATTTTGTTGATTTTTCCACATCTGCATTAGAAGGATATTTATAGAAGTCAGGCTTAAATTTATGTTTTAATGTATCCTGGGAATAAAGATAAGTTGGAATAATAAACAGAAATAATAAACAGATTTCTTTTTTCATATAACAGTGTTTATTTGATATTGAAGCAAATTTATCAAAAAGTTTTTCAAACTAAAAAGATTATCTAATGAAGATAAGAATACGGAATGTATTTGATCTAAAAAGAGACTACCATAAAATTTCAGGCAGCCTCTTTTTGCAAATTTAATTGTCAATTACATTATTAGCTTTAACCAGAATTGCGCCACCTGGAATAATTCGGCTAGGCATGCTTATACTCAGTTTGCAACATCCGCTACATGTAGGATTGGGATAACAACTTGTTGTATTCATAGCTGTCCTTACCTCACAACTTCCAGTCCCGGTACAACTGCATGAAAATTCAATAGTTCCGGCATTCTGCCGGGCTGAGGAAGTATTATCAAAAAATACGAACCAATAGGTTCCAACGTCTGGAATAGTAACTGATTGCTCATTCATTTCAGCATCTGTAAGATTATATACACTGGATCTGACAGAAGGATCAACTGCAATATCCTGTTTTGTTACATAAACAGTTCCGTTTTCAGTTGTCAGAGTAATTTCCACATAGTGATCTTTTGATACTAAAGATTTATAGGTTTGGCTTTGTACATTTGTTAAAGTTTCATTTTTATGCCGGTTTTCTTTCTGCATAATATTTTTCAAAGGTGTCAGACCTGTGTATTTATGCTGGGTTATGAAAATAAAAAAAAATAGAAACAGGATGTTTTTACCAGAGTTAAAACTTATTTTTCGTTCGGTTTAAAACGTAAAATAAACTCTTTTTTATAGCTGCTCAGACCTGTATAATTAAGCGAAATTTTGATTTGGATTTTGCTGATTGATGCTATTACCTTTATAGTATCAAACTTATATAGTTCAAATTTAAAATCTTACTGCCATGAAAAAAAATTGCACTATTACACTTCTGTTTGTTTTGTTCTCTTTCAAATTAGCAACTGCTCAATGTTCTCCGCCCGTAGCAAGCGCTGATCTTGATATTTCAAACGTGAGAGCACGATTGCTCACCAGCGGAAGCATGTGGTGGGATACTACAGGCGCCCGATATGAAGTACCAAAAGGAACGGGCAAGACTTCCATATTCGCAGGCGGGTTATGGATAGCAGGAATAGATCCCGGGGGTCAGTTAAGAACAGCTTGCATGACTAATGGTCAGGGTGGAAATGATTTTTGGCCCGGGCCTGATGGTACCCTGGCAAACTGTATTGCTTATGACAGGATCTGGAAACTGAATAAACCGGATGTAGTGAATTTTGTAAACACCGGGACAACCACTGTTCAGGATATTATTGACTATCCGGGAAATAGTCCCGGTTCCAATGTTCCTTTAGCGCCTTATTTCGATAACAACGGTGACGGAATATATAATTATCTCGATGGCGATTACCCGTATTTTAATTTAGGAACAGGCTCTCCTGATTGCTGTGATATATTGCACGGTGACCAATGCCTCTGGTGGGTTATAAATGATGTTGGAAATGTTCATACTGTTACTAACTCGCCTCCCATCGGGCTTGAAATACGCTGCCAGGCTTATGCATTTGATTCTGCTCATACGCAAACTATCAACAGCACATTCTATCAATATACAATGATTAATCGTTCAGGTGCTGCCTATTCACATTGTTATTTCGGACAATGGGTGGACGCTGACTTAGGTTTTTATCTTGATGATTATATCGGCTGCGATGTTGAAAAAGGGGTCGGATATTGTTATAATGGTGATTGGATGGACAATCTTCCTGATGGCTATGGCGCCACCCCGCCTGCAATTGGTGTTGATATTTTACACGGGCCTTTTGCTGATCCCGGTGATGGAATAGATAATGACAGGAATGGAATTATTGATGAACCAGGTGAAGATGTTACTTTGTCAAAGTTGGTCTCTTATGCAAATAATAATGATCCTATAATAGGAGCTCCGATTTACGCTTCACATTATTATTCTTATCTCAAAGGTTTTTGGAAAAATGGAGGCCCAATGACTTATGGCGGAAACGGGTATAATCCTCTAAGTACTAACTATTGCAATTTCATGTGTCCCAATGCGACAGACCCGCAATACTTTTCAACTTTAGGTCCCTGGACAGAGGAAATAGCCGGTAATATTGTTGATGATAGGATATTGCTCAACTCAGCAGGTGAGTTTACTCTTTTACCGGGAGCAGTACACTGCATTACAATCGGTGTTGTCTGGGCAAGGGCCGACTCCGGGGATAATCGTGCAAGCATTCCTTTAATGTTAACCGCTGATAGTATTATTCAATTGATTTTTGATTCCTGCTTTACAGATTTTTCAACAAACGTTAATCAATTGGCAGAAGGAACTGTTTCAGGCATCGCACCCAATCCTTTTTCCGACAAAACAATCATACATTTTAATAATCCCGCAGGTGAAAATTTTTCCTTTAAATTGTTTGATATAAATGGAGCTTTAATAAAAAACATTTTAAACATTAAGAAGAATTTTCTTATTGTTGAAAGAGAAAATTTAAAAAGCGGGATGTATATTTTTAAACTATCCGGTGAAAGCGGTAAGGTAAGCTCAGGGAAATTGATGGTAGAATAATTTGGATTTTACTTTTTTTTTTAAAACCACTTTTGAAGGGGTCAGACCTGTGTATTTAACCCGGGTTGAGAAAATAAAAAAACAGAACCAAGATTCCTTTATCATAGTTAAAATTTATTTTTCGTTCAGTTTAAAACGAAAATAAACCCTTTTTACAGCCGCTCAGACCTGTATACTTAAACGAAATTTTGATTTGGACTTTGCTGATTGATGCTGTTACCTTTATGCTGTTCCAAATAAATCTTATTGCCATGAAAAAAATTTATGTTATAACATACCTGCTTATTTTATTCATTTCACATTTAAAAGCTGAGGAAAATAAAACAATTAAAAAAGCTTCTTCAAACAATAAAGTGACTCAAACCGGTTGCGTTATGACAGTTGCATATGCTGATCTTGATATTGCAAATGTCAGGGCGGGAATATTAACAGGCGGTGACATGTGGTGGGATCTTAATGGCCCTCAATATGAAGTTCCAAAAGGTGGCGGTAACCATTCCATGTTCGCTGCTTCAATCTGGATAGGAGGAATTGACGGAGCAGGGCAAATTAAAGCTGCCGCACAAACCTATCGCCAGGCAGGAAATGATTATTGGGCCGGTCCCGTTGATCCGGCTACAGATGATATAACAGCTGCAAATTGTCTTGTCTATGACAGGATTTGGAAACTTAATAAATCAGATGTGGCGGATTTTGTGAACACCGGCACCACCACCGTTCAGGATATTATTGATTATCCCGGAAACAGCCCTTATGCTTCCAATACTCCCCTCGCTCCATATTTTGATTATAACGGAGACGGAATGTATAATTACATTGACGGTGATTATCCTTATTTTGATTTTGGAACAGGTGCGCCCGGATGCTGTGACATTCTCCATGGCGACCAAAGCCTGTGGTGGGTTATTAACGATGTGGGAAATGTAAAAACCGAAACTAACTCTGCGCCAATCGGGCTTGAAATACAATGCCAGGCTTATGCTTTTGGTCCTGCTTATACGCAAACCGTTACCACCACTTTTTACCAGTATATAATGATCAACCAGTCAAGCAGCACGTATTATAATTGTTATTTCGGACAGTGGGCGGACGCTGACTTAGGTCATTATTTTGATGATTTTGTCCGTTGTGATGCCCGTAAAGGAGTGGGCTTTTGTTACAATGGTGATTTGATTGACGAAATTCCGGATGGTTATGGCCCCACACCTCCTGCAATTGGTATTGATATTTTACACGGACCTTTGGCTGATCCCGGTGATGGAAAAGATAACAACAGGAATGGAACAATTGATGAGCTAAATGAAGATATTTCTATGTCTAAGTTTGTTTATTATAATAACGCTAATGATCCGATACAAGGAGAGCCTGCCAACTATAATGATTTTTTTAATTACCTCAGAGGTTTTTGGAAAAACGGAGTGCAAATGACCTGGTCAGGTACTGGTTACAATCCCGGCAGCATTGATACCTGCGATTTTATGTTTCCGGGAACTACAGATGCAGATCACATCAATTCCATTCCCCAGGATTGGACAGAAGAAGTTACCGGTAACGTCCCTGGTGATAGAAGATTTATCATGTCAGCCGGACAGTTTACTATGCAACCCGGAGAAGTTAACTGCATTACACTTGCTGTTATCTGGGCAAGGGCAGACTCCGGTGATAACCATGCAAGCATTCCTGTAATGTTAGAAGCTGACAGCATCATTCAGCTGATTTTCGATTCCTGCTTTCATAATTATTTTGTCAATGTAGATCAGTTGCCACAGGGAAATATAACAGGTATCGCCCCCAATCCTTTTACAGACAAAACAACCATACATTTTAATAATCCCAAAGGAGAAAATTTTTCCTTCAAGCTGTTTGATATAAATGGAGCTTTAATAAAAAACGTTTTA
>DATEMK010000040.1:0-2841 GCA_035275625.1 Bacteroidia bacterium
AATTAATGGGAAAAAATAAAAATAAAATAATATTAACAATTTAAAAATCAAAAATTATGGCAAATTCAAGCAAGAGACCAATTGCGCTGCTCGCGCTGAGCAGGTTTCGTAAAATCGGAAATTTCATTCTTATGGTGCGCACCGTAATTCTCAACATTACTAACCACACGGGATTTTTTGCTACCCCGGCCCCGCCATTGGCAACAGTGATCACTGATACCAATGATCTTGAAACCGCGGAAGCCGTTGCCAAAACCCATGTTACAGGAAGCGCTGCCGCCCGCGACCTGCAATATGATATTGTGCTGGGTGATATGTACGGCTTACAGGGCTACGTACAAAATCTTGCTGACCTCGCGGCTGATGAGGCTACAGCCATTGCCATTATTAATGCTTCAGGTTTCGGATTGAGAAACCATGGGGTACGGGTGAAGCCGCTTCTTTCTTTAAAGCATGGAGATGAAGAAGGGGCTGTAAAGCTGTTTTCGAAGGCAGCCGGAAAACGCGCTTCTTATGAATGGGGACAAAGCCCTGATGGCATTGCCTGGACCGATTTGCCCGTTACGTTACAGGCAAAAACAACGGTAACCGGTCTCACAGTAGGTTCTAAAATGTACTACAGGGTTCGCCCTGTTCTGAAAGACGGAGCGGGTTTCTGGAGCCCGTTAGTGAGTATAATTGTGATGTAAATAACCTGTTAATGGGGTTCGTATATATGTGTAAAAGAGAGCGGGATGCCAGTCCCGCTTTTTTTATTTCAGTTATCGTAAATCTCCTGATACCTGCCGAATATTTCTATATTTGAGAAATATTCGGCAGGTTTTGTATTAAAACCTGGTGATATTTAACTGTTATCCGTCATGCGTGGCGCGAGTGCTAATATGAAAGTTATGGCAAGAAATTAACTTTGATAAACTAAATATAAACGGGGTTGCCGAAAACCGAATAGAGTAAGCAATACAATTAAACTCAATAAAAGATGAAAAAACTATCTATACTTATTGGATTATTCCTTACGCTAACTTTAGCAATAAGAGCACAAACTACAGTTTGTGGTAATATTACAGGACACTGGACTCTGAGCGGAAGTCCGTACATTGTTACATGTGATATTAATGTAGTTAATCACCTGCTGATTGACTCGGGTGTATCCGTTAAGTTTGATGCGGGGTTTTACTCAATCACCGTTGCTGCCGGGGACACATTTATTGCGAGAGGTACATCCAATAACCCCATCGCCTTTGAATCATTTACCACTCAATTTCCCGGGGGATGGGATGGTTTGATATTTAATGGAAGTGGCAATGATGATTCCCTTTTTTACTGCAATATTCAAAGTGCTACATATGGAATCAAGGTATCTGGAATTGGCGGACCGTTTATAACTGGTGGAACTATTCATGCCAATTCGCATAGTGGGATTTATATTACACAGGGCGCTAGCCCATTTATCTCTGATTGTATAACTCATGACAATTTAGATTATGGAATTGATGTATTTAATGGTGACACTACTTTCATTCAAAATTGCATAATTTATGAAAACAAAAAAGGTGGGATAAGATGTTACTGGACTGGATTAGCTTACAGTGCAAAACCTAAATTATTTAATTGTTTAATTGTGCAAAATTGCGGGATAGGAATTGAAGTAGTTGCCGGATCAACAACTGCCGGTTCCAAACCTGAAATTGCAAATTGCACTATAGCTTTCAATGAAATGGATGGATTGAGTACTGAGGAGCTACCAGGTTCTTTATATTGTGCGGCAGATCCAAAAATCTATAATTCAATCTTATACAATAATGGTGGTTATGGAATTAGAAAAGGAAACGGAACCGATATTGATACGAGTGATATTAAATACAATTGCTTTTGGCAAAATGTATTAGGGCAATTTTATAATATTTCTGGTAACGACTTCGGTTGTTCCGCACAAAATGGTACATATCTCAATGCAAATGGTGATTTCTGCGATATCAACTATAATATCTGTTATAACCCAATGTTTACTGATTTATATTGCCTTAAATGCAATTATGGCAATAATCTGTTTCTAGGTTCAAAATGCATCAATGCAGCAACCCCCATTATTTTCGGGCAAATAAATCTCAACATACATGACATAGGAGCATTTCCGCAAAATAGTCCGGCTTGTGTTTCTCCATGCCCAGCTGATACATGTATCGTACCCGTAGGAATTGATTTTATTGCATCAGAAGAAAATAAGATTATTGTTTATCCTAATCCAAATCAAGGAAGTTTTCTCATTGACATTTCTTCTCTTTCAAATTTAAAAACTCATTTAACAATCACTAATTTAATTGGAGAAAAGATTAAAGATATTAATTTAACTTCCGGCAAAACAGAATTAAAATTAGAGCAACCTGCCGGACTTTATTTTGTAACTCTTTCAACAGAAAGAGAAATTTATACTACAAAAATTATTATACAGCGATAAAAAACTTTCGTGCGGATTTCAAACTTCACAGCTTCGTATCAATAGTAGCACGAACGAATAACAAGTAAATTAAAAGAAATAAAAAAAAGAAGGGCTTTGAGAGGTAAACAAAGAGTTGAGCTTCTAATGAACAGAGTAGGTAAACGAACAGAAGTGGTTCTAAACCCTTCTTTTTTTTACTTCGCTTGCACACATGCTCCGCTCAAACATGCACTGCATGTTTGCCGTCCCTTCTTCGTTATGCGTTATGCTTGGCGGCAGTCCTAAATTTGAACTGACTGCAAGAAATGAATGACACCGCAGGTCGGCAAAGCCGTTTAAGCTATTCCTACTATAAAATAAAAAGAAAAGCACGTCTTTTTTATTTTTAAATTTGGTAAATT